>NZ_JBFAZD010000006.1:0-415273 GCF_040681655.1 Streptomyces sp. NPDC051662
GGCGGGAGGGGGTCGGGGTCGGAGGAGGTGCGTGTCCGGACGTAAAGCGTCGCAGCTCGTGCGAAGCACGGTGAGGAAAGCAGTCCGGACACGCACCTCCGGAGGCCCCGGCCCCCGGCACCACAACGCACGCACCCGCACCCCCGCCGGAGGCGCACCGCACCACACCACGACCCCCCGCCGGGAGGCGCCCCGCTAGCCAGCCCCAGCCACCCCGTACACCTCCACCGCGAACAGCGAGTACCCGAACCGCGTCGCCCGCCCCTCGCCCTGTACCCGCACGAATCGCACGTCCCTCGCGTCCATGCCGACCGTCTCCCGCCCGCCCCCGCTGTCCGCCACCGCCGCGGCCGTCCGCCATGTGCTTCCGTCCGCCGAGACCTGGATCCGGTAACGGCTCGCGTACGCGTCCTGCCAGTGCAGCACCACCCGGCCCACCCTGGCCGGCCGCGCCAGTTCCACCTGCCACCACGCGCCGTCCTCCACGGGTGAGGACCAGCGGCTGACCGAATCGCCGTCGATCGCGGCGGCGGCCGGGAAGTCGGGCGTCTCGTCGCCGGACGACGTGGCCGTGCCCGTACGCGCCAGATCCGGGCCGCCGGTGACGGGCGAGGCACGCACCGTGAGCGTGCGCTCCTCGCCGGCGAAGGCGAGCGGCACCTCGTACGTACCGGCCGGGGTCCCCGCGGGGACGCTGACCTTCACGGGAACGTGCGTACGGGAGCCGCGCGGCACCGTCGTCCGCTTGGGCACCGTCACCCGAATGCCGGAAGGCGGCTTCGCCGTGATCGCGCCCCGCACCTCGCCGGGGCGCTGCGCCGCCAGCCGTGCCTCGACCGTCTCGGGCTCGCCGCCGATCTGGGCGTTCGCCGCGCCGCGCGGCAGATCGAGGCTGGCCCGCGGCTCGTCGGCGAACCAGGGCACGACATGCCGTACGGACGGCGTGGACCCACCGGGGCCGCCGGGCCCGGCGCCCGCGTCCGACCAGACGATCCGTACCGCGTCGACCCGCTGCCCGTTCAGCGGCTTCGCGTCCGACTCGGTCCAGCCGCTCGTCGAGAGCGGCCCCAGGTCGCGCCAGCCCTGGCCGGGGACCCGGGCCTCGACGGTGGCGCCCGCGCCTGTGCCGGGCTCGGTCATCGTGTTGACCGTCTCCAGGGGCCTGGCCCGCCCCAGCTCGACGGTGTAGGACCGCGCGTCGCGGGCGACGCCCCCGCCCGTGGCCCCCGCGCGTCCCACCGCGCGATCCGCTCCCGTCCAGGCCGACGACTCCTTGGCCGCCCGCTCAAGGAACGGTCCCAGCACGCCCTCGCCGACCGTCACCCGGCTCGCCCCGGCGGCCTCGCGCAGTGGCTCCAGGGCCACCGCCGCGCGCCAGGCCGCCGCGCCGTCGCCGCGGTCCTGGGCCCGGAGCATGTCGACGGCCAGTTCGCCGGCGGTGCCGTACCGCGCGAGCTGGTCCAGCCAGGGCCGCACCTCGTCGTCCAGCTGTCCGTCGGCCGCCCCGGAGAGCCGCGGCGGGGCCTCCCGCATCACCGTGAACGCGGCCCTCAGTTCGCTCGCCGCCGTGCTTCTGGCCGCCGCGTCCGTACGCGTACGGGACCGCCAGAACGCGTCGAGCAGCGGCTTCAGATACGCCGACTCCGACGGGCTGAGAATCGACGAGGCGTCATTGCCCGCGAGCACGCGCAGCGCCTCGCGGGCCCCCTCGTCCTCGCCCGCGAGGTCGTCCATCGCGGCCCGCCAGGACTGCCGCGGCTGGTAGCCGCGCGGGTTCCAGGCGTAGTCGGCCGCCGTGAACAGCGGGATACGGGACGCCGACGCCTGCTCCATCGCGTTGGCGAGCAACGCGACGGAACCGGCCGCCACGGCGGGCTCCCGGCCGGTGTACGGGCCGAGGAAGAGCCGGCTCTGCTCGTAGTCGTTGACCGGGTAGTTGTCCATGGTCACGAGCGGGCGCCCGAACGCGGCGCGCGCGCCCATCAGTTCGCGGCCCGTGATCGTGCGCGGGACGACCCCGACGCCCGTCCAGGCCACCTGCACCAGCGCGTCGAGCGCGCCGCGGAGCGCCGTGCGGTAGTCCGTGGCGCCGTCCTGGTAGTACTCGGTCGGCATGACCGTGAGCGGCTCGGCGTCCGCGTACCGGTCCGCCAGATGCCCGGCCACCGCGTTGGCCACCCGGGCCTGCGCCACGGCCGCCGCCTCCGGTCCCGAGCCGAACGTCTCCGCGTCCTGGTCGCAGTGCCATTCGCTGTAGCTGACGTCCTGGAACTGGAGTTGGAAGGCGCGCACGCCCAGCGCCCACATCGCGTCGATCTTGCGGGTGAGCGCCATGAGATCCGCGTCCGAGGTCATGCACATCGACTGGGCGGGGGAGACGGCCCAGGCGAGCGTCACATGGTTGCGGCGGGCACGCTCCGCCAGCTCACGGAACTCCGCGCGCTGGGCCGCCGGATAGGGATCGCGCCAGCGCACCTGGCGGTACGGGTCGTCGCCCGGCGCGTAGAGGTAGCGGTTCTGCTTGGTGCGCCCCATGAAGTCGAGTTGGGCCAGCCGCCGCCGGTGGTCCCAGGGCTGTCCGTAGAACCCCTCCGTCGTGCCGCGTACGGCCGTGCCCGGCCAGTCGCGTACGACCACGCCGGGTACGGCCCGCCGGTCCGCCGTCTGACGTGTGATCAGCTGGCGCAGGGTCTGCGCGGCGTGGAAGAGGCCGTCTTCGCCGACGCCGTCGAGAGCGACCGTCCCGCGGCCCGCGACGGTGCCCACGGCGATCCGGTAGCCGCCGGACGGAAGGTCGGCGCGCTCGGGCGCGCGCAGGGCGCGCAGCGCGTTCCACGCGCCGCTGCCCCCGGCGAACACGACGGGCCCCCGGTCCCGGGACGGCGCCCCCGAGGACGCGGCGGACGAGGTGGTGTGGACGGTACGGACACCGGCGGCGCGCAGCAGCTCCGCCAGCGCCCGCACGGCGTAGGTGTCGGCGCCCGCGCCGACGACGACGGTCACCTCGTCCCCGAGCGTGACCGCGCTCCCCGCGGCCTTGATCGTCTGGGGCCTCGGCCAGACCGCGGGCACCGCCATCCCGTCCTCGCGGTCGGGGGTGCTCGCCGCGGGCGATCCGGGGTCCTGGGGGGCGGCCGACGCGCTCGGCGCGGTACCGAGCAGTCCGCCGATCACGGCGACCGCGACGGCGGTCGCGGTCCGCTTTCCGCGCCCGAGCTGCATGCCTTGTCCCCTCATGCTCACTGGTTTCGCCTTCTGGCACCGCCGGCGTCCCGCCTGGGTCTCGACCGGACAGGGGACTGGAACCGTCGAGCGGCACCGAGCCCACCACCCCGTGGTGGCGGTGTCAATGCGCGTGGCCGTTGTGTCGCAAATGACCGTTTGTGATAGGCAGGACCTTCAACTGCCGCACGGGGAACGGATCGTGACTCGACACACGTTTACGGGGCGTACACGTCTGCGGCTCCGCCCGCTGGGTAGGGCTGCGATGACCTGTTCCCTGTTCCTTGGAGGCGCCGTCATGGCCGCATCCGCACAGCTCCTGCTCTCCGCCCTCTCCAAACAGGCGGAGCCCGCCCCGCTGACCAGCGAGCCCCCGCTCGGCGGTGTCGGTGCGGGACCCCTGACCAGCGAGCCCCCGCTCGCCGACGCGGCACCCCTCACCAGCGAGCCCCCGCTCGCCGACACCGCCCCGCTGACCAGCGAGCCGACCGCTCCGGGCACGGCGGGTGGCACGGAGTCCCCAGGAGTCTGACCGTCTGAACGGAGTGCGTATGGGTCTGGCCAGGCTCGCCGAGCTGCACGGTGTCGCCACCGCGCACTCACCTTCCCCGGGCGTCACCGTCCCGGTCCCCGACGACACCGTGGTCGCGGTGCTCGCCGCGCTGGGTGTCGACGCGGCCACGCCCGAGGCGGTGGACGACGCGCTCAGCGACGCCGAGTCCGCCGAGGCGCGGCGGCTGCTGCCCGCGACGCTCGTGCTGTGGACCGCACGGGACGGTGCCCCGGGCGCCCCTGAGGAGTCCGCCGGCTCCCTTCCCGCCCCGGCCCCGCCGCCCCCCGAGCTGCCGCCCGCCCTGGCCGCGCTTCCGCCGGGCTCGGTGCTCCGGGTGGAGACGGAGGAGGGCGAGTCGCTTGAGCTGCCGCACTCCGCCCCTGAGGAGCCCGCCGCCTGGGCGCGGCTCCCGCTCGGGGTGCACCGGCTGGCCGTCGAGGCCCCCGACGGCCGTACCGCCTGGGTGGTGCTGATCGTCGCGCCCGCCCGGCTGCCGCGCCCGCCCGCCCGCACCCATGGCTTTCTGGTGCAGCTCTACTCCCTGCTCTCCGCCCGCTCCTGGGGCATGGGCGATCTGGGCGATCTCGCCGAGCTGGCCGGCTGGTCGGGCCGGACCCTGGGGGCCGGGTTCGTCCAGATCAATCCGCTGCACGCCGCCGTACCGGGCGATCCGACCGACCCGTCCCCGTACCGACCCTCCTCACGCCGTTTCCCCGACCCGGTGCATCTGCGGATCGAGGACATCCCCGAGTACGCGTATGTACGGGGGCCCGACCGCGCTCGCCTCGACGCGCTGGTGGAACGGGCCGCGGCGCTGCGGGAGTCCGTTCTCGACAAGACCCCGGGCGAGGGCGCGCTGATCGACCGCGACGCCGTGTGGGCGCTCAAGCGTGCGGCCCTGGACATCCTGGACACGGTCCCGCTCGGCCCCGGGCGGCGCGCCGCCTACTGGGACTTCCTGGCCGCGCAGGGCCGCGCCCTGGAGGACCACGCCACCTGGTACGCCCTCGCCGAGGTGCACGGCCCCGAGTGGCACGACTGGCCGGAGGTGCTGCGGGACCCGCGCTCCGCCGAGACGGCCGCGGCCCGCCGGGAGCTGCTCGACCGGATCGACTACCACTGCCGGCTGGCCTGGCTGACGGACGAGCAGCTGGCCGCCGCGTCCCGGACCGCCGTGGACGCGGGGATGGCCGTCGGGATCGTCCATGACCTCGCCGTCGGGGTGCACCCGGGCGGCGCCGACGCCTGGGCCCAGCAGGACGCCTTCGCCGCGGGCATCTCGATCGGCGCGCCGCCGGACGCCTTCAACGCGCTCGGCCAGGACTGGGGCCTGCCGCCCTGGCGCCCCGATGTGCTGGCCGCGTCCGGGTACGCCCCGTTCCGCGGGCTGCTCCAGGGCCTGCTGCGGCACGCCGGAGCGCTGCGGATCGACCATGTGATGGGGCTGTTCCGGCTCTGGTGGGTACCCCGGGGCCAGGACCCCACCCGGGGAACGTATGTCCGTTACGACGCCGAGGCGATGCTCGCGGTCCTCGCCCTGGAGGCGCACCGCGCGGGTGCCGTCGTCATAGGGGAGGACCTGGGCACGGTCGAGCCCGGCGTACGCGAGGCGCTCCAGCGGCGCGGGGTGCTCGGCACGTCCGTGCTCTGGTTCGAGCGCGACTGGACGGGTACGGGCCGCCCGCTGCCGCCCGAGAGCTGGCGCGAGGGCTGTGTGGCCACCGCCACCACCCATGATCTGCCGCCCACGGCGGCCCGGCTCACCGGTGAGTACGCGGAGCTGCGCCACCGGCTCGGTCTGCTCACCCGCCCGCTGGACCAGGAGCGCTCGGAGGAGCAGGCGGAGGTCGCGGAGTGGCTGGGGTGTCTCGCGCGCCTGGGACTGCTGCCCGGGGGCGACGGGGACGAGGAGGAGGAGATCCGCGCCTTCTACCGCTTCCTGACCCTCACACCCGCGCGGATGATCGGGGTCTGGCTGCCGGACGCGGTCGGCGACCGCAGACCGCAGAACCTGCCGGGCACCTGGAACCAGTACCCGAACTGGCGGCTGCCGGTGGCCGACGCCGAAGGCCGCCCGATGAGCCTGGAGGAACTGGCCGCCTCGCCCCGGCTGCATGGCCTGATGGAGGCCCTGCGTGGCCACTGAGACGCTGGTGGAGGCCGCGCGCACCGGCGCGCCGGCGGCCTCGGGACAGACCGTAAGGCACCCCGGGCGCGCGGCCCGCGGACGGGTTCGCTACGTTTGCACCGTGGACAAGAAGAACGCTCTGCGCGCCGGCGCCCTGGCGACCGGTACGACGCTGATGATGCTGCTCATGTCGTCCCCGGCGCTCGCGCTGACCCGGGACGACGGCGACGACCCGGGTCCGGGCCTGAGTGTGGGCGAGACCCTCGGCCTGTTCGTGGCCGCGCCGCTGGTGATCTTCGGCGTCATCGCCGGTCTGGTGATCGTGCTCGACAAGTCGCGCAAGCACGTCTGACCCCACCGGGACTTCCTGGGCGTCGCCCGGCACCTGAGGTGCCGGGCGACGCTTTCGCGTGCCGTCGCCGCCGTACCCGCGCCGAGCCGACCGGCCGGCCTCCGACGCGGACGGGCGGGCCGGGGAACGGCTCCCGTGGGATCCGCCCCGACCCGCCCCGACCCGCCTCGCCTCGGAGCCGGGCTACGCGACGGCCGCCGCCGCGTCCGCCTCCTGCGCCTTCAGCGCCCGCTCGACGCCCGACCTCGACTCCGAGATCAGCCGCCGCAACGCCGCGTTCGGGTTCGCGGAGGCGAGCCAGGCGTCCGTCGCGTCCAGCGTGGAGCGGGAGACCTGGAGCGACGGGTACAGACCGACCGCGATCTGCTGGGCCATCTCGTGCGAGCGCGACTCCCAGACCTCCCCGACCACCGCGAAGAACTTCTCCGCGTACGGGGCCAGCAGCTCACGCTGGTCGGTCTGGACGAAGCCGCTGATCACCGCCTCCTGGAGCGCGTTCGGCAGCTTGTCGCTCTCCACCACCGACGCCCATGCCTCCGCCTTGGCCTCGGCCAGCGGTCGCGCCGAACGGGCCGCGGCGGCGTGGCGTTCGCCCGCCGCCGTGCGGTCGCGCTCGTACTCCGCCGAGATCTCCTCCTCGTCGTGCAGCCCCACCGCCGCCAGCCGCTGTACGAACGCCCAGCGCAGCTCCGTGTCGACCGCCAGACCCTCGACCGTCTCCGTACCGTCGAGCAGGCCCTGCAACAGGTCGAGCTGCTGCGG
The DNA here is from genome assembly GCF_040681655.1 of Streptomyces sp. NPDC051662. Taxonomy (NCBI): domain Bacteria; kingdom Bacillati; phylum Actinomycetota; class Actinomycetes; order Kitasatosporales; family Streptomycetaceae; genus Streptomyces; species Streptomyces sp. NPDC051662. The sequence goes on from NZ_JBFAZD010000006.1 coordinate 7,018, forward strand.
CGTACGCGCCGTCGCGGCGAACGCGCGCGCCCACGCCAGCTGGTGGTCGCTGCCCGGTTCGGCCGCCCGCAGATGCGCCAGCGTGGCGTCCGTCCACCGGGTCAGCCCCGCCTCGCGCCAGGCGGGCGCCGCGTACAGGTCCAGCGCCAGCTTCACCTGGCGGTGCAGCGACTGCACCACCCCGATGTCCGACTCCTTCGTGATACCCGAGAGCACCAGCTCCAGATAGTCGCGGGTGGCCAGCTCGCCGTCGCGCGTCATGTCCCAGGCCGACGCCCAGCACAGGGCGCGCGGCAGTGACTCCTCGAAGTCGCCGAGGTGTTCGGTGACGACCCGCAGGGACTCCTCGTCGAGCCGGACCTTCGCGTACGACAGGTCGTCGTCGTTGAGCAGGATGACGGCCGGACGCGGGGTGTCCGCCGGGAACGGCACCTCCGTCAGCTCGCCCTCCACGTCCAGCTCGATCCGGCTCGTACGGACCAGCTTGCCGTTCCCGTCCAGGTCGTAGCAGCCGATCGCGATCCGGTGCGGACGCAGTACAGGCTCGCCCTTGGCCCCGGCGGGCAGCGCGGGGGCCTCCTGCCGTACGTGGAGCGAGGCCACATGGCCCGAGGCGTCGAGCTCGATCTCCGGGCGCAGGATATTGATACCGGCCGTCTCCAGCCACGCCGTCGACCAGGTCTTCAGATCGCGGCCGGAGGTCTTCTCCAGCGCGCCCAGCAGATCGGACAGCTGGGTGTTCCCGAACGCGTGCGCCTTGAAGTACGCCTGCACGCCGCTGAAGAACTCGTCCTGGCCGACGTACGCGACCAGCTGCTTCAGTACGGACGCGCCCTTGGCGTAGGTGATGCCGTCGAAGTTGACCAGCACATCGTCCAGATCACGGATGTCCGCCATGATCGGGTGTGTGGAGGGCAGCTGGTCCTGCCGGTAGGCCCAGGTCTTCATGGAGTTGGCGAACGTGGTCCAGGAGTGCGGCCACTTCGAGCCCGGCGCGTACGCCTGGCAGGCGATCGAGGTGTAGGTGGCGAACGACTCGTTCAGCCACAGATCGTTCCACCACTCCATGGTGACCAGATCGCCGAACCACATGTGCGCCAGCTCGTGCAGGATCGTCTCGGCACGCGTCTCGTACGCCGCGTCCGTCACCTTCGAACGGAAGACGTACTGGTCGCGGATGGTGACCGCGCCCGCGTTCTCCATCGCGCCCGCGTTGAACTCCGGCACGAACAGCTGGTCGTACTTGGCGAAGGGGTAGTCGTAGGCGAACTTCTCCTGGAACCAGTCGAAGCCCTGCCGGGTGACCTCGAAGATCGCGTCCGAGTCCAGATACTCGGCGAGCGAGGGTCGGCAGTAGACGCCCAGCGGCACGGACTGGCCGTCCTTCTCGTACGAGCTGTGCACCGAGTGGTACGGACCGACGATCAGCGCGGTGATGTACGACGAGATGCGCGGCGTCGGCTCGAAGACCGAGATGTGGTCCCTGGGCTCCGGCGTCGGCGAGTTGGAGACGACCGTCCAGCCCTCGGGCGCCTTCACGGTGAACTGGAAGGTCGCCTTCAGGTCGGGCTGCTCGAACGAGGCGAAGACGCGCCGCGCGTCCGGCACCTCGAACTGCGTGTACAGATAGGCCTGCTCGTCGACCGGGTCGACAAAGCGGTGCAGCCCCTCGCCGGTGTTCGTGTAGGCGCAGTCCGCGACGACCGTCAGCTCGTTGGGGCCCTCGTGCAGATGCGCCAGCGCGATGCGCGAGTCCCGGAAGACGGAGGCGACGTCCAGAGAGGTGCCGTTGAGTACGACCTCGTGCACCGCGGGCGCCACCAGATCGATAAAGGTCTCCGCCCCGGCCTCCGCGCTCAGGAAGCGCACCGTGGTCACGGACCGGTAGGTGCCGCCCTCCTGTGCGCCGCTGAGATCGAGATCGATCTCGTACGAGTCCACGGTGAGGAGGCGTGCGCGCCGCTGCGCCTCTTCGCGGGTCAGATTTGTGCCAGGCACCCGGGTCATCTCCTCGGTTCGTGACGTTTGGGGTTATCTTTCCACGCGGACGTGGCTCGACGCCCGGCAGTAACCGCCGTGCGCAGCGGGTCAGCGCGAGGTCCGGAAACCGCCGGTCACGGGCGGCCGGCCGCGCCACGCTGAAGCCATGACGAACCATCTCGCACGCCCCATCACCCCCGCCGCGCTCAAGGAACTGCGCGACACCGACGACTCGGGCCACACCCGAGCCCCGTTCACCGACGACGAGGGCGGCGCGCCGCTGCGCTGCTGTCTGCGGCCGAGCCGGAGCGGTGAGCGGCTGCTGCTCGTCTCGTACGCCCCGCTGCGCCGCTGGGCCGCTGAGAGCTGGGCCAAGCCGGGCGCGTACGACGAACAGGGGCCGGTCTTCATCCACGCCGAGGAGTGCGGGGGACCGGCCGACGGGGGCGGCTATCCGTACACCAGGCCCGGCGCGCTGCGCACGGTGAGGCGCTACAGCTCCGAGGGCCGGATCCTCGGCGGCCGGCTTCTGGAGCTTTCGGAGAACGCCGACGCGGGGTTCGACGAGGCGTTCGACGAAGCCTTCGCCGATCCCGAGGTCGCGCTGGTGCATGTACGCGCGGTGGAGTTCGGCTGCTTCCACTTCGAGGTCCGCCGCGACTGACCGGCCGACCGGCCGAGGGCCGCTACCCGGACCGGGCGCCCGCCGAGTGAGCGGACCCCCGGCCCTTGAGCCCCGGCCCCTGAGCCTCAGCCCTTGAGCTCGGCCGCGACCAGCTCCGCGATCTGGACGGCGTTGAGCGCCGCGCCCTTGCGCAGATTGTCGTTGGAGAGGAACAGCGCCAGACCGTTCTCCACGGTCTCGTCGTTCCGGATCCGGCCCACGTACGAGGCGTCCTTGCCGGCCGCCTGGAGCGGCGTCGGGATCTCGGACAGCTCCACCCCCGGCGCGTCCTTCAGCAGCTCATAGGCGCGCTCCACGCTGATCGGGCGGGCGAAGCGAGCGTTCACCTGGAGCGAGTGGCCGGTGAAGACCGGCACCCTGACACAGGTCCCGGAGACCTTCAGCTCCGGGATCTCCAGGATCTTGCGGGACTCGTTGCGGAGCTTCTGCTCCTCGTCGGTCTCGAAGGAGCCGTCGTCCACGATGGAGCCCGCGAGCGGGAGCACATTGAAGGCGATGGGGCGCTGGTAGACGCTGGGCTCGGGGAAGTCGACGGCCCCGCCGTCATGGGTGAGCCGGTCGGCCTCGGCGACGACCTTCTGCGCCTGGCCGTGCAGCTCGGCCACGCCGGAGAGGCCGGAGCCGGACACCGCCTGGTAGGTCGTGGCGACCAGCGCGGTCAGCCCCGCCTCGGCGTGCAGCGCGCGCAGCACGGGCATGGCGGCCATCGTGGTGCAGTTCGGGTTGGCGATGATGCCCTTGGGGCGGTTCTTGATCGCGTGCGCGTTGACCTCGGAGACGACCAGCGGGACCTCGGGGTCACGCCGCCAGGCGGAGGAGTTGTCGATCACGACGGCGCCCTGGCCGGCGACCTTCTCCGCGAGCGCCTTCGAGGTGGCGCCCCCGGCGGAGAAGAGCACGATGTCGAGCCCGGAGTAGTCGGCGGTGGAGGCGTCCTCGACCGTGATCGACGTGCCCTGCCACTCGATGACCGACCCTGCCGACCGCGCGGAGGCGAAGAGCCGCAGCTCGGCGACCGGGAAGCTCCGCTCGGCCAGAACCCCGCGCATGACTGTGCCGACCTGACCGGTGGCTCCGACGATTCCGACCTTCACTGGGGCTCCTTCGCTCGGGGCTGTCCCTGTCCCTTTCCAGGGGACGCGTTCCCTCATCATGCGTCTGTCCCCGGTCGGTTTGTCCAATCCAATGTCCGGGGACCGGAACGGTCCGAACGTTTCACGGGCCGCCCACGTCATAGGGGAAACACATCAGGGGGAGGCAATCCGTGCCGAGCAGCAGACCGGCGGAAGACGCGGAAGACGGGGACGACCCTCTCGACGCGGCGCAGGCCAGGAGGGTACGGGCGGTCCTCGCGCTCGGAGGCGTACCGCAGGCCGACCTCCAGGACGGCCTCCAGCAGGTACGGCTGCGCCTCCTGGAGCGCCGCGCGAGCGGAAAGGACGAGCCGAGGGAGGTGGGTGCGTGGGCCGCCGTCGTGGCCTCGAACCTCGCGGCCGACTGGCACCGCACCCGGCAGCGGCAGGAGCGGACGGGAGCCCGGCTCACCGCGCTCAAGGTGTGGAGCGAGACGAGTGAGGGCGGCCAGGAGGCACGGCTGCTCGCGCTCGCTGTCGCGGACGGCCTCGACGATCTGCCGGAGGCGCAGCGGCAAGTGCTCGTCCTGCGGTTCTACGCCGACCTGTCCGTGCCGCAAATGGCGGCGGAACTCGGCATTCCGCTGGGGACCGTCAAGAGCAGGCTGCATGCGGCCGTCAAGGCGATGCGTGACCGACTCCGTACGAACGAGGTGGTGTGACCGTGCGGGAGAACCGGCCTGCGAGCGGCATGGAGGAGGACGAACTGATGAGGACGCTCCGGGAGCAGCTGCATTTCATCGGGGACGCGCTGGCCGGGGCCGAAGCCCCGGAGCCGGCGGGGGTCCCGGAGTCCACCGAGGCCCCGGAGCGCGCCACGGGGACGCGGCAGGCCGACGCGCCGGGCCCGGTACGCCACCGTCGGCGCGGAGCCCTGTGGGCTCTCGCGGCCTCGGCGGCCGTGGTCGCGTCGCTGACCGGACTCGGACTGTTCCGGCTGGCCGCCCAGCCGGCCGACGAGAGCGAGGCCAAGCTCACCGACGAGGGTGTGGTCGCCTGCGCCCGGGTGATCGCCGAGGGGACGGTGGCCAGGACGGAGCCGGCCGGGGACAGGACCCGAGTGGTACTGACCGCCGACCGCTTTCTCAAACCCGACAGGGACCCGGGAGAAGTGGAATTCGACATACCGCGCGACGAGGCCGGTGCATTTCGCCCCGGGACGCACTCGCTGGTCATTATCTCCCGTTTTCCGGATGAACCCGTGGAGCAATTCACTGGCGAACAGGTGGCTACCACCTGGGAGTGGATGACTGCCGCGCTCCCCGCCTCTCGTGCACTTGACTGTGACACCCCGGGGTGAGGTGTCGAAAAATATTGCTTGCCGTTCCGTAGTGGCTTCCTTACGCTGTGCGCGCAAAGTGTTCGGCGCGACAAAAGATTGCGCCGCGTATTTGTGGGGGGTTTATTTTGCGTGCGCAGAAAATGAGACGTGTCCGCGGTATTTCCGTGTGCGCGGCTGTCGTTCTGATCGCTGTCGGCGCCGCGGCCTGGACCGGTGTGGACGGTCAACGATCCGCGCCGCACCGCGACGCGCAGCCTGAGCGGATCATGCACAGCCGCGAGGTGTTCGACTTCAAGACCCTGCCGGAACTGCTCGGCACGACTCCCACGGTGGTCGAGGCGACGGTGACGGATGTCCGTCCTGGCCGGACGGTTGGGAGCGCCGAAGAGGGCGGCGTCGAGCAGGCCAGGGACGTCACCCTGTCGGTCACCAACGTACTGAGGAGCGTCTTCCGCCCTCCGACGACCCTTGTCCTCGAAGAGTGGGGCTGGGACTCCGAGGGCAACGGGTATCAGGTGGAGAACGTGGCGTGGAGCGAGGTCGGGGACAAGGGCTTCTACTTCCTCACGAGATCCGATGACGAGTCCCGCTGGCGGCTGGTCAACTCCCAGGGAAGGGCGCTGGTCAAGGAGGGCTGGACCGGTCTCGTATCGTCCGCCGATCCGGAGTCCGAGATCCACGGTGTCGTCGCCATGTACCAGCCGGACGAGTTCGCCTTCGAGATCAAACGGCTCCAGTCCAAGGAGAACCAGGGCGAGCTGAAGCCGCAGGCCGAACCGCCCGTCCTGACCGGACCCGAGGCTGATCTGCCCGCCTCCGGTGACGACGTCGAGGAGCCGATCCCCGACGACTCGACGGACGACGGCTCGGAGCCGACGCCCTATCCCTCGTCGAGCTGACCGTTCCCGATGCTCCCTCTCTCAGGAAGTGGATCTCCCATGCCCGCACGCTCTTCCCGGATCCCGGGCGCGCTCGCCATGACCGCCGCCCTGCTGCTGGCCATGTCCTCGACCGCGTACGCCGGCCACGACGACGACGGAATCGATCCCGACAACAGAAACCAGGCTGTCAAGGGCTTCAGCCTCAGCTCGAACGGCACCAGTGCGATGAACCATGGCAAGGCGGAGCTGGAACGCAGCGTCATCACGACCTCGTGGGGTGGCGGCGACATCGAGGTGTACGACTCCACCTACGGCAAGACCGGCTGGCACGGCCGTACGGACTGCACCAACTGGAACGCACTGTGGACGTCGTGCGACATCATCCGAATCCGGCTCAACCAGACGCAGAGCAAGACCGCTTCGCAGTGGAAGAGCCTCGGCTGCCACGAGTTCGGGCACACCGCCGACCTCGGACACCGTTCGGCGAGCAATGACACGGACAACAACTCGTGCATGCGAGGGGCGGGTGTCTGGCCGACCCGCTACGACCAGCATGACCTCAACGCGATCAAGGCGGGTACCTGAGCCATGCGCAGACCGGTCGTTGCCGTATCGGCCGCGCTTGCCGCGCTGGCGCTCGCCACCACCGGGTTCCTGGTCACCCGGGACTCCGAAGAAGAGGTCTTCAAGAAGTCCGCGCACCGTGCGGAGTTCTGCGGTACGGCCGGCGCGCTGGATCTCCAGCGTGACGGGGAAATGACCCCGCACAAGCGCCGGCATGTCATCGAGGATCTGAACAAGAAAGCCCCGGAGGGTATCTCCGGAGATTTCAGCCGATTGCTCGCGTGGTACGACCACCCCGAACCGGAGAGCGAGAAATCGGCGCGCCGGTCCAGTTATCGTGTGGGTGAATTCATCGAGCGAGTCTGCGACGGCATCAATATCGGCGGCATCCGTTCATAACGGAGCCATCCGTTCACGGCGAGAAAGTGGGGGCGGGCGTCCGTGCGGACGCCCGCCCCCACTTTCTCGTGACGGGTACTTACGGGTACTTACGGGTACCTAAGGGGTGACGCTCTCGATGATCACGCTGCCGGTGCCCGCGGCGGTGCCGCGCGCGTTGAGCAGCCGGACCTCACCGAAGAACTGCCGGCCCGCCGGGGCCGCGCTGTTCACCAGCACCTCGGCCGCGACCTGCGCGGAAGCGCCGCTGGCGAGCTTGACGGGACCGTTCGCCTTGATCGAGCCGAGCGAGGCCGAGTAGTACACGTCGCGGTAGTCGTACGCCGTGGACCCGGCCGGGACCGCGTAGGCGTCGACGGTGATCGTGTACGTACCGGCCGCCGGGTTGACCAGGCTGACGGACTCATCGGAGCTGGCCGTCGTGGACTGACCGACCGTACGGCCGTCCTTCGCGACGAAGAGGTCGAGGTCGGCCCCCGTGTCGGACGTGCCGCCGAGCGCGATGTCGAGCCGCTCGACGCCCGCACCGATGGTGACGGTCGTCTGCTGCCGCTCGCCGTCCGCGATCGTCGGACGGGTGACCTTCGCCGAGCCCAGCGAGCCGCCGCCGAGCGTGCCGTCGATGGCGGCGAAGCCGTTGCCGACCTTCCAGGACACCGGGGCGGGGGTGCCGATCTTCGCCTCGGGGATCGTGGTGACCGCCGGGTCGAAGACCGCGCCCATCAGGGTCGTGTCCAGCGTGTACCGGTTGTCGAGCAGCGGCGACGTACGGCGCGACTCGACCTCGATCTCCCAGACACCGGGCAGCGGGTCCGGGTACGAACGTACGTCCGGGCGGCAGGTGTTGGCCGGGTTCGGGTAGTTCGGGTAGCAGAAGATCGTCGAGCTGTTCTCCATCTGCACGCCGTACGGGCTGATGGCGATGAACCGGGTCTGGCTGTCCTTGGCGAGTCCGCCGAGCGCCACCTCCAGGGTCTTCGCGCCCGCCGGCACCGTCACGAAGTACGACTTCGAGGCGTTGCGCTGCACCGAGTCCGACGCCGAGAACGCGTACGCCGGCTTGGCCAGCTCCTTCGAGACGACCACGGTGGTGAGGACCTGCTTGTCCACCCCCTCCGTACGACGGTCGTCGACCTCCAGGATCGCGCTGTGCACCCCGGCGGAACCGGGCCTGGCCTGCACGGTCACGGTCACCGGCTGGTTCAGCGGCAGCTTGATCCGGTCACTGCCGAGCAGCCGGAAGGTCTTGTCGTCGTACTTCCACTTCAGCCGGTGCTCCAGCGCGCCCTTGGCGCCCGTGGTCCGGGTGAGGGTGATGTCGTACGTCCGGCTCTGGCCGGCCTTCAGACCGCCCTCGCGGTCGTACAGACCGGTGCCGAAGCCGGGGGTCTTCAGGTACTGGTCGAGCGCCGTGTCGACCGGGGCCTTGACCGTGTACTCATGGGCGGTGGCGCCCTTCTCGATGGACTTCCACGCGCCCACGACATCGATCAGACCGGCGCCCTGCTCATGAGCCTGGAGTCCGGAGATCTTGGTGGCACTGCTGGTGAGCGCCGTCCGCAGCGTGGCGGGGGTGAGGCTGATCCGCTTCTGCTTGGCGGCGGAGAGCAGCAGCGCGCTCGCGCCCGCGGCCTGCGGAGAGGCCATCGAGGTGCCCTGGAGCATGGAGTAGCCGGGCGGCAGCTGGTAGCCCGCCTCGGCGACCGGGCCGCCGGCGGCCCAGGTCTGGGTGGTGTTGATGGCCGCGCCAGGAGCGGTGAGGGTCGGCGTGAAACCGCCGTCCTCGCGGGGGCCGCGGGACGAGAACGGCAGCAGGCCGTTCTTCGTCGTCACACCGGAGCCGTAGTTGGCGGCCCAGGTCTCCTTGGAGATCGACGCGGCGACCGAGATGACCTTGTCGGCCAGGGCCGGGTCACTGATGGTGTTGGTGCCGGGGCCGTCGTTACCGGCCGAGATCACGAGCTGCACGCCGTACGTGTCGATGAGCCGCGTGTACAGCTGGGCGCGGGCGTTGTTGCCGTCGTTGAGCGGCGGCAGACCGCCGATCGACATATTGACGATGTCCACACCGCGGTTGGCGACGAGGTCGATCATGCCCTCGGTCAGCGCGATGCTGGTGCAGCCGCCGCTCCAGGAGCAGGCGCGCGAGGACACCAGCTTGGCGCCGGGGGCGGCGCCGTTCATCTTGCCGCCGAAGAGGCCGTTGGCGGCGGTGATACCGGCGACGTGCGAGCCGTGCGCGCCCTCGATGACACCGATGTTGACGAAGTCGGACTTCGCGCCCGCCGCGTTGTAGACGACGTCCTTGCGGATCTCGACCACGAACGGGATGCGCTCGACCACCGGGGTGGCCGGGTTGTCCGTGCCGAAGTAGCCGACCTGGAAGCCGTCCTTGTACGGCTTCATGACGGTGTCGTTGGTGAAGTCGCCGTCGTTGTTCAGATCGACGCGTACGGTCCCCTTGGCCGGGTCGTAGAGCACGCCCCAGCTGTCGGTGGTGTCACCGTCACGGTTGAGGTCGCCCGCCATCTCGCCACCCAGGGTGGCGTCCTCGCGGAACGCGCGGTACTTGTACGAGCCGGCCGGGGCCTTCCACGTACGGCCGTCCGCCGTGAAGGACGGGCCCGACACCGCGGTGTCCATCTGACGCCAGGTGCCGTCGTTGTCGGACACCGGGTCCGTGGCGGTCACCCAGTCGACGATCTTGCGCTCGCCGGTGGTGGTCTTCTGGAGCGCGGGGTGGCCGAGATCGACACCCGAGTCCAGGATGCCGATGGTGACGCCGCGGCCGTCGGCCTTCGGGTTCTTCTTGACGAAGTCCACCGCGCCGGTCTCGAAGGACGGGTTGTACGGGTTCTTCGCCGGGGTCCCGCTGTTCGGCGCGGGGTACTTCTTGGCGGCCGAACCGTTGGCGCCCTGCGCGGCCTTCGCCGTGTCCGCCGCGGGCTTCGGGTCGTCCAGCTTGATCTCCTGGTTGAGATCGATGCCGTGGACGGAGGAGAGCTTCTGGGCCGCCCTGATCGCGGCGTCCGCCTTGGCGGTCGGGAGCGTGGCCCGTACATAGCCGAGCTTGTCGTACGTCTTGCCGACCACGGCGCCCTCGACGGCGTCCAGTTGACCGGCGACCTGCTCGGTCGCCCCCGGTGCGGTGGCGACCATCATCGTGATGTTCTTCTCGCCCTTGGCCTTCGCCTTGGCGAGCAGATCGGCGTCGGCCGCCCCGAGCTTGTCGGAAGAGCCGGAGGCGGGGGACGACTTGACGGGTGCGGCCGGGTCGTCGGCGCCCGTCGCGGAGAAGGCGGGTACCGCGCCGGTGGCTATCAGCGCGGCCACCAGACCGGCGGCCGCCGCGACCCTGGCCACGCGTCTCGGCCCGGATATGGAGCTCTCGGATTCGGAGGTCATCAGCATCCCTGTGTGGTGAAAGAGACAGTCCGGAATTCGGTACCGGATGACCGCTCACCTTTTCGCAATGACAGGGTTTTGTGGAGGGTTGTCAGGGGCGGGATTCGGTCGTGGCGGACACCCGCCAGTGCGGTGTGTGCGCCACCGGGGACCAATGGGGCGAAATCCGGTTGCTGGTGGGGCTGGTGATGATGCCGGCGCCGAGGTCCGGGGGCGATGGCGCCGAGGTCCGGGGGCCGTGGTGCCGAGGTCCGTGGGCAGGGGGCCGATGTCCGTGGGCCGAGGGGCCGGGAGCCGATGTCTCCGTCACGGCCGGCACCGGCCCCCGCCTCGCCGCGTTCATCTCGGCAGGATGACCACCTGCGCGGCCGGATCCCGGTCGTTCGCCGCCATCAGGGCCGTACGGACCACCGTCGCCTGCTGATCCAGCGCCTCCCGCAGCTTCCTGGGCGTGAGATGGACGACCGTGATCCCCAGCCGCTCCAGATGCTCGCGCTTGCGTACGGCCGCCGACCACTGCTCGTCGTCCTCGTCGTCCGTCCGGTCGGTGGCCCGGCCGCCCGGCCTCGGTGCCCGGGTGTCCAGCTCCACGGCGACCGCCTGGTCGGGCCAGTAGGCGTCCACGCCGCCCAGACGCGGTCCGCCCGGCAGCCGCAGATCCACGTTCCACAGCGGCTCCTGGAGCCCGTACACCCGCACCAGTTCATAGAGCCGGCCCTCGGCCAGCGTCCGCCCCTCGGCGAGCAGGGAGTCCACCGCTTCCACCACATGTGGCCGCGCCAGCAGCCCGGACTGGCTCAGCTCCCGTACCACCAGGGCCGGTTCGCAGTGCCCGGCGCGTACCGCCTCGGTCAGCAGCGCGACGACGGCGTCGGCGTCGCACAGTTCCGCGACCGCGTCGGCCAGCGCGCGCCCCACGGGCGCCACCGGCATCCCGTCGAACTCCTCGGGCCGCGGCAGGGAGTGGGCCCGGATCAGCCGCGCGCACCCCGTGGACCGCAGCCGCCGGGTACGCGGTACGAGCACATCGATCCGCTCCAGCGAGAGCAGCGGGGGAGTGGACGAGAATCCGTACAGCGCCAGCGCCGCCAGCCCCGTGATCATCACCGCGCCGTACGGGGACGCCGAAGTCGCGGCCGAGGAGGCCGAGGAGGGCGAGGTGGCGGAGGCGGCAGAGGCGGAGGCGCCGGGGGAGGCGGACGGCGAGAACCGGCCGGGCTGGACGGGCACACCCCGGGAACTCTCCGCGCTCGGCCGCCCCGCGTACAGCAGTACCGCCCGGAGCCGCTCATCCGCGGTCGGGGGACCCGAGTGCAACAGGAAGACCCCCGGCAGCGGTTGCTGCCAGGGGCCGCCGGGCCGGCACTGAGCGGTGGCCCGGCCACCAGGGACACCGCGCTCACGCAGCTGCGCGAGCGAGAGCACACGACTCCGCACATCATCGGAGAGGTGGCTGAGGGGGCGGGGGGAGACCGGGGTGTTGTTGTTCATGTCCCGGTGTCTCCCCCTACTCAGGCGTCCCTCTAACCCCTGTTACCCGTTTGTCGGCAAAACCGGACAAGATCGTCCTAAAGTAAGGGCGTTCGACTGCCGATCAGAGGCCCTGCGGGACGCCCGGCACCGGACCTCTGACGAGGCGTCCGGCACCATCCGTCAGCCGGCCGCGGCCGTATCGCACTCCTGACCGCGCAGCGCACGCGCCAGATCGTCCGTCGCCTCCACCACCAGCCTGCGCAGCGCGGGCGCCGCGTCCTGGTGCGAATCGAGCCACGCCGTCGCCGTGTCCAGGGTCCGACGGTCTCCCTGGAGCCCCGGGAACAGTCCGCGCACCACATCCATGGCGATCTGGATCGAGCGCTCGGCCCACACCCGCTCGATCACCTCGAAGTACGTCGCGGCGTACGGCGCGAGCAGCTCCCGCTGGTTCGACCGGGCGAAACCGGCGATCGTCGCCTCGACGAGCGCGTTCGACAGCGCGTCCGACTCGACGACCTGGGCCCACGCCTGCGCCTTGACCGCGGCCGACGGCCGGGCCGCCAGACAGCGCACCTGGTGCCGCTTGCCCGACGCCGTGTCATCGCGGGCCAGTTCGCCGTCGATGAGGGACTCGTCCGCCCGTCCGTGCGCGGCCAGCGGCCCCAGGAAGGCCCAGCGCAGCTCCTGGTCGACATCGAGACCGTCGATCTTCGCCGTACCGTCCAACAGCCCGCGCAGCAGTTGGAAGTCCGCGTCCGACGACGCGACGGCGGCGAAGAAGCGGGTCCAGGTCAGCTGGTGCTCGCTGCCGGGCTCGGACAGCCGCAGCTCGCGCAGCGCGCCCTCGGCCAGCAGCCGTCCGCCCTCCGCGCGCCACGCCGGCGCCGCGTAGTGCGTGAGCGCCGACTCGGCCCAGGCGTGCAGCATCTGGAGCACGCCGATGCTCGTCTCGCGGCCCGCGTGGGTGAGCACCAGACCGATGAAGTCCCGGGCCGGCATGAGCGCGTCGCGCGTGAGGTTCCAGAGCGCGGACCAGCACAGGGCACGGGCGAGCGGGTCGCTGAGATCCGCGAGATACGCGCGCAGGGTGTCCAGCGAGCCCGCGTCGAAACGGATCTTGCAGTAGGTCAGATCGTCGTCATTGACGAGGATCAGCTCCGGCCGCTCCGCGCCGGCCAGTTCCGTGACGACCGTGCGCGGCCCGGCCACATCCGTCTCGGTACGGGCGAACCGTACGAGTTCGCCCTCCGGCGTACGCCGGTACAGCCCGATGGCCACCCGGTGCGGCCGGAGCTCCGGATGCGATTCGGCGGCGTCCTGCACCACGGCCAGTTCGGTGATCCGCCCCTCGGCGTCGTAGATCACCTGGGGAGTGAGGGAGTTGAGTCCGGCGGTTTCCAGCCATGACCGGGACCAGCCCGCCATGTCCCGTCCTGACGTCTCCTCCAGTACGGAGAGCAGATCGGCCAGCCGCGTGTTGCCGTACGCGTTCCGCTTGAAGTAGCGCCTGGCGCCCTCCAGGAACGCGTCCTGGCCCACGTACGCCACCAGTTGCTTCAGCACCGACGCGCCCTTGGCGTAGGTGATGCCGTCGAAGTTCAGCTTGGCGGCCTCCAGATCACGGATGTCGGCGGTGATCGGATGGGTGGACGGCTGCTGGTCCGCGCGGTACGCCCATGCCTTGCGGTTGTTGGCGAAGGTCGTCCAGCCATTGGTGAAGCGCGTCGCCCCCACCTGTGCGAACGACCCCATGAAGTCCGCGAACGACTCCTTCAGCCACAGGTCGTCCCACCACCGCATGGTCACCAGATCGCCGAACCACATATGCGCCATCTCGTGCAGGATGGTGTTCGACCGTCGCTCGTACGACGCCTGCGTCACATGCCCGCGGAAGATGTACTCCTCGCGGAACGTCACCAGACCGGGGTTCTCCATCGCGCCGAGGTTGTACTCGGGCACGAACGCCTGGTCGTACTTCCCGAACGGATACGGGTAGTCGAAGTGGTCGTGGAAGAAGTCCAGGCCCTGCTTGGTGATCAGGAAGACATCGTCCGCGTCGAAGTGCCGGGCGAGCCCCTTGCGGCACATCGCGCCGAGCGGGATCTCCAGGACCGTGCCGTCGTCGAACGTGCGGCGGTAGGAGTCGGTCACATAGTGGTACGGACCGGCCACGACCGCCGTGATGTACGTCGAGATCGGCTTCGTCTCCGCGAAGTGCCAGACCCCGTCGGTCAGCGTGCCCTCGCCGTTGCTCCATACGGTCCAGCCCTCGGGCGCGGTCACCCGGAAGCGGTACGGAGCCTTGAGGTCCGGCTGCTCGAAGTTGGCGAAGACCCGGCGCGCGTCGGCCGGCTCGTACTGCGTGTAGAGATAGACCTCGCCGTCCTCCGGGTCGACGAAGCGGTGCATGCCCTCGCCGGTACGGCTGTACGCGCACCGCGCGTCCACCACCAGGACGTTCTCCGCCAGCAGGCCGTCCAGCGCGATCCGCGAGCCGTCGAAGACCTCGGCCGGGTCCAGCTCCGTCCCGTTGAGCGTCACGGCGGTCACGTCCGGGGCGATCAGATCGGCGAAGGTGGCGGCCCCGGGCTCGGCGCAGCCGAACCGGATCGTCGTCACGGAGCGGAACGTCCGCGGCGCCGTGTCCGAGCCAGGCGCACCACTCGGTGTCGCACCGCCCGGCACCTCGCCGACCGCCGAGCGCAGGTCGAGGTCGACCTCGTACCCGTCTACGGTCAGCAGGCCGGCCCGCTCACGGGCCTCTTCGCGGGACAGGTTCTCACCGGGCACGGTCACTCCTCTGTGGCTCGCCTTCGTGGCTCGTCCGAAACAGCCACGATCCTCGCATGTGCCACTGACGCGCGGCATCCGGGAATGCCCCCGACCGGCCGGGACGTTGTTGGCGGCAGGTGCGTTCGCAGCCGTTCATGAGGAGAGACATGTCCGAGAAGACTCCCGTCGACTTCTGGTTCGACCCGCTGTGCCCCTGGGCCTGGATGACCTCCCGCTGGGTTCTCGAAGTGCAGAAGGTCCGCGATATCGAGGTCCGCTGGCATGTGATGAGCCTGGCCGTCCTCAATGAGGACAAGGACATCCCCCAGGAGTACCGCGAGGGCCTGGCCAAGGCCTGGGCGCCGGTGCGTGTGGTCATCGCCGCTCAGCAGAAGCACGGTGACAAGGTCGTGGGACCGCTGTACACCGCGCTCGGCACCCGTTTCCACAACCAGGGCGAGGGCGCGACCCGCGAGGCGATCGCCGCCGCGCTGGACGACGCCGGTCTGCCCGCCGATCTGATCGAATACGCCGATACCGACACGTATGACGCCGAAGTGCGCGCCTCCCACAAGGAGGGCATCGACAAGGTCGGCCAGGAGGTCGGTACGCCCGTTATCGCCGTCCCCGGCGCGGACGGCGAGCAGATCGCCTTCTTCGGCCCGGTCGTCACCCCGGCCCCCAAGGGCGAGGAGGCCGCGAAGCTCTGGGACGGCACGCTGATGGTCGCGTCGATCCCGGGCTTCTACGAGATCAAGAGGACGCGTACCCAGGGTCCGATCTTCGACTGATTCAGAGGAGCGGCCTCTCAGTACCGGCCGATATCAGCCCCGCCCTACAGAAGGACCCCCGCGAGTCACGTCCTCGCGGGGGTCCTCCCTCATTCCGCCCGCACGTGAAAGGTGAGAAGACGATCACGAGCAGGACGTGTACGGCCCGGGGCGGCGCTGCCGTGAGGACACGCCCTACGGGGCGAGCAGCAGGCTGTGGGCGCGCTCCTTGGCGGACGCGTAACGCTTCGCCACGTCCTGCCAGTTGACGACCCGCCACATGGCCTCGATGAAGTCCACCTTCTGGTTCTTGTACTGGAGGTAGAAGGCGTGCTCCCAGGCGTCGAAGACCAGGATCGGCACCGAGCCCTGGCCGATATTGCCCTGGTGGTCGTAGACCTGCTCGACGATCAGCCGGCCGCTGACCGGCTCGTACGCGAGCACGCCCCAGCCCGAGCCCTGGGTGGTCGCGGCGGCCTTGGTCAGCTGGGACTTGAAGCCGGTGAAGGAGCCGAAGGACTCGGCGATCGCGTCCGCCAGGTCACCGACGCCGTCCGCGGCGAGCGGCTCGCCGCCGCCGTTCTCACCGGTCATGTTGTGCCAGTAGATCGAGTGGAGGATATGGCCGGAGAGATGGAACGCGAGGCTCTTCTCCAGCCCGTTGATGGCGCCCCAGGACTCCTTGTCGCGCGCCTCCGCGAGCTGTTCGAGCGTGTCGTTGGCGCCCTTGACGTAGGCCGCGTGGTGCTTGTCGTGGTGCAGCTCGATGATCTGCGGATTGATGACCGGTTCGAGCGCCGCGTAGTCGTACGGAAGTTCAGGAAGCGTGTATACCGCCATGGTCAAACCCTCCGGCCTCTTATTGCACATCCTATGCAAGTGCACGCTAGCAGCAACAGGATCGTGCGCCGATCAGGCGATGGTCCTAGGACCCCGTGCCGCGCGCCGTTGTCCTGGGCGGCACTTTGTGCCATCTCCGACAACGCGCTGACCTCCCCTTTGTGGACGGCCGACGGTGATACGTCGCGGGCCCTTCGGCTACCGTCGGGCTGTTCGACGCATGCCCCAAGAAGCCCTTGACCCGACGTCGGAAGCCCGACGCCCCACGACCGCGGAGACCCCATGAGCACTGCTGCCGCAGCCCCCCGTACCGGAGCGGTCCTCGCCGATCTGCTCCCCGCCACCCGCACCCGGGACATCGCCCTCGTCGTCGGGGGAGCGGTGCTCACCGGAGTGGCGGCGCAGATAGCCGTCCCGGTCCCCGGCTCCCCCGTCCCGGTCACCGGCCAGACCTTCGCCGCGCTGCTCGTCGGCACCGCGCTCGGCGCCCGCCGCGGTTTCCTCTCCCTCGCGCTCTACGCCGTGGTCGGCATGGCCGGAATGCCATGGTTCGCCGAGGGCCGCTCGGGGCTGAGCTTCGCCTCCTTCGGCTATGTCCTCGGCATGCTGCTCGCCGCCACGGTGGTGGGCGCGCTGGCCCGCCGCGGCGGCGACCGCTCCGTACCGCGTACGGCCGGCACGATGGTGCTCGGCTCGGCGATCATCTACGCCGTGGGCGTGCCCTACCTGGCGCTGTACACCGGGATGTCACTGAGTGCCGCCGTCAGCGCCGGTCTGGTGCCCTTCCTGCTCGGGGACGCGCTCAAGGCGGCCCTGGCGATGGGCGCGCTGCCCGCCGCGTGGAAGCTCATCGGCCGCCGCGGCTGACCTCACCCGTGGGCCGCCGCGCCGGGTCAGGCGCGGAGGTAGGTGAGAACGGCAAGGACGCGGCGGTGTCCCTGGCCGTCGAGGTGGAGTCCGAGTTTCTGCAGGATGCTGCTGACGTGCTTGTTCACCGCCGCTTCCGTGACATACAGCTCGCGGGCGATCTCGGCGTTGGCATGGCCCTCGGCCATGAGGGCGAGGACCTCGCGTTCCCGTGGGGTGAGCCGTCGCAGGGGGTCGTGGCGGCGGTTCAGGAGTTGGCGTACGACCTCGGGGTCCACGACCGTCGCACCGGCGGCGACGTGGGTGACCGCGTCGACGAACTCGGTGACGGCGCTCACGCGGTCCTTGAGGAGATAGCCGATGCCGCTGTCACTGCCGAGGTCGAGCAGATGGGCGGCGTAGGACTGCTCGATGTACTGGCTGAGGACCAGGACCGGCAGAGTGGGGCGCTCGCGGCGCAGGGCGATGGCGGCGCGCAGCCCGTCGTCGGTATTGCCCGGTGGCATGCGGACGTCGGTGACGACGATGTCGGGGCCGGTCTCCCGGACCGCGGTCAGCAGGGCGTCCGCGTCGCCGACGGCGGCGAGCACCTGATGGCCGAACCGGGTCAGCACGCCGACCAGCCCGTCCCGCATCAGCGGGGAGTCCTCGGCGAGTACGACGGTCAGCGGCACGGCAGCTCCACATGCAGGAGTGTAGGTCCGCCCCGCGGGCTGGAGACGCGGAGTCTGCCGTCCGCGGCGGCGACCCGGTCGGCGAGACCGATCAGACCGGTGCCCGCCTCCGGGTCGGCGCCGCCGACGCCGTTGTCGCTGATGGACAGGGTGAGGACGTCGGTGTCCAGCCGGGCGTGCACCCGGGCCCGGGTCGCGTGGCTGTGTTTGGTGGCGTTGGTCAGGGCTTCGGCGATCACGAAGTACGCCGTGGTCTCCACGGAGACGGGCACCCTGCGGGGAAGGCGTATGTCGGCCGTGACGGGTAGGACGGAGCGGGTGGCGAGGTTCTCGACCGCCGCTGTCAGACCGTGGTCGGTGAGGGCCTTGGGGTGGACGCCGCGGCTCAGCTCGCGCAACTCGTCGACGGCGAGGGTGATTTGTTCCTGCGCGTTGCCGAGCTGCCCGGCCAGCGAGGAGCCGGGCTCGGCATCGAGGCGGGCCAGCCCGAGCATCACATTGAGGGAGACGAGCCGCTGCTGCGCTCCGTCGTGCAGATCCCGCTCGATCCGGCGCCGCTCCGCGTCGAAGGCGTCGACCAGACGTGCCCTGGAGGCTCGTACGTCGGTCAGCCGACGCCCCAGTTCGCTGTCGCGCGGCGCCAGCATGAGACGCGTGATCGCCGCCCTCGCGCCGGCCCAGGCGGTGAT
Organism: Streptomyces sp. NPDC051662; assembly: GCF_040681655.1. NCBI lineage: Bacteria > Bacillati > Actinomycetota > Actinomycetes > Kitasatosporales > Streptomycetaceae > Streptomyces > Streptomyces sp. NPDC051662. The sequence goes on from NZ_JBFAZD010000006.1 coordinate 25,435, forward strand.
GGTGTACGGCGCCGCGGGCAGCAGACACAGGCCGACGATCAGCAGGGGCCAGGCGTCGGGATCGTCGACCGGCGACAGCATCACCAGTACGGGAACGGCCAGGGCGAAACCCAGGACGAGCAGATCCATCCACCACAGGGCGGTCAGCGACACCGCGGTGAAGCCGAGTTCGCGCCAGGTCGCCGGCTCGCGCAGCCGTGTGCGCAGCCATCCGCGCGGCCCGGTCCGTTCGGGGGCCTGGTGGGGGTCAGGCACCGGATCCAGGTCCACCAGGCGCAGGCGCCACCGCTCGAAGCGGGTGACGACGACGCCGGACAGCGCGACGCCGAGCAGGAATACCGCCCCCACGCCGATGACCAGCGAGACGACCCCCGCGACCAGCATGATCACCAGAACGGTCGTGGTGACGGCGCCGAAGACGACCCCGGACAGCAGATAGGCGAACGCCCGCCAGGGCCAGCCGGATCCGAGCACTTTCAGCGGGGTCTGGGCCAGGGCCTGCCAGGCGGTTCGGTGTCGCACGCGCCGACCGTACCGGGGCGGCGAGCCCGAAACGGTAGTGCCGGCACTACCTTTGGACTCCCGTGTACGCCAATGCGCCGACGGGGGCCCGACCGGTGCACTGGGCCTCATGAAGATGTCCACCGAGCCCACTGTTCGCACCGTCCCCGCCGTCCGAACCGCCCCCGCGGTCCGCACCGTCCGCGCCGGAGCCCGTCGCCGACTGGCCGCCCTGGTGGCCGCGCTCGGCATCGCGGCCACGGTGTCCGCCGCCCCGCCCGCATCCGCCACGAAACCCGCCGTCACCCTGGCTCCGGCCGCCATCGACCGTTACGTACGGGACTACATGGAGCAGACGGGGCTGCCGGGCGCGGTGGTCGCCGTCACCAAGGGCGACCGGGTGGTGCACACCGCCGGTTACGGGCACACCGCCTCCGGCCGGGCCATGACCGCGCGGACGCGCGTACCGGTGGCGTCGCTGTCGAAGTCCATGACCGCACTCGCCGTCATGCGGCTCGTCGAGGCGGGCAAGGTCGACCTGGACCAGCCCGTGCGCCGCTATCTGCCCGAGTTCACCATGGCCGACCGACGCGCCGAGAAGATCACCGTCCGGCAGCTGCTGACCCAGACCTCCGGCATGGCCGACTCCGCCTACCCCGATCTGAGGCGCCCCCAACCGGGGACTCTCAAGGAGGCCGTCGCCGCGATGCGCGGGGCGCACCTGGCCGCCGAGCCGGGCACCAGGCACAGCTACCACAACCCCAACTACTTCGTCGCGGCCCGCCTGGTCGAGGTAGTCGGCGAAAGGCCCTTCGCCGACTACCTGTCCGCGGAGATCTTCCAGCCGCTGCGCATGACGCGCACCACGTCCGTCGACACCACCGACGACATGCCCGATGGTGCCCGCGGCTACGTCCGCGCGTACGGCTCGGTGTTCTCCCGTCCCCACCCCCGCTGGTTCACCGCCGGCGGCCACGGTGTCGTGACCACGGCCGACGACCTCTCGCGGTGGCTGATCGCCCAGAACAACCAGGGGGTGTCCGCCGACGGCCGACGCGTCGCCACCGCACGCACCATCGATCGCACGCACACGCCGCCCACGTCACCGCGGGACAGCCACTACGCGATGGGCTGGTCGGAGAGCGCGCGGGACGGCGAACCCAGGCAGATCCGGCACACCGGGCAGCTGCTGACCCACAACTCGATCGCCACCCTTCTGCCCGACAGCGGGATCGGCATCGCGGTCGTCACCAACACCGGCATGATCTCCGGAGACGACGCGCCTCAGATCTCGGACGGCCTCATCGACCTCGCCCGGGGCGAGCGCCCCGAGGTGGCCGAACCGTTCTCCATGACGGCCGATTGGGTCCTCGCGGCCCTCACACTGCTGGCGACGGGCCTCGGCGTCCGGGGCGTTCTTCGAGCCCGCCGGTGGGTCCGGCGTACTGCGGGGCGACCGTGGTGGCGAGTGGCGCGGCTGCTGCCGTACACCCTTCCCCTTCTCTTCCTCACGCAACTCGCCGCCCTTTTCGGTCTGTTGATGAACCGCTCGGGAACGCTGGCACAGGTCACCTACGCCTGGCCCGCCCTCGTCAGCTGCCTGGCCGTGACCGCCCTCGCCTCGACCGCGGTGATCGCCGCACGGGGGCTCACGGCCCTCCGTCTGCACCGGCGCGCCTGACACGGGACGGGACGGTTCACCCTCGGACGTCGGCCTCCGCCGCGGACTTCTCCTTCCGCCCACGCGCCTCCTTGACCAGCGCGATCGCCACCACGAGCGCCGCCACCAGCAGCGAGAGCAGCACCTGCTCGCGCGCGGTGTCGTCGGTGAGCATGTAGACCAGTACGAACGAGATCATCGCGATCGTCGCCCAGGTCAGATACGGGAAGAGCCACATCCGTACGACCAGCTTCTCCGGCGCCTCGCGCAGGATGATCCCGCGCATCCTCAACTGGGTGAAGCAGATGACCAGCCATACGAACAGCGCCACCGCGCCCGACGAGTTGAGCAGGAACGCGAAGACCGTGTCGGGCCACTGGTAGTTGAAGAAGACGGCGACGAACCCGAAGAGGACGGACGACAGGATGGCGGCCGTGGGGACACCGCGCGCGTTGGTCCGGGCGAACGCCTTGGGCGCGTCCCCGCGCAGGCCGAGCGAGAAGGCCATGCGGGAGGCCGTGTAGAGACCGGAGTTCAGACAGGACAGGACGGCCGTCAACACGATGAAGTCCATCACCTGCCCGGCGTGCGGGATCCCGATCGAGTTCAGCGCCGCGACGTACGAGCCCTCCTTGAGGATCGACGGATCGTTCCAGGGCAGCAGCGTCAGTACGACGAAGATGGAGCCCAGATAGAAGACGGCGATCCGCCAGATCACGCTGTTGGTCGCCTTGGCGACGGCCCGCTGCGGGTTCGAGGACTCCCCGGCCGCGAGTGTGACGATCTCGCTGCCCATGAAGGAGAAGACGACCATCAGCACACCGGTCAGGATCGCCCCGGGTCCCTTGGGCAGGAATCCGCCGCTGTCCGTGAGATGCGCGAGACCCGCGCCCGGATTGTCGGACCCCGGCAGCAGCCCGAAGACGGCGAGCAGACCGACGACGACGAACGCGGCGATCGCCACGACCTTGATACCGGCGAACCAGAACTCGAACTCACCGTACGAGGCCACCGACACGAGGTTCGTGGCGGTCAGTACGACCATCACGATCAGCGCCCACGCCCACTGCGGCACGGCCGGTATCCAGCCCTCCAGGATCTGGGCGCCCGCGGTCGCCTCGACCGCCAGCACCACCACCCAGAAGAACCAGTAGAGCCAGCCGATGGAGAACCCGGCCCAGCGGCCGAGCGCCTGGTCCGCGTAGGCGGAGAAGGATCCGGAGCTGGGCCGCGCGGCGGCCATCTCGCCAAGCATGCGCATGACGAGTACGACCATCAGGCCGACCAGCGCGTACGAGAGCAGGATGCCGGGACCCGCGGCGGCGATACCGGAAGCGGAGCCGACGAACAGCCCGGCGCCGATCACTCCACCGATCGCGATCATGGACAGATGACGGTTCTTGAGACCGGCTTGCAGGCCGTCGGAGGACTGTGGATTCCCAGGCTCGCTGGGAGTTCCGCCTTCCTTCGTGGGGGACGGCAGGGAGGTCATGCGGCAATCCTTACGTCTACGGTCCACTCAAGTAATGAGTCCCGGCATTCAAGCGTTCGGCCCCCCAGAAGCGGAAGCAACGATTCCGTTTCGTTACCCGGGGCTGTACGTGGGGTTACCGGAAGGTCGACCCCGCTGACCGCTACCCAGCGGAGCGCGGGCCACACCCCGCGTGCCACACTTCGGTCCATGCGCGTGTATCTCGGTTCCGACCATGCCGGCTACGAACTCAAGAACCACCTCGTCGAGTGGCTCACGGCCCATGGCCACGAGCCCGTCGACTGCGGACCCCACATCTATGACGCCGAGGACGACTATCCGCCGTTCTGCCTGCGCGCCGCGGAGCGCACGGCGGCGGACCCGGACAGTCTCGGCGTGGTGATCGGCGGCTCCGGCAACGGCGAGCAGATCGCCGCGAACAAGGTCAAGGGTGTCCGCGCCGTCCTCGCCTGGAGCGAGCAGACCGCGGCTCTCGGGCGCGAGCACAACGACGCCAACGTCATCTCCGTCGGCGGCCGGATGCACACCCAGGACGAGGCGACGAAGTTCGTCGAGATCTTCCTCGCCACCCCGTACTCGGGCCTGGAGCGCCACGCGCGCCGTATCCAGATGCTCACCGACTACGAGTCGACCCACGAACTGCCGCCGGTCCCGGCCCACCACCCTCGGCAGGGCTAGACGCCAGGACCCACCCTGTGCCGCCGGGCCGCCCCCGGCGGCACAGCCATGCCACGGCCCGCGGTCCGTCCGTACCCCGAGGACCCTTCACCGAACGTGTCACAGAGGAGACCCCGTGCCCGAGGGGCATACGATCCACCGGCTCGCCGAGGACCATCTCGAACGCTTCGGCGGCCGGCCGGCCCGGGTCAGCAGTCCGCAGGGCAAGTTCTCCGACAGCGCGGCGCTCCTCGACGGCCGGGTCCTCGACGCCGTCGACGCCCACGGCAAACATCTCTTCCTCGGCTTCGAGGACCAGGGCTGGGTCCATATCCACCTCGGCCTGTTCGGCAAGGTCGGCTTCGGCGACGCGCCCGCCCCGCCGCCCACGGACACGGTCAGGCTGCGGCTCGCCTCCGAGACGGCATACATGGATCTGCGCGGCCCCACCACCTGCGCCCTGATCACCGCACCCGAGAAGGCGGCGATACACGCCCGCCTCGGCCAGGACCCGCTGCGCCGCGTGGACGACGGTGAGAAGGCCTGGGCGCGGATCTCCCGGTCCCGTACGACCGTCGCCGCCCTGCTCATGGACCAGAAGGTGATCGCGGGCGTCGGCAATGTCTACCGCGCCGAGGTCCTCTTCCGGCACGGCATCGACCCGTACCGCGCGGGCAAGGACCTCACCCGCCGCGAGTGGGAGGCGATCTGGGCGGATCTGGTGGCGTTGATGCGCGAAGGGGTACGGAACAACCGGATCGACACCGTCCGCCCCGAGCACACCCCCGAGGCGATGGGCCGCCCGCCGCGCGTCGACGATCACGGCGGCGAGGTGTACGTCTACCGCAGGGCGCGGATGCCCTGCCTGCTGTGCGGCGAGGAGATCCGCACCGCGACCCTCGCCGCCCGCAACCTGTTCTGGTGCCCCGGCTGCCAGCAGCTCTAGGACCGGGCTAGAACCCGTGCGGCAGCCAGGGCGCGATCTCCGACGAGAACGCGGCCGACGCCTCGGCCAGCGCGCCGGGACGTATCTCCCGGACCCGCCCCGCGCGCGCCAGCGCCGCCAGGGAGACCCCGCCCAGATACGCGGCGCCCAACTCGTTCACGGACAGCGCCAGATCGGCCTGGTCGGCGGTGCGCTCGCAGGACGCGCCCTTCGTGTCGCCGGACAGCCGCCAACGCCCCTCGTTCCAGGGGCAGAACGCGTCCGTCACCTCCAGCACCACATCCACGGGCGTCCGGTACGTACGGGCCTCCAGCGCGGCCCCGACCTCCACGGGCCGCAGATGCAGCGAGTCCCGCAGCCGCATCTGACACCGCCGGATGTCGGAGACCAGATACTGGAACGGGTCGTCCGGCGGCCTGTTGCCCGCCCGGACCGCCGACGTCAGATCGATCGAGAAGAGGAAGTCCCAGAGCGTGGCGTACGCCACCGGGTCCAGGGCGTACAGATCGCGCAGCTCGATCGTCCCCTTGGGGCCTGATCTGTCCCACTCCGGCTTGTTGTGGAAGAGCGTGAACCCCACCACCTCGCCGTCCCGCTCCGCCAGCACGCACTGGAGCGCCGACATGCCGTCCTTCACCTGTCCGGCGTCGACGACCGGATGCCGTTCCCAGCCCGGCCGGCGGCCGAGCATCCCCGGCCGCCCCGCGACCTCCGCGGCGTACACCGCCTCACACGCGTCGCGTACAACCGGGTCATCCGGTTTCACCCGACGAAGACGTATATCGTCCGATCCTTCGGGTATCGAGATCCGCACTCGGGAGGTGTCGATCTCCGCCGAGAGCTGTTCGGTCGCGACGCCGTATCCGTAGCGTCCGTAGATCACCGGCTCGGAGGCCGTCAACACGGCGAGCGGTTCACCCCACGACCTGACGTCATCGAGCTGGCGCCGCATCATCGACGTCAGCACCCCGCGCCGGCGGTGCGTCGCCGCCACACTCACCATCGTCACACCGGCCGCGGGGACCTGCGCGCCGCCGGGCACCGTGAGCCGGAAGCTGAACGCCCCCGCCGTGCCCACGCACTCATCCCCGTCCCAGACTCCGAGCGAGCGGTCGAACTCGGTGAGATCCCGCATCAGTCCGGTCTCTCCGATGGTGTCCGGAACACCGCCGAACGCGAGCTCCAACGCCGCGTACCAGGTGTCCCATTCGGCCGGTTTCAGTACCCGTAGATCGATAGTCATATGCCATCAGTACCAGGGGTACGACAACGAGGCGACCCGATTTCGAACGCAATGTCACAGGGGTCCCCCTGCACGCCGGGCGGACGGATCGATAGGGTCCACAACAATGGCCGGTGTCGCGGGAGCGGAGTCGTACTCGGCCCGGATGCGCAGGAAGCTGCACCGGGTCCGCAACGGCGTGCGCAAATCCGGGGTCGACTACTTCCGAGGTGACGGCTCCGACTGGATCGCCCTTGTCGGTCTGCTGCTCACCATCCCGGCGATCACGCTCACCACCATCGCCGTCCCGGTCTGGTGCGCGCCCTCCGCGCTCGTCCTCCCGATCGTGGCCGGCGGGCTGCTGCTGCGGCCCGCCAGTCTGCTCAGCCTGTACGCGGCCGCCGCGGCGGCGCTGATCATCGAGTCGATGGTCCTCGGCCCGTACCCCGACGGCCCGGCGCGCGTCACCCCGGGCACGGTGCTCGTGGTCGCCGCCTGCGGGCTCTTTGGACTGCTGATCGCCCAGTTCAGGGCGCGCGTCGGGGTGCCCTGGCGGCGCGGCGGGACGATGCTCTTCGACCTGCGCGAACGGATCAGGGTGCAGAGCGCCCTGCCCCGGCTCCCCAAGGGCTGGCACCACGAGATGGCGCTGCGCCCGGCCGGCGGCCAGTCCTTCTCCGGCGACTTCGTGGTGGCCGCCCGTACGAACGGCGGCCGGACGCTCGAAGTCGTCCTGACCGATGTGTCGGGCAAGGGCATGGACGCGGGCTCCCGCGCCCTGCTGCTCTCGGGCGCCTTCGGCGGACTCCTCGGCTCGCTCCCGTCACACAGCTTCCTCCCGGCGGCCAACGGCTATCTGCTCAGACAGGACTGGGACGAGGGCTTCGCCACCTCCATCCATCTCGTCCTCGATCTGGACTCGGGCGACTTCGAACTGCTGTCGGCGGGCCATCTGCCCGCCCTCCAGCTGCACGCGGGCAGTGGCCGCTGGGAGGAGAAATCGGGCGAGGGCCCGCTGCTGGGGGTGTACGACGGGGCGCAGTTCGACCCGGTCAAGGGCTCACTGCGCCCCGGTGACGTGCTGATGCTCTTCACGGACGGGCTGGTCGAGGCCCCGGGCCGCGATCTGGGGGAGGGTATCGACCGGCTCACGGGCGAGGCCGACCGCTATGTCGTCCCGGGCTTCGAGGGCGCGGCCTGGCATCTGATCGAGGCGGTCGCGAAGGACGTGAACGACGACCGCGCGCTCCTGCTGATCTGCCGCGAGCCCTAGGACCTCTCGAAGGGACAGACACAGAACTCCCCTCCGCCGTCATGGGCGGAGGGGAGCGCGGTGGGTGCTACGGGCCGTCGCGGGTGGTGGTAATGGCATGGGCGTCAGCTTGTCACCGGTGCCCCCCTGTCGCCCGGACCCGGGGCGTACGAGGGCTCGTTCCCCGCGGAGCCCGGGCCGTCACTACCGCCTCTGCCGCCCGGCAGGATCCGGGCCAGCCAGTGCGACCTGCCCGCCGCCAGCGGGCCGAGGACCGCGAGGACCAGGACATATCCCGCGATGAAGGGAGCGAGCCGGCTGTCGAGCCCCGCGCCCGCCGCCATCGTGGCGAGGATCAGCGCGAACTCGCCCCGGGCCAGCAGGGTCGTCGAGATGTTCGCCGCCGGCTGGGCGCCGAAACCGAAGATCCTGGCCGCGGTCAGCCCCGCGGCGACATTCATCACCAGGGTCACGGCCGCGGCGATGAGTACGGGCCAGAGCACGGTCGGCAGATCGCCCGGGTTGATCGACAGTCCGAAGGCGAAGAAGAAGATCGCGCCGAACGCGTCCCGCAGCGGGTGGACGAGCTTGCGGATCCGGGGGCCCGAGGTGGTGCCGCCGAGCATCAGGCCGACCATGAACGCGCCGATGGCGTCCGCCACCCCGAACCACTCGGAGACACCGGCCACGAGGACCGCCGCGCCGAGGAAGGAGATGACGAGAAGCTCGTCGTCCTTGGTGTTCATGAGCCGTCCGACGACCTTCGTGCCGAACCGGGCGGCGAGCGCCAGCAGCAGCAGGAAGCCGAACGCCTTCCCGCCGTCCATGACGGCGGCCGAGGCGCTGTCCGCACCCGACAGGATGGGCTGGAGCGCGGCGAGATAGAGGGCCAGGAAGATGTCCTCGACCACGATGATGCCGAGGATCGGTTTGGTCTCCGGGTTACCGATCCGGCCCATGTCGACCAGGACCTTGGTGACGATCGCGGACGAGGAGATACCGAGCACACCGGCGAGGACCAGCGCCTCCGGCGTACCCCAGCCGAGCGCGAAGCCGAAGCCGAGCCCCGCGCCCACGTTCAGCGCGAGATACGCGCCACCGGCGAGGGCCATCTTCCGGCCGCCCGCTTTGAGGTCGTCCAGATGGAATTCGAGGCCGAGGTAGAAGAGCAGCAGGACCAGCCCGAGGGCGGAGAGCATCTCCAGCTCGTGCGGGTCCTTGACCAGCACGATGCCGGGGGTGTGGGGGCCGAGCAGGATCCCGGCGAGGATGAACAGCGGAATGGTGGGCAGCTCGATACGGCTGCCCAGACGGGCGAGTACGGCGGCGGCGAGGAAGGCGCCGCCCATGGCTATGAGGGTCTCTGCGTGTCCGATGGGATCGTTCCTCCGTCAAGTCAAAGAGGCGTCAAGAAATCGTCAGTAATTAGTTTACCAAACGGTTTATTGAGCAACTGTGGACGGGGAAACCGGACGGAACCGGGAGGGGAGCGGGGGTGGAGCGGGGGTGGGCTCGACGCGGCGGCGCGCGACTACCGAGAAGTGCGCGACGGCGCGTCGGCTGCTCGGTCCGACACCCCCGGCCCCTTCTCCGTCCCCGGCCCCGGCCCCGGCCCCGTCTCGGGCCGCGCCTCCGCCTCCGTCTGCCGCCTGAACGCCCACCGCATCTCGGGCTCGGTCACACAGCGCAGCAGCCGCCGTACCGGAGGCGTGCACAGCACGGTCACCGCGGCGGCGGCCACGACGGTCACCGCGACCTTCCCGGCGGGGCCCGACAGCCAGGGGTACGTGTCGAAGAGGCCGCCGTACTCCGCGCCCTGGACCAGGAATCCGTGCAGCAGATAGCCGCAGATCGTGCCCGCGCCCAGTGCCGTGAACCAGGTCCGGCGGCGTGGCACCCACGCCAGGAACCCCGCCGTCAGCAGCGATGAGCAGCCGAAGAGCGCGAACGTCATCACGGGCCCCGCCCACCAGGGAAAGTCCAACTGCTGGGCGCTGGAGCTGTGGTAGAGCCAGCCCGACGCGATTCGGGGGCCGGCCCAGTACGCGAAGACCAGCGCGCCCGCGAACAGCGGCACCGCGAGCAGCCGGACCTCGCGGCGCCGTACCAGCTGGAAGTGTTCGGGCCTGAGCAGCAGCCCGAGGACGAAGTACGGCGCGAACTGGAGCACGCGCTGCAGATTGAGGTCCGCGCCGATGCCCGGCGTGAGCGACGCCAGCGAGGCGAGCACGAGCGCCACCGTCAGTGGGTAACGCAGCGAGCGCCAGAGCGGGGTGGTCAGCCGCCAGATGAACAACGCGGCCAGGAACCAGGTGAGATACCAGGGGTCGAGCAGGCTGATGGGCTGGTCCGGGCTGTCGTCCGCGTACCGCTTGAAGAGCGAGTACGCCACCTCGAAGACGACGTACGGCACGGCGACCCCGGTCAGCAGGCGCCTGATCTGGTGCGGGCGGGCGGCGAAACTCCGGGAGAAGTAGCCGGAGATGAGGATGAAGGCGGGCATGTGGAAGGCGTAGATGACCAGATAGAGCGCGCGCGTCGCCCGGCTGCCCTCCATGACGGGTTCCCAGAAGTGCGCCACCGCCACCAGGACGATCGCCAGGTACTTGGCGTTGTCGAAGAACGCGTCCCGGGTGGTGGACGCCGCGTGTGGATCCGCGTCGGGACCGGCGGGCCGCTGCCCGCTCGGCACCGGCGTGTCGGCCACCGTGGACGGTCTGGTTCCGGCGGCGGGATCCACCTCCGCGGCCGGGAAGGCGCGGGGGAGCGGGGACGTCTCATCGGTATGTGGCGCCTGAAACATCTGAGGCACCCTAGCCGCGCTCAAACCAATTCGTAAAACCTCCCCGTCAGGTAACCCATTCGAAACTGAAACCGCCGACAACCGGGCGATATGCCCTGGTTAATCAGTATTAAAAGGGGCATATCTCCGAGGCTTATTCCATATGCCCGACCCCGGCCAATGTGACGGTCGACCGGTCATTCGAAAGGGGGAGAATGGGTTGTGAATGAGTTGTGTCCACCGGGAAGCGATTGATTTGAATTCGGGTCCACGCGCCATTCACGCGCGGGCGACCCGTGCGCGTCGCGCTCGCGCGGAACCCGGCGCGCGGGGGGCGCGATTGGCGCGATCGTGATGTCGCTGATTCGTCACCGGGCAACATCCGCGCGGAGGTTGATGGCACGATGGTCGGAGCGGGGGTGTGGCGTGCGCGCTTCCCGGGGCTGGGCTAGGCGGACCGACCGAGGGTGTGATCAGTGTGGCCATTTCGCTGTCTGTGGTGGTTCTGTTGGCGGTCGTTCTCGTGGTGCTCATACGCGGTGGCTCCCTCAAAGGCGGCCCCGCGATAGTCGCGATCCTGTTCGGCTTCTTCCTCGCCTCCACCAACATCGCTCCGTCGGTGAACAACTTCATGAACTCCCTGGCCGAAATGATCAACCAGATCAGTTTCTAGCGGCGGCGACGGCGGCCGGCGGCGGGGCGCGGGAGCGGAAACGAGGAGAGCCCGCCTCCGTGTCACACGGAAACCGGCTCCGACCCATGAGTTGCTACCAAGAGCGGGCGACGGGAATCGAACCCGCGTAGCTAGTTTGGAAGACTAGGGCTCTACCATTGAGCTACGCCCGCACGCGTCGTGCCGCAGGTCATGCGGCCTCGGCACGGACCACATCGTAGCGGGTCCCGGGCGCTCGCCGCACACCGGTAAAGCGGCGGTCGAGGCACGGGCAAAGCGGTCGGCCGCATGCTCGCGGGCATGTACCCTACGTGTCGCACCGACGGGGTGTGGCGCAGCTTGGTAGCGCGTCCGCTTTGGGAGCGGAAGGTCGTCGGTTCGAATCCGGCCACCCCGACCATTTTTCAAGATCGCGTCGCAAGATCGCATTGTGGGGCTCTTCTCGCTTCCGGTTACTATGCAAGCTGCGTGCCCGTGTGTCTGAAGAGTCTCTGAGGAACCGGGCCGATCCGCTGGATCGCGCCGCACCGCGGCGGACCGGCAGAACCCAAGAATCAGCCACCAAGGAGACCGAACCGTGAAGAGCGCCGTGGAGACCCTGAACCCGACCCGGGTTCGGCTCACTGTCGAGGTGCCCTTCGAGGAGCTCAAGGACAGCCTCGACGCGGCGTACAAGAAGATCAACCAGCAGGTCACGGTGAAGGGCTTCCGCAAGGGCAAGATCCCGGCCCGCGTCATCGACCAGCGGTTCGGCCGTGGTGCTGTGCTGGAGGAGGCCGTCAACGACGCCCTCCCGAAGTTCTACACCGACGCGGTCAACGAGGGTGAGCTCAATGTCCTCGGCCAGCCCGAGGTCGACATCACCGAGCTCAAGGACGGCGAGCTGCTGGCCTTCACCGCCGAGGTGGACATCCGGCCGGTCATCGAGATCCCGGACTACTCGGGTATCGAGGTCACCGTCGACTCCATCGAAGTCAGCGACGAGGACGTCGACAAGGCGGTCGAGCAGCTGCGCGACCGCTTCGCCTCCACCAACCCGGTCGAGCGCGCCGCCGCCGAGGGCGATGTCGTGACGATCGACCTTGAGGCCAAGGTCGACGGCGAGGTCCTGCCCGACGGTGTCGCCACCGGCGTGCAGTACACCATCGGCTCCGGTGAGCTGCTCGACGGCATCGACGAGGCCGTCATCGGCCTGGAGGCCGGCGGCGAGGCCACCTTCACCTCCGAGCTGAAGGGCGGCGCCGCCGAGGGCAAGGCCGCCGAGGTCACCGTCAAGGTCAGCCAGGTCGCCGCCCGTGAGCTGCCCGAGCTGGACGACGAGTTCGCGCAGATGGCGAGCGAGTTCGACACGCTCGACGAGCTGAAGGCCGACAGCCGCAAGCGGCTGGAGAGCAGCAAGCAGTACGACCAGGCCACCCAGGCCCAGGAGCGCGTCCTCGACGAGCTGCTCAAGCTGGCCGAGGTGCCGATCCCCGAGAAGCTGCTCGCGGAGGAGATCAACACCCGCAAGCACAACCTGGAGCACCACCAGCTCGGTCAGATGGGCCTCGACCTCGCCAAGTACCTGGAGATCCAGGGCAAGACCGAGGAAGAGTTCGACGCCGAGACCAAGGAGCAGGCGGAGAAGGGCATCAAGACCCAGTTCATCCTGGATGAGCTGGTGAACAAGGAGAAGCTGAACGTCAACCAGGAGGAGCTGACCGAGCACCTCATGCGGCGCGCGCAGTCCTCCGGCATGTCCCCCGACCAGTTCGCCCAGGCGGTCGTCGAGGGTGGCCAGGTGCCGATGCTGGTCGGCGAGGTCGCCCGCGGCAAGGCGCTCGCGGTGGTCGTCGAGGCCGCCAAGGTGATCGACACGAACGGTGAGATCGTCGACCTGGACGACGAGGACGAGGACGAGTCGGCCGAAGCCGCCGAGGCCGCCGACTCCACCGAGGCCGACGCCGAGGCGAAGGCCGACACCAAGGCCGAGGAGAAGGCCGACAAGAACGAGGCCTGAGCCGTCTCGCTCTGAACACCAGGACGGGCCCCGGACGCACATGCGACCGGGGCCCGTCCCGTCCGCCCCCGGGGCCGTACGGGACCCGGTGAGGGCCGACGGCGCCCGGGGTGGCACCGGGGGGCCCGGGAGGACCGACAGGCCCGCTCAGGGCCGTACGGAGCCCCAACTGCCTTGCGCTCCCAGCGAACAGCCACGGAAGCGGGATGGCCCGCGCCGACCAGCGCGTTAGGGTCCATGAATACGAGGGCAGGGGAGTTTCCCGTCCCCGGTACGAAGACGCTGAGACGGCCGCAGCCGTCAGAGACGAGCAGGTGTATACGTGACGAATCTGATGCCTTACGCCGCCGGTGAGCCGTCCCTCGGTGGTGGCCTCGGCGACCAGGTCTACAGCCGGCTGCTCGGAGAGCGGATCATCTTCCTCGGCCAGCAGGTCGACGACGACATCGCCAACAAGATCACGGCGCAGCTCCTCCTCCTCGCGGCCGAACCCGAGAAGGACATCTACCTCTACATCAACAGCCCCGGTGGCTCGGTGACAGCCGGTATGGCCGTCTACGACACCATGCAGTACATCCCGAACGACGTGGTCACCATCGGTATGGGCCTCGCCGCTTCGATGGGCCAGTTCCTGCTGACCGGCGGCACCGCGGGCAAGCGCTTCGCGCTGCCGCACACCGACATCCTCATGCACCAGGGCTCCGCGGGCCTCGGCGGCACCGCCTCCGACATCAAGATCCAGGCCGAGCAGCTGCTCCGTACGAAGAAGCGCATGGCCGAGATCACCGCGCGCCACACCGGCCAGACGGAAGAGGCGATCATCCGCGACGGTGACCGCGACCGCTGGTTCACCGCCGAGGAGGCCAAGGCCTACGGCATCATCGACGAGATCATCTCCGCTGCTTCGGGTGTTCCGGGCGGCGGCGGTACCGGGGCCTGAGATCACCAGCCCCGACCAGCCGGCCCAGCCCACCGAACGCCACAGGATGGTGAACACCCATATGAACAACTACTCCGCGAGCGGCCTCTACACCGGCCCGCAGGTGGACAACCGTTACGTCGTCCCGCGCTTCGTGGAGCGCACGTCGCAGGGCGTGCGCGAGTACGACCCGTACGCGAAGCTCTTCGAGGAGCGCGTGATCTTCCTCGGGGTGCAGATCGACGACGCCTCCGCCAACGACGTCATGGCGCAGCTGCTCTGCCTGGAGTCGATGGATCCGGACCGTGACATCTCGATCTACATCAACAGCCCCGGTGGCTCGATGACGGCGCTCACCGCCATCTACGACACGATGCAGTTCGTGAAGCCGGACATCCAGACCGTGTGCATGGGCCAGGCCGCCTCCGCCGCCGCCGTGCTGCTCGCCGCCGGCACCGCCGGCAAGCGACTGGCGCTGCCGAACGCGCGCGTGCTCATCCACCAGCCGTCCAGCCAGACCGGCCGGGAGCAGCTCTCCGACCTGGAGATCGCGGCCAACGAGATCCTGCGGATGCGCGCCCAGCTCGAAGAGATGCTGGCGAAGCACTCGACGACGCCGATCGAGAAGGTCCGCGACGACATCGAGCGCGACAAGATCCTGACCGCCGAGGACGCGCTGGCGTACGGACTCGTCGACCAGATCGTGTCGACCCGCAAGACCACGGCCGCTGCGGCCGCCTGACACACCCGGCGCCCTTGGCGCGGTCCCACGACCACGTGTGAACCGCGCCAAGGGGGGCCCGAACGAGGGCCCGGGCAAGGTACCGTCGGATATGAGGCACAGGAGCCGCTGAACCAGGCTGCTCCCAGGCGAAGGGGAAGCACCTCGTGGCACGCATCGGTGATGGCGGCGATCTGCTCAAGTGCTCGTTCTGCGGGAAGAGCCAGAAGCAGGTGAAGAAGCTCATCGCGGGTCCCGGTGTGTACATCTGCGACGAGTGCATCGACCTCTGCAACGAGATCATCGAGGAGGAGCTCGCGGAGACCTCCGAGGTGCGGTGGGAGGAACTGCCCAAGCCGCGCGAGATCTACGAGTTCCTTGAGGGATACGTCGTCGGGCAGGAGCCCGCGAAGAAGGCCCTCTCCGTGGCGGTCTACAACCACTACAAGCGGGTTCAGGCCGGAGAGAACGGCGGAGTGTCCGGCCGCGAGGACGCGATCGAGCTCGCCAAGTCCAACATCCTTCTGCTGGGCCCGACCGGCTCGGGCAAGACCCTGCTCGCCCAGACGCTGGCGCGCATGCTGAACGTACCGTTCGCGATCGCCGACGCCACCGCGCTGACCGAGGCCGGTTATGTGGGCGAGGACGTCGAGAACATCCTGCTGAAGCTGATCCAGGCGGCCGACTACGACGTCAAGAAGGCCGAGACCGGAATCATCTACATCGACGAGATCGACAAGGTCGCCCGCAAGAGCGAGAACCCGTCGATCACCCGCGATGTCTCGGGCGAGGGTGTCCAGCAGGCCCTGCTGAAGATCCTGGAAGGCACCACGGCCTCCGTACCGCCGCAGGGCGGCCGGAAACACCCGCACCAGGAGTTCATCCAGATCGATACGACGAACGTGCTCTTCATCGTGGGCGGCGCCTTCGCCGGCCTGGAGAAGATCATCGAGTCGCGCGCGGGAGCGAAGGGCATCGGCTTCGGCGCCACGATCCGCTCGAAGCGCGAGATCGAGGCGAGCGACCAGTTCCAGGAGGTCATGCCGGAAGATCTGG
Source organism: Streptomyces sp. NPDC051662 (assembly GCF_040681655.1). Classification (NCBI taxonomy): domain Bacteria; kingdom Bacillati; phylum Actinomycetota; class Actinomycetes; order Kitasatosporales; family Streptomycetaceae; genus Streptomyces; species Streptomyces sp. NPDC051662. The sequence continues at coordinate 41,315 of NZ_JBFAZD010000006.1, forward strand.
TGAAGTTCGGGATGATCCCGGAGTTCATCGGCCGGCTCCCGGTCCTCACCTCCGTCCACAACCTGGACCGCGAGGCCCTGCTCCAGATCCTGGTCGAGCCGCGCAACGCGCTGGTGAAGCAGTATCAGCGGCTCTTCGAACTCGACGGTGTGGAGCTGGACTTCGACCGCCCCTCCCTGGAGGCCATCGCCGACCAGGCGATCCTGCGCGGCACGGGCGCGCGCGGTCTGCGCGCGATCCTCGAAGAGGTGCTCCAGTCGGTGATGTACGAGGTGCCGTCCCGCAAGGACGTCGCCCGGGTCGTCATCACGGCGGAGGTCGTCCGTGACAACGTGAACCCGACGCTGGTCCCGCGCGAGCCGCGCATCGTGAAGAGCGACGGCCGCCACGAGAAGTCCGCGTAACCGTCGCCGTAACGGACCGCGTACGCACAACAGAGGGGCGCCCGGCCAGTCCAACTGGCCGGGCGCCCCTCTGCTGCTAGGCCCTCAGAGCTTGACGCGGACGTCGTTGCGGAGCTTGGCGGCGATCGCCGCGGCGTCTTCAAGAGACGTGCTCTTGCCCGCCATCGCGCTCGCGATCTCGATGTGCATGGAGAAGCCCAGGGTGCTGCGGTCGCCCCAGATGCAGAGGGGGAAGGTGACTTCCTTCGGTCCCGTGGCGGCGCCGGTGCCTGACCCGTCGTTCTTGATCTTCAGCTCCTGGCACTTCAGGACCGCGTTGTCCAGACCCTCGGGCGTGAACGCCTGAGGGCTGCCGACCATCTCGCCCAAGGAGTCCTTCTCCTCCGTGGACTTCTTCTTCATATAGGCGAACATGGCGTCGACGACCTTCTCCGGGTCGTCGATCTCGCCATAGACCCCGCCGAAGTTCAGGGCCTTGCCGGCCAGCGGGTTGTCCTTGTCGCCCGCCTCGTAGTCGGCGCTGACGTCCTTGGGGTTCTTCACGCCCCAGCTCTCGGCGTCCTTGAGGTCGCTCTCGGTCATGCCGCCGTCGCCGCCGCTGCTCTCGCCCTTCTTGTACTCGCCGTTGAGCACCGTCGCCGGCGTCGTCAGCTTGTGCGGGCCGTCGTCCGCGACGGAGGCGCCGCCGCCGCCTCCCACCAGGAAGTACGCGCCGCCCGCGATCACCGCGAGCGCCAGCACGGACGCGCCGATTATCAGGCCCGTCTTCTTCTTGGGGGCCTGGCCGGGCGGGGGCGGGTACTGGCCGCCGCCGTAAGGGGGCTGCTGGCCGTAAGGCGGCTGCTGGGGCGGCTGGCCGTACGGTCCCGGCTGCTGCGGATAGCCGTAGCCCTGCGGCGGCTGCGGGGGTACGCCCTGCGGAGGGACGCCCTGCGGGGGCTGCTGCGGATAACCGTAGCCGGGCCCCGGAGACCCCTGCGGCGGCTGCTGGCCGTAAGGACCCGGCTGGCCGTACGGTCCTGGCTGCTGCGGCTGCTGCCCACCGTATGGGCCCGGCTGGTTATAACTCATGTGCTGTCCCCTGTGAGTTGCTTATGCGTTCCGAACATCCTGACGGACGAGCCGGAGACCGGGGCCACCCGGGGCCGCACCGTTACCGAACTATCCCGTTTCAGTACGGGGCGGTGACACCTCTAAACTGTGCCCCGTGACCGAGAACACTCAGCAGCAGCCAGCCAGCAACCCCGAACTGCCGACCCAGTACGTTCCGGCCGAGGTAGAGGGGAAGCTGTACGAGCGCTGGGTAGACCGCGGTTACTTCGAGGCCGACGAGAAGAGCGAGAAGCCGCCGTTCACCGTCGTCATCCCGCCGCCGAACGTCACCGGCAGCCTGCACCTCGGGCACGCCTTCGAGCACACGCTCATCGACGCCGTCACCCGCCGCAAGCGCATGCAGGGGTACGAGACGCTGTGGCAGCCCGGCATGGACCACGCGGGCATCGCCACTCAGAACGTCGTCGAGCGCGAGCTGGGCAAGGAGGGCAAGTCCCGGCACGACCTGGGGCGCGAGGCGTTCGTCGAGCGCGTCTGGAAGTGGAAGGCCGAGTCCGGCGGACAGATCTCCGGACAGATGCGCCGGCTCGGGGACGGTGTCGCCTGGTCGCGTGAGCGGTTCACCATGGACGAGGGGCTGTCCAAGGCCGTTCAGACGATCTTCAAGAGGCTCTACGACGACGAGCTGATCTACCGCGCCGAGCGCATCATCAACTGGTGCCCGCGCTGTCTCACCGCGATCTCCGACATCGAGGTCGAGTACCAGGACGACGACGGCGAGCTGGTCTCGCTGAAGTACGGCGAGGGCGAGGACTCGGTCGTCGTCGCCACCACTCGCGCCGAGACGATGCTCGGTGACACGGCCGTCGCCGTCCACCCCGACGACGAGCGGTACGCGCATCTCGTCGGCAAGCGGATCAAGCTGCCGCTCACCGACCGTACGATCCCGGTCGTCGCGGACACCCATGTCGACCCGGAGTTCGGTACGGGCGCCGTCAAGGTGACACCCGCGCACGACCCGAACGACTTCGAGATCGGCCGTCGGCACGATCTGCCGAACATCACGGTCATGGACGAGCGCGCCGTGATCACCGTCCCCGGGCCGTTCGAGGGGCTCGACCGGTTGGAGGCGCGCAGCGCCATCGTCGCCGCGCTGCGGGCCGAGGGCCGTATCGTCGCCGAGAAGCGCCCGTACACGCACTCCGTCGGACACTGCTCCCGCTGCAAGACGACCATCGAGCCGCGCCTCTCGCTCCAGTGGTGGGTCAAGGTCGGGCCGCTGGCCAAGGCGGCCGGGGACGCCGTCCGTGACGGCGAGGTCGCCATCCACCCGAAGGAGATGGAGTCCCGCTACTTCGGCTGGGTCGACAACCTCCACGACTGGTGCATCTCCCGGCAGCTGTGGTGGGGCCACCGCATCCCCGTCTGGTACGGGCCGAACGGCGAGACCGTCTGTGTCGGTCCCGACGACGAGGCGCCGACCGGCGAGGGCTGGACGCAGGACACGGATGTCCTGGACACCTGGTTCTCGTCGGGGCTGTGGCCGTTCTCCACGCTCGGCTGGCCCGAACAGACCCCGAGCGTCGAGAAGTTCTATCCGAACTCGATCCTGATCACCGGCTACGACATCCTCTTCTTCTGGGTCGCCCGGATGATGATGTTCGGTCTGTACGCGATGGACGGCACACCGCCGTTCCGTACGATCGTGCTGCACGGCATGGTCCGTGACGAGCACGGCAAGAAGATGTCGAAGACCTTCGGCAACGTCGTCAATCCGCTCGACTGGATGGACACGTACGGGACCGACGCGGTCCGGTTCACCCTGGCCCGCGGCGCCAACCCGGGTGTCGACGTGCCGATCGGCGAGGACTGGGTCCAGGGCTCCAGGAACTTCGCCAACAAGGTCTGGAACGCCACGCGCTTCGCGATGATGAACGGCGCGACCGTCGAGGGCCCGCTGCCCGACGCGGCCGACATGTCCGCCACCGACCGGTGGATCCTGTCGCGGCTGAACGCCGTGGTCGCGGAGGTCGACGCGTACTACGAGGACTACCAGTTCGCGAAGTTGTCGGACTCCCTCTTCCACTTCGCCTGGGACGAGGTCTTCGACTGGTACGTGGAGCTGTCCAAGACCACCTTCATCGAGGGCGGCGAGGCGGCGAAGGTCTCCGGGCGGGTCCTCGGCGAGGTCCTCGATGTCACCCTGCGTCTGCTGCACCCGATCATCCCCTTCGTCACCGAGACGCTCTGGACCACGCTCACCGGCAAGGAGTCGGTCGTCGTCGCCGACTGGCCGGCCGACGGCGGGTTCCGTGACACGGCGGCCGAGCGGGAGATCGAACACCTTCAGCAGGTGATCACCGAGGTCCGTCGGTTCCGTTCCGACCAGGGGCTCCAGCCCGGCCAGAAGGTCCCGGCACGGCTGGATCTCACGGGTACGCCGCTGGCCGCGCACGAGGCGGCCATCCGGCAGCTGCTGCGCCTCCAGCCGGAGGGCGAGGGCTTCCACGCCACCGCGACGCTGCCGGTCGAGGGGGCGACGGTCGCGCTCGATCTGTCGGGCACGATCGACATCGAGGCGGAGCGCAAGCGGCTGACGAAGGACCTCGGCGCGGCGGAGAAGGAGAAGGCGCAGGCGACGGCGAAGCTCGGCAACGAGGCGTTCCTCGCCAAAGCCCCCGACAATGTGGTCGAGAAGATCCGCGGCCGGCTCACCAAGGCCGAGGCGGACATCGAGCGGCTGACCGCACAGCTCGCGGGCCTGCCCCAGGGCTGACCCGACGAGTACCCGCACCAGTACGAGGCCCCCCGCCATCCGGCCGGGGGCCTCGTCGTCGCGCGGAGCCGGGGCGCGGGCGACCGGTGTCGGTGGTGCTCCGTAGACTGGTCGCGTGAGCGAGCACCGTCCTTCCGACCAGCCCGGCGAGTACGACGAATTCGATGAGATCGTCGACGCCGCGACCGACCGAGACCCCGACCTCGCGGTGATCGAGGCCGGCAGCCGTACGCTGCGCGCCCAGGCCGGGCCCGCGCAGGGTGACGGCGTCCCGGCCCGCCCCGAGGACCCGGAGGTGGACAAGGCGCTGCGCGCCGTCGAGCAGGAGCTGGCGGGCCGCTGGGGCGAGACGAAACTCGACCCGTCCGTCACCAGGATCAAGGGTCTGATGGATGTGCTGGGCGACCCCCAGCGCGCCTATCCGTCGATCCACATCACCGGCACCAACGGCAAGACCTCCACGGCCCGCATGATCGAGGCGCTGCTCGGCGCGTTCGATCTGCGTACCGGCCGGTACACGAGCCCGCATGTCCAGTCCATCACCGAGCGGATCAGTCTGGACGGCGCCCCGATCTCCGCCGAGCGGTTCATCGAGACGTACGAGGACATCAAGCCGTATGTCGAGATGGTCGACGGCGCGCAGGAGTACCGGCTCTCCTTCTTCGAGGTGCTGACCGGTATGGCCTACGCCGCCTTCGCGGACGCGCCGGTGGATGTCGCCGTGGTCGAGGTCGGCATGGGCGGCACCTGGGACGCGACGAATGTCATCGACGCCTCCGTCGCCGTCGTCATGCCGATCGATCTGGACCACACGGACCGGCTCGGCTCCACACCCGGCGAGATCGCCGTGGAGAAGTCCGGGATCATCAAGCCGGGCGCGACGGTCATCCTGGCGCAGCAGCCGGTGGACGCCGCGCAGGTGATGCTGAAGAAGGCCGTCGACGTGGACGCGACGGTCGCCCGCGCGGGCATGGAGTTCGGTGTGGTCGCCCGCGAGATCGCAGTCGGCGGCCAGCTGCTGACCCTGCGCGGTCTCGGCGGTGAGTACGAGCAGATCTTCCTTCCGCTGTACGGCGCGCATCAGGCGCAGAACGCGTCGGTGGCGCTCGCCGCCGTGGAGGCGTTCTTCGGGATCGGCGCGCAGCACGCCCGCCGGCTCGACATGGACACGGTCCGCAAGGCGTTCGCCTCGGTCTCCTCGCCCGGCCGCCTCGAAGTCGTACGGCGCTCGCCGACGGTGGTGCTGGACGCGGCGCACAACCCGGCCGGGGCGCGTGCCGCGGCCGAGGCCCTCACCGAGTCGTTCGGCTTCAGCCGGCTGATCGGTGTGGTGGGTTCCAGCGACGGCAAGGACGTCCGCGGGGTGCTGGAGGCCCTGGAGCCGATCTGCTCGGAGGTCGTCGTCACGCAGAACTCCAGTTTCCGCGCGCTGGGCGCGGATGAGCTGGCGGCTGTCGCCGTCGAGGTATTCGGGGACGACCGGGTCCAGGTCGAGCCGCGCCTCGATGACGCGCTGGAGGCGGCGATCACGCTCGCCGAGGAGGAGTCCGAGTTCGCGGGCGCCGGGGTCCTGGTCACCGGCTCGGTGATCACGGTCGGCGAGGCCCGGCTGCTGCTGAGGAGGCGCTGAACCCCATGCGTACGCTCTGTGCGTCCACACTGATCGGTGAGTTCTTCGTGATCGGCTTCGCCGGTCTCGTCGCGATGAAGTCGGACGATCTGTCGGTGGGGACGGTCTGGACGGTCTGTGGCGTCGCGATGCTGCTGTCCCTGGTGCTCTGCGGGGTGATCACCCGTCCGGGCGGTGTCCAGCTCGGCTGGGCGCTCCAGATCGCGCTGGTCGCCAGCGGTTTCGTGGTGCCCGCGATGTTCGTCCTCGGCGTGATCTTCGCGGCCCTGTGGGGGGCCTCGGTCCACTTCGGGCGGCAGATCGACGTGGCGAAGGCGCGCTGGGCCGAACAGTCATCGGCAGAGGCTGACGCTGTGTGATCGACGGTGTGGTATGCCCTGTAGCCTCTGAGGGCCCGCACCCCGTAGTAGAAGGAGCCCGCACAGTGAGCCAGCGCACGCTTGTCCTGCTCAAGCCCGATGCCGTACGCCGCGGCCTGGTCGGCGAGATCGTCGGCCGTATCGAGCGCAAGGCCGGCTGGACCATCAGCGCCATGGAGCTGCGCACGCTCGACCAGGACACGCTGGAGCAGCACTACGGCGAGCACAAGGGGAAGCCCTTCTACGAGCCGCTGGTCGCGTTCATGGCCTCGGGACCGGTCGTCGCCCTGGTCGTCGACGGCGAGCGGGTCATCGAGGGCGTCCGCGCGCTCGCCGGTCCGACTGACCCGATCGCCGCAGCGCCGGGGTCCATCCGGGGGGACTTCGGGACCATCGTCAGGGAGAACCTGATCCACGCTTCGGACTCGGAGGAGTCCGCCATTCGGGAACTCAAAATCTTCTTCCCGGGACTTTCCTGACCGCTTGTCAGCCAAACGGAGCTGATCGCCTGGGGCGACCGAAGGAATTCGGTCGCCTTTGGGCATATCTAAGCCACTTTCGGGAACGCATCGGTCCGACACTTCGTCACCCTTACTGAGGTGGGCCACCGCGCCGTCGTCCTTGCGACGGCACTACGATGGAAACCTCCAAGCCACAGCACCCACCTCGCCATCCTGAAAAGCCATCAACGCTTGGGAAGGCCAGACGCATCCTCATGGGGAACAACATGTCGTTCATCGGCCGTGACATGGCTGTCGACCTCGGGACCGCCAACACGCTGGTGTACGTCAGAGGCCGGGGGATCGTACTCAACGAGCCGTCCGTCGTCGCCATCAACACCAACACCGGCGGTATTCTCGCGGTCGGCGCCGAGGCGAAGAAGATGATCGGCCGGACACCGGGCAACATCGTTGCCGTCCGGCCACTGAAGGACGGCGTTATCGCCGACTTCGAAATCACCGAGCGCATGCTGCGCTACTTCATCCTGAAGATCCACAAACGCCGCTATCTGGCGCGCCCGCGGGTCGTCGTCTGTGTGCCCTCCGGTATCACGGGCGTTGAGCGTCGCGCCGTCATCGAAGCGTCCACCCAGGCGGGTGCGCGCCAGGTGCACATCATCGAGGAGCCCATGGCCGCGGCCATCGGCTCGGGACTCCCCGTCCACGAGGCCACCGGCAACATGGTCGTGGACATCGGCGGGGGTACGACCGAGGTCGCCGTGATCTCGCTCGGCGGAATCGTCACGGCACAGTCCATCCGGGTCGCCGGCGACGAGTTGGACAACGCGATCATCCAGCACATCAAGAAGGAGTACTCGCTCCTCCTCGGTGAGCGGACCGCCGAGAGCATCAAGATCACCATCGGTTCCGCATACGACCTCGACAAGGACGAGCACACCGAGATCCGCGGCCGTGACCTGGTCTCCGGGCTGCCGAAGACCGTGGTCATCTCCGCCGCCGAGGTGCGCAAGGCCATCGAGGAGCCGGTCAACGCGATCGTCGACGCGGTGAAGACCACGCTCGACAAGTGCCCGCCCGAGCTGTCGGGCGATGTGATGGACCGCGGGATCGTGCTCACCGGCGGCGGCGCCCTGCTGCGCGGTCTCGATGAGCGGCTGCGTCGCGAGACCGGGATGCCGATCCATATCGCCGAGGATCCACTGGACTCCGTGGCGCTCGGATCCGGCAAGTGTGTCGAGGAGTTCGAGGCGCTTCAGCAGGTGCTGGACGCACAGCCCCGCCGATGACGGAGGAGTCCCCGTCCCTCCGGTCCTCCGGGCCGGGGGGACGACCGGCGGGGGCCTCGAACTCCCGCGCGGCGGATCGTTGATATAACCGCAGAATCATTCCTACGAGGAAGGCACGGCCGCCGCACGTGAGGGACACACGAGAGAGCCGTTTGCTCCTGGTGCTGCTGATCGCCATCGCGTTCGCACTGATCACGGTGGATATCCGTGGTGGCGAGGATTCCCCGGTCGACGGCGCGCGGCACGCCGCCGCGACGGTCTTCGGTCCGGTGGAGAGCGGTGTCGCGTCCGCGGTCAATCCGGTGGGCAATGCCATAGGAGCGGTACGGGATTCCGGTGCGCGGCACAATCGCATCGCCGTGCTCCAGAAGGAGAACACCGAGCTGAAACAGCGGCTCGGCAGTGACGACCGCAATCGCAGCCGGGTACGCGAACTGGACAAGATGCTCGCGAAGGCCGGAGCCGGTCAGTACGGAATCAAGGGCGCCGAGGTCATCGCCATAGGAGCGGCCCAGGGATTCTCCTGGACCATCACCATCGATATCGGTGCCAAGGACGGCATCGCGCGCGATATGACCGTGCTGAATGGTGACGGACTTGTCGGGCGTGTCACGACCGTCGGCCCGAGCACATCGACCGTACTGCTCGCCAATGACCCGGACTTCACCGTCGGCACCCGGATGGAGAGCAGCGACGAACTCGGCTTCGCCACCGGCCAGGGCGACCGTCCGCTCTCCGTCCAGCTCCTCAACGGCAAGGCCAAGATCAAGAAGGGCGACCGGCTGGTCACCTTCGGATCCAGCAAGGACAAGCCGTTCGTGCCGGGCGTCCCGGTCGGCGAGGTGGTCCAGGTCGACCCGTCCGGCGGCGATCTGACCCGGACCCTGTACGTACGCCCCTTCGTCGGCTTCACCAAGCTCGACCTCGTCGGCATCGTCGTGGAGGCCCCCCGGCAGGACCCGCGCGACACGGTCCTGCCGCCCAAGTCGCAGCCCACCCCGACGCCCACCGTCACCGTCACGGTCACCCCGTCGCCCAACGCCGATGTCGAGGCGAACGGCGAGGCCGGTACCGGCAATCCGGACGCCAACGCCAATCCGGACCCGAACGCCAATCCGGATCCCAACGCCAACGGCCAAGCAGACGACCAGGAGTAGGGCTGATCCCCATGCGCTTCAACCGGATTCTGCTCTCGACCACGCTGGTCGTGGTCGCCCTCGTCATCCAGGTGTCCGTACTCGCCAGACTCCAGCTCCCCGGCGCCGTCCCCGATCTGATGCTCCTCGTCGTCCTCGCCCTGGCCTTCGTGTACGGCCATGTGGGCGGCGCGTTCATCGGCTTCGGCGCCGGACTGCTGGCCGATCTGGCGCCGCCGGCCGACCATGCCGCCGGCCGCTATGCCCTGGTGCTCTGTGTGATCGGCTATCTGGCCGGACTGGCCCGCCCGGAGAAGGGCCAGATGCGCTCGGCGTTCGTGCCGATGGCCGCGGTCGTCGGCGCGGCGCTCGGCTCGACCCTGCTGTACGCGGCGGTCGGCGCGCTCGTCGGGGACACCGCCGCCCGTCATGTCGGTCTGGCCGGCCTGCTGTTCACCGCCGCGGTCTACGATCTGCTGCTCGCGCCGTTCACCGTTCCGCTGATCATGTTCCTGGCCAGACGCGCCGAGAACGATCCGCTCGCCGAGACCCAGAGCAGCGGCGGCGCCGATGTCGCGTCCGGCTGGACCACCACCGGTACCGGCCTGCGGATCGGCGGCCAGCGTGGCGGACTGCGGCTGAGGGCCGCCCGTAACCGCGCCACGCGGGCCGGTCGTATCAAGGGGGTCAAGCGACTGTGACACCGCATCACCCGGCGGCCGTCGCGCGGACGCCCGCGCGTCCGGCCGGCCACGCACCGTCCGGCCGTACCGTCCGTGGGGGATCGCAGTGAGCAATATTCCGGAGACCGGGCGGACACCGCGGGTCCAGATCCGGCTCATCATCATTCAAGTCCTTGTCTTCTCGCTTCTCCTCACCCTCGGCGGCCGGCTCTGGTACCTCCAGGTCCGCAACGGCCAGGAGTACACGGACGAGGCCAAGAGCAACCACGTACAGCAGGTCGTCCAGCCGGCCGTCCGCGGCTCGATTCTCGACAGCCGCGGGGTCGCGCTCGCCGACAACGAGACCCGGCTCGTCGTCTCCACCAGCCGTACCGAGCTGATGAAGATGCCGGACAAGGGGGTGGCCGTCCTGACCCGGCTCGCCGATGTCCTCGACATGAAGCCCAAGGACGTCATGGACAAGGTCAGGCTCTGCGACTCGAAGACCCCCAAACCCTGCTGGAACGGTTCGCCCTACCAGCCGATCCCGGTCACCGACGAGGCCACCACCCAGCAGGCCCTGCAGATCCGGGAGCGCGCCGAGGACTTCCCCGGCGTCACCGCCGAGCCCACCGCCGTACGCCGCTACGCCGCGCCCGGGCTCGCCAACACCGCTCAGGTGCTCGGCTATCTCTCGCCCGTCACCGACGACGAGATCACCAAGGCCCAGCAGAGCGACTCGCCGTATCTCCGCTCCGACCAGGTGGGCCGCTCCGGCCTGGAGCGCACCTATGACAAGCAGTTGCGCGGCAAGGCGGGAGTCACCCGGTACGAGGTCGACAACCTCGGCCGCGTCATCGGCCAGGCGCGCAACGACAAGGCCGAGCCCGGAGCCAATGTCGTCACGTCGATAGACGCGCGCGTACAGGCCGTCACGGAGTACGAGCTGAACGAGGCGATGAAGGCCGCCCGCAAGGAGATGGACCGCAACACCGGAGAGCACTACAAGGCGGACTCCGGTGCCGCGGTGGTCATGGAGGCGAAGACCGGACGGGTCGTCGCGATGGCCTCCCTGCCGACGTACGACCCCAACGCGTGGGTCGGCGGCATCTCCGCCAAGGAGTACGCCAGGCTCACCGGCAAGAAGTCCAACTTCCCGCTGCTGAACCGGGCGATCCAGGGCCAGGCCGCCCCCGGCTCGATCTTCAAGGTCGTCTCGTCGACCGCCGCGGTCAACGCCGGATACAAGTTCAACGGCAACTACCCCTGCCCCAGTTCGTACAGCGTCGGCGGCCAGGTCTTCCAGAACTTCGAGTCCAGGGGCTACGGCAGCATCACCCTCGGCAAGGCCCTCGAAGTCTCCTGCGACACCGTCTTCTACGGCATCGCGCACAAGGAGTGGCAGAAAGACGGCGGCATGAAGCCGAAGCATCCCAACGACTGGTTCTACAAGACCGCGCACCAGTTCGGCCTCGGCAAGGAGACCGGCATCGACCTCCCCAACGAGGTCACCGGACGCATTCCGGACCGCCAGTGGAAGCAGAGCTTCTGGGAGGCCAACAAGGTCAGCTGGTGCAAGCAGGGCAAGAAGGGCGGCACCTACGTCGAGAAGATCGCCTACGAGGGCTGCCTCGAAGGCAACCGGATGCGCGCCGGTGACTCCGTCAACTACTCGATCGGCCAGGGCGACACCCTCGTCACCCCGATCCAGATGGCGACCATCTACTCGGCCATCGCCAACGGCGGCACCCTCTACGACCCCACGGTCGGCAAGGCGATCGTCAGCGCCGACGGCAAGCGGGTCGAGGAGATCGCGCCCAAGTCCCACGGCAAGCTGCCGACGCGGGGGCGGACGCTGGAGCAGATCAACGAAGCCCTCGCGGCGGTCACGACCACCGGCTCCGCCGCCTGGCGGTTCGGCGGCTGGCCGCAGGACAAGATCCCGATGCACGCCAAGACGGGTACGGCCGAGGTCTACGGCAAGCAGACGACCTCGTGGTTCGCCTCGTACACCGAGGACTACACGATCGTCATGACGATCTCGCAGGGTGGTACCGGCTCCGGAGCCTCGGGGCCCGCCGTGCGAAAGATCTACGAGGCGATGTACGGGCTGAACGCCAAGGGCGACCAGGACGTCGGCAAGGCGCTGATGCCCGAGCCGCGCAAGGAACTGCCGAAGATCCAGCCGGACGGTTCGATCGACGCGCCGAAGATCAGGCCGTACGAGCCGGTGAAGGAAACCCCGGACGAGCAGCTGCTGGCGGGCCCGCTCGACACCGACACCGACACCGACACCGACGACACCGACGTGCCCATTGGGAGGGACTGAGCGATGGCCGGCACAAGTGGCTTCTCGGTCTCCGGATACGGTCCGGAGCGGGGGACCTGGGCCAAGCTCGTGGCCCGCGACTCGATGGTGCGCAGACTCGACTGGCCGCTGCTCTTCTCGGCGCTCGCCCTGTCGCTGGTCGGCTCGCTGCTGGTCTGGTCGGCGACCCGTAACCGCACCCAGCTGAACCAGGGCGATCCGTACTACTTCCTCGTACGCCACCTGCTCAACACCGGTATCGGGATCGCCCTGATGATCGGCACGATCTGGGTCGGGCACCGCCTCATGCGCGGGGCGGTCCCGGCGCTGTACGGGCTCTCCGTCGTCCTGGTCCTGCTGGTCCTCACCCCGCTCGGTGCGACCATCAACGGTGCCCATGCCTGGATCGTGATCGGCGGCGGCTTCACCCTCCAGCCCTCCGAGTTCGTGAAGGTCACGATCATCCTGGCCATGGCGGTCATGCTGGCGGCCCGGGTGGACGCCGGGGACCAGGTCCATCCGGACCATCGCACGGTCGCGAAATCCCTCGTCCTCGCCGTCGTCCCGATGGCCATCGTCATGCTGATGCCGGACCTCGGCTCCGTGATGGTCATGGCCGTCATCGTGCTCGGCGTCCTGCTCGCCTCCGGCGCCTCCAACCGCTGGATCATCGGGCTGGTCGGCGCGGGGGTGGCGGGCGCCATCGCGGTCGCGGCGCTCGGCGTGCTCGACGAGTACCAGATCAACCGCTTCGCGGCCTTCGCCAACCCGGAGCTGGACCCGGCGGGCGTCGGCTACAACACCAACCAGGCGCGGATCGCCATCGGCTCCGGCGGACTCACCGGCACCGGGCTCTTCCACGGCTCCCAGACCACCGGCCAGTTCGTGCCCGAGCAGCAGACCGACTTCGTCTTCACGGTCGCGGGCGAGGAGCTGGGCTTCGTCGGCGCGGGGCTCATCCTGGTGCTGCTCGGTGTGGTCCTGTGGCGTGCCTGCCGGATCGCCCGGGAGACCACCGAGCTGTACGGCACGATCGTCGCGGCGGGGATCATCGCCTGGTTCGCGTTCCAGTCCTTCGAGAACATCGGGATGACGCTCGGGATCATGCCGGTGGCGGGTCTGCCGCTGCCGTTCGTCTCGTACGGAGGCACCGCCATGTTCGCGGCGTGGATCGCCGTCGGACTGCTCCAGTCGATCAGGGTGCAGCGGCCGATGTCGGCCTGAGCGATGCCCGGGCACGCCCCGGACAGGTCCCAGGGGCTGCCCAAGGGCCGCCCCTGGGACTAAATTCGGTACATGGCGGACACAAAGCGAGAGATCGAGCGCAAATACGAACTTCCCGCGCCCTCCCACGCCGATGAACCCTCCGGACTGCCGGATCTCACCGGAGTGAAGGGGGTCGCGTCCGTTCGCGCCCGGGGCGTCGTGGCACTGGACGCCGTCTACTACGACACCGCGGATCTGCGCCTCACCGCGGACCATGTCACGCTGCGGCGCCGCACAGGCGGTGGCGACGAGGGCTGGCATCTGAAGTTCCCGGTCTCCACCGGCATCCGTGACGAGATCCGGGCGCCGCTCGCGGACACCCTTCCCGACGAACTCGCCGCGCTGGTCCGCTCGCGGGTACGCAGCGCCGGGCTGATCCCCGTCGTACGGCTGACGACCTCACGCGATGTCCTTGAGCTGCTCGACGCGAAGGGCACGCCGCTCGCCGAGGCGAGCGTGGACGCCGTACGGGCGCGACGTCTCACCGGGGACACCGGCGGCGAGGACACCGGGACCGTCTCCTGGACCGAGGTCGAGGTGGAGCTGGGCGACGACGCCGATCCCGCGATCCTCGACGCGGTGGAGAAGAAGCTGCGCAAGGCCGGTCTGCGCCCGGCGTCCGCCGCGTCGAAGCTCGGCAGGGCACTGGCCGAGACGGCGCCCCACGAGCCGGGCAGCGCCGGGGACAAGGCGTCCACGGGCGGGCCGCGCAGCGCCGGGGACCATATCCTCGCCTATCTGCGCGACCAGGCCGACGCGATCGTCGCCCAGGACGCCGCCGTACGCCGCGATCTGCCGGACTCCGTGCACCAGCTGCGGGTCGCCACCCGCCGGCTGCGCTCCGCCTTCCGTACGTACCGCAAGATCCTCGACCGGTCGGTCACCGACCCGGTCGCCGAGGAGCTCAAGTGGGTCGCGGCGGAGCTGGGCGTCGACCGCGACCATGAAGTCCTCGACGAGCGGCTGGGTTCCCGGATCGACGCGCTGCCCGTGACTCTGCTCCTCGGGCCGGTGCGCGCCCGGCTCCGGTCCTGGGACGCCGCCCAGCGCGCCGGATCCCGGAGCAGGACCGTCGCCGTACTCGACAGCGAGCGGTATCTGACCCTGCTGGACACACTCGACGGACTGCTCACCGCGCCGCCGCTGCGGCCGGACGCGGCGCAGCCCGCCGCGAAGGCGCTGCCCAGGGCGATCCTCAAGAACTACGAGCGCTTGGCCGGCCGGGTCGGCCACGCGCTGGCGCTCGCGCCGGGTGAGGAACGCGACCTGGCGATGCACAACGCCCGCAAGGCCGCCAAGCGCGCCCGCTACGCCGCCGAGGCGGCCCGGCCCGCCCTGGGCAAGGCGGCCAAGCGGTTCGCCAACCGCATGAAGGCCCTCCAGACCGCGCTCGGTGACCACCAGGACAGCGTGGTGGCCCGTGAAGCCCTCCGTGATCTCGCGGTCCAGGCCCATACGGCGGGCGAGTCCGCCTTCACCTGGGGCCTGCTCCACGGTCAGGAGGAGGCCCAGGGCGAGCGCCGTGAACGGGAGCTGCCGGAGCTGTGGGAGAAGGCGTCCGACCCCCGCTTGCGGGCGGATCTGACCGGGTGACCATCGGGGTAGGCTGAATGTTCGCATCTGTCAGTCCACGAAAGATCGCCGTGATGCCTGCCGAATCGGTCTTCCCGCAGCTCGAAGCCCTGCTCCCGCATGTGCAGAAGCCGATCCAGTACGTCGGTGGTGAACTGAACTCCACGGTCAAGCCGTGGGATTCCACCGATGTCCGCTGGGCGCTGATGTACCCGGACGCCTACGAGGTCGGGCTCCCCAACCAGGGCGTCATGATCCTTTACGAGGTACTGAACGAGCGCGAGGGCGTGCTCGCCGAGCGTACGTACAGCGTCTGGCCGGACCTCGAAGAGCTGATGCGCGAGCACAAGGTCCCGCAGTTCACGGTGGACAGCCACCGGCCGGTCGGCGCCTTCGACGTCTTCGGGCTGAGCTTCTCGACCGAGCTCGGCTACACCAACATGCTCACCGCCCTGGACCTCGCGGGCATTCCGCTCGCGGCCCGGGACCGTACCGTCGACCACCCCATCGTGCTCGCCGGCGGCCACGCCGCCTTCAACCCCGAGCCGATCGCCGAGTTCATCGACTGCGCGGTCATCGGCGACGGTGAGCAGGCCGTGCTGGAGATCACCGAGATCATCCGGGCCTGGAAGGCGGAGGGCCGCCCCGGCGGGCGCGAGGAGGTCCTCTTCCGGCTCGCGAAGACCGGCGGGGTGTACGTCCCCGGCTTCTACGACGTCGAGTATCTGCCGGACGGCCGGATCGCCCGTGTCGTACCGAACAGGTCCGGCGTCCCGTGGCGGGTGTCCAAGCACACCGTGATGGACCTCGACGAGTGGCCGTACCCGAAGCAGCCGCTCGTCCCGCTCGCCGAGACCGTCCACGAGCGGATGTCCGTGGAGATCTTCCGCGGCTGCACACGCGGCTGCCGGTTCTGCCAGGCGGGCATGATCACCCGCCCGGTGCGCGAGCGCAGCATCACCGGAATCGGTGAGATGGTCGAGAAGGGGCTGAAGGCGACCGGCTTCGAGGAGGTCGGGCTGCTCTCGCTCTCCTCCGCCGACCACAGCGAGATCGGCGATATCGCCAAGGGGCTCGCGGACCGCTACGAGGAGGACAAGGTCGGGCTGTCGCTCCCGTCCACCCGCGTCGACGCGTTCAATGTCGATCTGGCCAACGAGCTGACCAGGAACGGCCGCAGGTCCGGTCTGACCTTCGCGCCCGAGGGCGGCTCCGAGCGGCTGCGCAAGGTCATCAACAAGATGGTCTCGGAGGAGGACCTGATCCGTACGGTCTCCACCGCGTACGGCAACGGCTGGCGGCAGGTGAAGCTGTACTTCATGTGCGGTCTGCCCACCGAGACCGACGAGGACGTCCTCCAGATCGGCGACATGGCGGTCAGGGTGATCGCCGAGGGCCGCAAGGTGTCCGGCCAGAACGACATCCGCTGTACGGTCTCGATCGGCGGGTTCGTACCCAAGCCGCACACCCCGTTCCAGTGGGCGCCGCAGCTCAGCGCCGAGGAGACCGACGCCCGTCTGGAGAAGCTCCGCGACAAGATCCGCGGCGACAAGAAGTACGGCCGCTCCATCGGCTTCCGCTACCACGACGGCAAGCCCGGCATCGTCGAGGGCCTCCTCTCGCGCGGCGACCGGCGGGTCGGCGCGGTCATCCGCGCGGTGTACGAGGACGGCGGCCGGTTCGACGGCTGGCGTGAGCACTTCTCCTACGACCGCTGGATGGCCTGCGCGGAGAAGACGCTGCCGGAGCTCGGCGTGGACGTCGCCTGGTACACGACGCGCGAGCGTACGTACGAGGAGGTCCTGCCCTGGGACCATCTGGACTCCGGTCTCGACAAGGACTGGCTCTGGGAGGACTGGCAGGACGCGCTCGACGAGACCGAGGTCGAGGACTGCCGCTGGACGCCGTGCTTCGACTGCGGTGTCTGCCCGCAGATGGACACCGAGATCCAGATCGGCCCCACGGGCAAGAAGCTGCTGCCGCTCACTGTCGTCAAGTAGCGGGCTGCGGCCCGGCGTGACCCAGCGCGCGCCGGGCCGTACCGCACGCCTGCACAATGGGCTGATGCCGCAGCTCATCGCCCCTGACATCCGGATCCACGCCTCCTTCCTGGACGCCATGAAGGAATTCGTCGAAGAGGGCGCGGACGAGCGCTCGTTACTCCTGCACGAGATGGAGGAGTTCGGCGGGACCTGGCACCGGCCCGAGGTCTTCGCCGCGTATGTGGCGCGGCTCAACGCCGAGCCGCTGGAGGAGACCCCGCGGATCGAGGGGTGGGTGCCCAACACCACACTCTGGTACGTCGAGGGCGAAACCTTTCTGGGACGGCTCGCCATCCGCCACCGGCTCAACCCGTTCCTGCGCGAGCTGGGCGGCCATATCGGCTATGCCGTACGTCCCACCGCGCGGCGGCAGGGCCACGCGACCGCCATGCTCACCGCGTCCCTGCCCGTCGCCCGTGCCATCGGCCTCGAATCCGTCCTGGTCACCTGCGACACCACCAATATCCCGTCGCGGAAGGTGATCGAGGCGGCCGGCGGGGTACTGGAGGACCAGCGCGGCGGAAAGCTCCGCTACTGGATTCGGACGGACGCCTGAGCTCCCCGGCCCCGGCGGGCGCAGCTGGGCGGGGACCGTCCAGCTGAGGGCGGGGAACCGCGGGAGGGCCGTACGCGTACTCTGGGTAGTACAACGATCGTCCCCGGCGCGAACCCCGCACCCGAGATCTCCCCGCGAAAGCGGGGCTGAGCCGGGACCCGGGGTCACCCCCACGTCCGAGGGCGGCGCGTCACCGCGTACCGCCCGCACCGAGGAGAAGAACCACTGGGCAAGCGACAGCCCGAAGGCCCGCCACCCGCACCGGCGGTGCAGCGCATCCGACTGCGCTACACCAAGCGCGGCCGCCTCCGGTTCACCAGCCACCGTGACTTCCAGCGCGCCTTCGAGCGGGCGCTGCGCCGCGCCGAGGTGCCCATGGCGTACTCGGCGGGGTTCACCCCGCATCCGAAGGTGTCGTACGCCAATGCCGCACCCACCGGCACGGGCAGCGAGGCCGAGTTCCTGGAGATCGCCCTGGTGGAGGTGTGCGACCCGGACAAGCTGCGTGAGCTGCTCGACGAGTCGCTGCCGGCCGGCCTGGACATCATCGACGCTGTCGAGGCACGTACATCGGGGCTCGCCGACCGGCTGACCGCTTCCGTGTGGGAGCTGCGGCTGGACGGCGTCGAGCCGCGCGCGGCGGAAGAGGCCGTGGCCGCCTTCCTGGCCGCCGAGTCGGTCGAGGTCGAGCGCCGTACGAAGAACGGTCTGCGGACCTTCGACGCACGGGGGGCCGTGGCCGGCCTGGAAGCTGTCACGCCGACGGGTACGGAGGGGGTTCGGTCCCGGCCTGATAGGCCGGGGGACGGGCCCTGTGCGATACTGCGGCTGGTCGTTCGGCACGTGACACCTGCCGTGCGACCCGACGACGTCCTGTCCGGTCTCCGAGCTGTGGCCGACCTGGCGCCGCCGGTCCCCGCAGCGGTGACCAGGCTGGCGCAGGGGCTCTTCGACGAGGAGTCCGGAACGGTGACCGATCCGCTCGCGCCCGACCGCGAGGCAGCCCGGCCCGCCCCACCCAAGGCCGCCGGACCCGCCGCCGCGAAGGCGCCGGAAGGTGCGGGTACCGCGTAGGGCGGTCGTTGTAGCGCAGCCCTGGGACTCGGGAGCCACCTGGGTCGGGCGGCGCACTGACCAGAAGACTTTCGCCAGGCCGTACGTACATCGCGTAGGGAACCGGCGAGCCAGACATAACAGCTCCCGTGCGGCGCCCGCGCCCCGGACGGCGGCATTCGCGCAGCGCGCGAGCCGCAGCCGGACCGGAATCAGGCGTGGCGCCCGGGAGCGTGACGGGAGAACCGCCCGCATGCTTGAGCCCACTGAACCCGGCACCCCCGGGGACACCAACGAAGAGAACAACTCACCCAGCGATACGCTGCCGCCGCGCCGCAGGCGCCGCGCCGCGTCCCGCCCGGCGGGCCCGCCCGCCGCTGCCGCGGGAACAGAGGACGCCACGAGCGTCACGGAGACCGTCGCGCAGGCCGTACCGGCCGCCGAGGCCGCGGGGGCGGCAGCGAGCGACGGTACGGGTGTGACGGAGGAGCCGGTGGCCGCGCCGCGTGCGCGCCGTCGTGCGACTCGTAAGACCGCTGCCCCCGCGCCTGAGGTGACGACGGTTGAGCCGGTTGAGGCTGCCGTGGTGCCTGAGGCCGTGGAGTCTGTTGTGGCGGAGGAGGAGCCGGTGGTCGCGCCGCGTGCGCGTCGCCGTGCGACTCGTAAGACCGCGGCTCCCGCGCCTGAGGTGACGGTTGAGCCGGTTGAGGCTGCCGTGGTGCCTGAGGTCGTGGAGTCCGTTGTGGCCGAGGAGGAGCCGGTGGTCGCGCCGCGTGCGCGCCGTCGTGCCACCCGTAAGACCGCCGCTCCCGCGCCCGTCGCCGTCGAGACCGCCGCCCCCGAGGCTCCTGAGGCCGTCACGGCCCCGGTGGAGAGCCCCGTCGAGGAGCCCGCGCCGGCCGGCCGTACCCGCCGCCGCGCCACCCGCAAGGCCACCGCGCCCGCCGGTGCGCCCGCGCCCGAGGTGAACGCGAGCGCCAACGCCAACGGAGCCCCGGCGGGCGAGAGCCTGCCGCAGGCCACCGTCACCCAGATCGCCGCCGACGAGACCGAGGTCGAGGCCGCCGAGCAGGCCGCCACGCGTGGCCGTACGCGCCGCCGCGCCGCCGCGCCGGAGACCACCGTCGAGGAGAAGCCCGCGCCGAAGGCCGCGCAGAGCGAGACCGAGGCGCCCGAGCGCTCGCGTCGCCGCGCCACCCGGCCCGCCGTGGCCGTCTTCCGCGCGCCCGTCTTCACCGAGCCGATGTTCCAGACCCCGGAGACGGCCGCCGCCGCGGCCGCCGCCGTCACGCCGGTGGACGACGACGAGGACCTCGACGAGACCGAGGAAGAGACGCGGACCGCGGCGGTGCGCGAGCCCGTCGCCGCTTCCGAGCCCTCGGGCCGCCGGCGGCGTCGCCGGCGCGGCGAGCCCGCCGAGCCCGTGGAGGCCCCCCGGGCCGACGCGGAGGCGCCGCACGAGCACGCCGAGGAGACCGAGGCCGAGCCGGACGCGGAGCAGTCCGCCGAGGGCGACGACTCCGACGAGTACGAGGACCGTCCGTCGCGCCGCCGCCGCCGGGGCGGCCGTCGCCGTCGTCGCGGCGAGTCCGCGGACGCCGAGGACACCACGGATGAGCAGGACGAGTCCGGGGCCCACGCCGACGCCGACGCCGAGGACACCGGCAAGGACGGCGAGCGGGCCGAACGGGCCGAAGACGACGACGAGGACGACCACGAAGAGGCCGAGGCCCCCTCGGGCGGCGGCTCCTCCAGCAGCCGGCGCCGCCGTCGCAGGCGCCGTCGCAGTGGTGACGGCGGCTCCGAGGCGGAGTCCGGCGGGGACGACCCGGAGCGTACGGTCGTCAAGGTCCGCGAGCCGCGCAAGAAGGAAGAGCGCGAGCTGAGCACCAGCTCCGACGAGGTGCAGTCCATCAAGGGCTCGACCCGTCTGGAGGCCAAGAAGCAGCGCCGCCGCGAGGGCCGCGAGCAGGGCCGTCGCAGGGTGCCGATCATCACCGAGGCGGAGTTCCTGGCGCGCCGGGAGGCCGTCGAGCGCGTGATGGTCGTCCGTCAGAACGGTGAGCGCACCCAGATCGGCGTCCTTGAGGACAACGTGCTCGTCGAGCACTACGTCAACAAGGAGCAGGCCACCAGCTACGTCGGCAATGTGTATCTGGGCAAGGTCCAGAACGTACTGCCGTCGATGGAGGCCGCGTTCGTCGACATCGGCAAGGGACGCAACGCCGTCCTGTACGCGGGTGAGGTCAACTTCGAGGCGCTGGGCATGGCCAACGGCCCGCGCCGGATCGAGACCGCGCTCAAGTCCGGCCAGTCGGTGCTCGTACAGGTCACCAAGGACCCGATCGGCCACAAGGGCGCGCGTCTGACCAGCCAGGTGTCGCTGCCCGGCCGCTATCTGGTCTATGTGCCCGAGGGCTCGATGACCGGCATCAGCCGCAAGCTGCCCGACACCGAGCGGTCCCGGCTGAAGACCATCCTCAAGAAGATCGTCCCCGAGGACGCGGGCGTCATCGTCCGTACCGCCGCGGAGGGCGCCAGCGAGGACGAGCTGCGCCGCGATGTCGAGCGGCTTCAGTCGCAGTGGGAGGACATCAAGAAGAAGTCGAAGAGCGGCAACGCCCCGACGCTTCTCTACGGTGAGCCCGATATGACCGTGCGGGTCGTCCGTGACATCTTCAACGAGGACTTCTCGAAGGTCATCGTCAGCGGCGACGACGCGTGGCAGACCATTCACGGCTATGTCGACCATGTCGCGCCCGACCTCTCGGACCGGCTGTCGCGCTGGACGAGCGAGGTCGACGTCTTCGCGACGTACCGCATCGACGAGCAGCTGATGAAGGCGCTGGACCGCAAGGTCTGGCTGCCCAGCGGTGGTTCGCTGGTGATCGACAAGACCGAGGCCATGATCGTGGTCGACGTCAACACCGGGAAGTTCACCGGTCAGGGCGGCAATCTTGAGGAGACCGTCACCAGGAACAACCTGGAGGCGGCCGAGGAGATCGTGCGCCAGCTGCGGCTGCGCGACCTGGGCGGCATCGTCGTCATCGACTTCATCGACATGGTGCTCGAATCCAACCGTGACCTGGTACTGCGGCGGCTGCTTGAGTGCCTGGGCCGGGACCGTACGAAGCACCAGGTCGCCGAGGTCACCTCGCTGGGTCTGGTGCAGATGACCCGTAAGCGGGTCGGCCAGGGGCTGCTGGAGTCCTTCTCCGAGACCTGTGTCCACTGCAACGGACGCGGTGTGATCGTGCACATGGAGCAGCCCACGGCGGCCGGTGGCGGTGGCAACGGCAAGCGCTCCAAGAAGCGCGGTCGCGGCGGCGCCGGTACGGAGCACGAGCACGAGCACGTCGAGATCGTGGCGGAGACCGAGGCCGAGACAGAGGCCGAGGTAGCGGCGGAGGTGGCGGCCCCGGTCGCACTGGCCGAGCCGCTGTCCGACACGTTCGCGCCGGACGAGGAGCTGTTCAGCAGCGTGGCGGAGGCGGAGGCGTCCGTACGCGGCCGTTCGCGCCGCCGGGCGTCCCGTAAGGCGTCCGCCCCGGCGGGGTCGCCGAGGAGCGCGGAGCCGGAGCAGGTGCCGGCTCAGGTGGTCAGGACGGAGGCCCCGGCCGCCGAGACGCGTGTCGAGACACCGGTGGAGTCGCCGGTGGAGACCCCGGCACCGGACGCGGCCCCCGCCGCCGCGCCGGAGACGCCCGCCGAGGAGGCGGCCCCCAAGGGCCGTACGCGCCGCCGGGCCACGCGCAAGGCGACGGCTCCGGCCGGTTCGCCGAAGGCCGCCGACACGGAGGCCGCCGCCGAGGTGGTCGTGCCGGTGGTCGCCGAGCCCGAGGCCGTACCCGAGCGGGTGGCGGCCGAGCCGGCCGCGGCCGAAGCGCCCGTCGCCGAAGAGGCGCCGGTCGCGGCTCCGCCCCGGGCGCGCCGCAGGGCGACCCGCAAGGTCACCGCGCCGGCCGGGTCTCCCTCGGGCGCCGAGGACGCGGCGATCGTCGTCGTGGAGCCCGCCAGGGCGGAGGAGCCCGCGCAGGCCGGGGAACCGGCCGTGGAGGAGCCCGCGGCCCCGGCCAAGAAGGCGGTGCGCAAGACCGCCAAGAAGGCGACGACGGCGAAGAAGACGGCCGCCAAGAAGACGACGGCCAAGAAGACCGCCGCGAAGAAGACAACGGCCAAGAAGACGGCCAAGTCGACGACGAAGAAGACCGCGGCGGCCGAGCGTACGACGCCCTCCGGCGTCACCGCCTCCACGGAGGACTGACACCGTCGCCCCCCGGGTCGCCGTACGGGCCGCGCATGAGCCCGTACGGCGCCGGGGACGCGGGGAGCTGGTTTGACCCTCTGTACAGGGGCCCCGTACTCTAAACCTTCGGTGTGTTCCTATGCGCGCCCACCTCTGAGCACCCACCTCCTGGATTTCCGGGGGAGGCCGCTCGTCCTGTCAGGAATCGCCACGGGCCCCGGTCCGTGCGAGCGGCTGGCATCAGAGGTTCCGTTCCGAGCGAGAGTGAGATCCGCGTGTACGCCATCGTGCGCAGCGGTGGTCGCCAGCACAAGGTTGCTGTCGGCGACATCGTTGAGGTTGACAAGATTCCCACTGCCAAGGTTGGCGACACGGTCGAGCTCTCGACCCTGCTCGTGGTCGACGGCGAGGCCGTCACCAGCGACCCGTGGGTGCTGGACGGCATCAAGGTCACGGCGGAGATCGTGGACCACCACAAGGGTGCGAAGATCGACATCCTTCGCTACAAGAACAAGACCGGCTACCGCCGTCGCCAGGGTCACCGTCAGCAGTACACGGCGATCAAGGTCACCGGTATCCCCGCGGCTGCGAAGTAAGGGACTGAGGAGACATGGCACACAAGAAGGGCGCATCGTCCACTCGGAACGGGCGCGATTCCAATGCTCAGCGGCTCGGCGTGAAGCGCTTCGGCGGTCAGGTCGTCAGCGCCGGTGAGATCCTGGTCCGCCAGCGCGGCACGCACTTCCACCCGGGCTCCGGCGTCGGCCGTGGCGGCGACGACACGCTGTTCGCGCTGAACGCGGGCGCGGTGGAGTTCGGCACCAGCCGCGGCCGCAAGGTCGTGAACATCGTTCCGGTCGCCTGAGCACTGAGCATCAGGCGCCTGTAGCACGGTTTCTTCGCGAGGGCGGACCTCACTTCCCGGTGACGGGAAGCGGGTCCGCCCTTCGTGTGTTGGACGTATGACATTTCCGTATGTACTGGAGGCAACCCCCATGACCACCTTCGTGGACCGCGTCGAGCTGCATGTCGCCGCGGGTAACGGAGGCCACGGCTGCGCCTCCGTACACCGTGAGAAGTTCAAGCCGCTCGGCGGACCCGACGGCGGCAACGGCGGCCGTGGCGGCGATGTCATCCTCGTCGTCGACCAGTCGGTGACGACGCTGCTCGACTACCACCACTCCCCGCACCGCAAGGCCACCAACGGCAAGCCGGGCGAGGGCGGCAACCGCTCGGGCAAGGACGGCCAGGACCTGGTCCTGCCGGTGCCCGACGGTACGGTCGTCCTCGACCGCGCGGGCAATGTCCTGGCCGACCTGGTCGGCGAGGGCACCACGTATGTCGCCGCAGAGGGCGGCCGTGGCGGTCTCGGCAACGCGGCGCTGGCCTCGGCCCGCCGCAAGGCCCCCGGCTTCGCGCTGCTCGGTGAGCCGGGCCGCGGCGGTGATGTGGTCCTGGAGCTGAAGACGGTCGCCGATGTGGCGCTCGTCGGCTACCCGAGCGCCGGCAAGTCCTCGCTGATCTCCGTGCTCTCCGCGGCCAAGCCCAAGATCGCGGACTACCCGTTCACCACGCTCGTCCCCAACCTGGGTGTGGTGACGGCGGGTTCCACCGTCTACACCATCGCGGACGTCCCCGGTCTGATCCCGGGCGCCAGCCAGGGCCGCGGTCTGGGCCTTGAGTTCCTGCGCCATGTCGAGCGCTGCTCCGTGCTCGTGCATGTGCTGGACACGGCCACGCTGGAGTCCGACCGCGACCCGGTGACCGACCTCGATGTGATCGAGGAGGAGCTGAGGCAGTACGGCGGTCTCGACAACCGGCCGCGGATCGTCGTCCTCAACAAGATCGACATCCCGGACGGCAAGGATCTCGCCGAGATGATCCGTCCTGACCTGGAGAAGCGCGGCTATCGCGTCTTCGAGGCCTCGGCCGTGGCCCATATGGGCCTCAAGGAACTGTCCTTCGCGCTCGCCGAGATCATCGCCAAGTCCCGCGCCGACAAGCCCAAGGAGGAGGCGACCCGGATCGTCATCCGTCCGAAGGCCGTCGACGACGCGGGCTTCACCGTCTCCCTGGAGGACGACGGGCTCTACCGGGTGCGCGGCGAGAAGCCCGAACGCTGGGTGCGCCAGACCGACTTCAGCAACGACGAGGCCGTCGGCTATCTCGCGGACCGGCTCAGCCGGCTCGGTGTCGAGGAGCAGCTGATGAAGGCGGGCGCGCGGTCGGGGGACGGCGTGGCCATCGGACCCGAGGACGACGCGGTCGTCTTCGACTGGGAGCCGACGATGATGGCGGGCGCGGAGATGCTCGGCCGCCGCGGTGAGGACCACCGTCTGGAGGCGCCCCGTCCGGCGGCGCAGCGGCGCAGGGACCGGGACGCCGAACGGGACGAGGCGCAGCGGGCGTACGACGAGTTCCACCCCTTCTAGAGAGCCCTGGAGCGCCTTGGAGCGCCCTGGAGAGCCGCGGCTCCACAGGCCCGTGGGCCCGTAGATCTACGGGCCCACGGGCCGTTGTCGCGGTGGGTGACCGTACGGGTGCGTCACGTAGGCTCTCATTTGGGAGCCGCCGTGCTCCGACGTGAAACTTATGTGGTGTCCTTCACGTACGACTCCCGGCGCCGAACCACTGGCGTACTGGTCTTCGCAGGTGAATCAGGGGTTGCGTACCGGTGTCGCGGGGTTGTGGTCCACCTTGCAAGACGATTGCCGCGGGTGGGACCATCGCTACATCCTCTGAGCCCGCAAGGTAGGTCAGTCCTGTGTCTGCAACATCCGCGTCGCCCACGAAGTCCCGCACCACCGCTGTCGTCCTGGCGGGCGGAACCGGTCAGCGTGTGGGCCTGTCGATCCCGAAGCAGTTGCTGAAGATCGCGGGGAAGGCGGTCATCGAGCACACGCTGTCGATCTTCGAGGGCAGTGACTCGATCGACGATGTGATCGTGCTGATGGCGCCGGGTTATGTGGCCGACGTGGAGAAGATCGTCGCGAAGGCCGGACTGGCCAAGGTCACCCGGATCATCGAGGGCGGCCCGACACGGAACGAGACCACCGAGCGCGCCATCGCCGCGCTGGGCGAGGGGCTGGCCGAGGGTGAGGACCGCAACGTCCTGTTCCACGACGCCGTGCGCCCGCTGCTGTCGAACCGTGTGATCAAGGACTGCGTGGACGCGCTGGAGCGCTACCAGGCCGTGGACGTCGCCATTCCGTCCGCGGACACGATCATCGTGACCCGTACGCACGGCGGCGACGGCGAGTTCATCACGGACGTCCCCGACCGGTCGCGGCTGCGGCGCGGCCAGACCCCGCAGGCGTTCAAGCTCTCCACCATCCGCAAGGCGTACGAGGTCGCCGCGGGCGACCCCAACTTCCAGGCCACCGACGACTGTTCGGTGGTGCTGAAGTATCTGCCGGACGTGCCGATCTATGTCGTCGCGGGCGACGAGTACAACATGAAGGTCACGCAGCCGGTCGATGTCTTCATCGCCGACAAGCTCTTCCAGCTGGCCTCCGCCGCCGCACCGCAGCAGTCCTCCGACGACTCCTACCGTGAGCTGCTGGCCGGCAAGACCCTCGTCGTGTTCGGCGGCTCGTACGGCATCGGCGCGGACATCGCGCAGCTCGCCGAGTCCTTCGGCGCCACGGTGTACGCGCTGGGCCGCTCCACCACCGGTACGCATGTCGAGAACCCCGAGCATGTCGATGACGCGCTGTCGCGCGCCTACGCCGAGACCGGCCGGATCGACTATGTGATCAACACCGCGGGCGTGCTGCGCATCGGCAAGCTGGCCGAGACGGACAACACCACCATCCAGGAAGCGCTGAACGTCAACTATCTGGCGCCGGTGCAGATCGCGCGCGCCTCGTACAAGTATCTGGTGGAGACCAAGGGCCAGCTGCTGCTCTACACATCGAGCAGCTACACCCGGGGGCGTGCTGAGTACAGCCTGTACTCGTCCACGAAGGCGGCCATGGTGAATCTGACCCAGGCGCTCTCCGACGAATGGGCCGGCGAGGGAATCCGAGTGAATTGTGTCAATCCGGAGCGCACCGCGACTCCCATGCGCACCAAGGCATTCGGCCAGGAGCCGGAGGGTTCACTGCTCTCCTCCGAAGCGGTCGCCAGGACTTCCCTCGATGTGCTGCTCTCCGAGCTGACCGGCCATGTCATCGACGTACGGCAGCAGGACCCGACCCGCGGCGCCTCCGAGGCGTCGGACTTCGAGCAGGCTCTGGCGGCCGTCCTGGACCGTCAGGAAGATGTGTAATAATTCTTGACAATCTTTGCACGGGCCTCTGTGGTCGCCGACGCGCGAATCACGGAGGCCCGAGTTCGTGAAGTTCTCTCTTCACATTTTCGTCGCAAGGTCCTATAGCCTCCACGGTCTGGAGCAGGTATTCCGTGATTTCGACAGCCATTCGCCTGGCCCGAGTGGGCAGCGGATCAGAGCTGGCAGCCGCACTTCTTCTGGGTCTGAGTTTCCCGTGCGTCATGCTCGCCGCGATAATTCCCAATATCTGGTTCTTCGCCGCGGCAGCGGCGGTGAGCTATCTCGCGGACACCTTCCTGCACCAGCGCGGCAGCTATCTGGTGAACCGGCTCGCCAAGGTCCGGGCCGGTCTGTCGATCCGCTTCCTGATCCGGCAGATGCTGCTGGTGCTCCTGGTCGCCAGGTGCGGCCTCGGTGAGGACCGGATCTTCTATGTGACCGTCGTCGCCGTGCTGGTCTTCTACGGGCTCCAGGCGCCGCACGGAGCCATCGTCACGCTGCTCAGGCTGCGCCGCAGGCTGCCCGTGGTCACCCGCAATATCGATCTCGGTGCCATCCGGATCCCGGACGCCCCGCCGCGCTGGCTGCTCAGCCGCTCCGCCGAGAAGATGCTCCACCTCGATGTCTTCGCCATGGTCGGCGTGATCATCACGCTCCAGACCCGCGACAACCTCTACGGCTACGCCGGGCTCGGCCTCAGCGTGCTCCTCGCCGTCGGCTTCATCGTCGCGCTGCTGCCCTATCTGCGGCCGAGCCGGCTCGTGCCCAACGCCGAGAAGGTGCTCACGGCGGTGGACGGCTGGCTGGCCGACTACCGGCCGACGGTGATGCTGTACTTCTCCGGCTCCAAGGAGTCCGCGTACCAGGTCAACATGTGGCTGGAGACGATGGGGCAGCTCGAAGGACGGCCGCTGATCGTCCTGCGCGAGCGCGTCATCGCGCAGCAGCTCGGCCCGACGGCCGTGCCGGTGCTCTGCGTCCCCGGTGGCGTGCATCTGATGAACCTGGATCTCTCGACGGTCCGGGTCGCGCTCTACGCGGCCAACGTCGGCAAGAACATCCATATGCTGCGCGTCCCGACCATGAAGCATGTCTTCATCGGGCACGGCGACAGCGACAAGCTGGCCAGCGTCAACCCGTACAGCAAGGCGTACGACGAGGTGTGGACCGCGGGCCGGGCCGGACGTGACCGGTACGCGCTGGCCGATGTCGGGGTGCGGGACGAGGACATCGTCGAGGTGGGCCGCCCGCAGCTGGCCCCGATCGAGCCGGCGAGCGGCTCGACGAAGAACCCCATCCCCACGGTGCTGTACGCGCCCACGTGGGAGGGCTGGGACGACAGCCCGGGCAACACCTCGCTCCTGCTGGCCGGCGAGAACATCGTCAAGCGGCTGCTCAAGGCCGAGCGCCCCGTCCGGGTGCTCTACAAGCCGCACCCCTTCACCGGTACGCGCAGCGCCAAGGCGAAGGCCGTCCACGAGCGGATCATCGCGCTGGTGGAGAAGGCCGCCACCGAGCGCGCCACCGACGCCCGCTGGGCGAAGGACGCGGCGGGGCTCCGCGACGAGCAGAGCGCCGCGCGGACCGAGCTGGCCAGGATCGGCGCACGGCTGACCGAGCTGTCCGGCGGGGCCGACGCGAGCAGGGACGAGGCGGAGGAGTCGCGCGACTCCAAGGCCGATCCGGCCAGGCAGGCGGAGCTGACGCGGCTGAGGCAGGAGTGGAACGGCGCGTACTGGCGTTCCTTCGGCTGGTGGGAGCACCGGGTCATCGATGGCTCGGAGCCGGCCCTGTACGACTGCTTCAACGAGTCGGACGCCATGGTCTCCGACATCTCCAGCGTCGTGTCGGACTTCATCGCGAGCGGCAAGCCGTACGCGGTCACCGACTCCGCGGAGCTGGGCGCGGAGGAGTTCAAGCGGCAGAACACCGCGGTACGGGCCGCCGTGATCCTCTCCAACAGCGCGAAGGAGCTGGACCAGCTGCTCGCCGCGGTCGCGGAACCGTCCGCCGACCCGCTGGCCGAGGCCCGTCATGAGCTGAAGCGCTATCTGCTGGGTCCTGACGAGCCGACCTCGATCGAGCAGTTCGACGCGGCGACGCGGGCGCTGGCGGCGAAGTCGCTGGCCCGCAATGTGGGCGTCGAGCAGCGGCTCTCGGAGCCGGAGGCGGCCCCCGCGCCGGACGACTCGGCGCCGTCCGAGCCACGGGCCGAGGACTCGCCCGTGGGGGGCTGAGCCCCCGGCCGCGGACGCGGTCCGGCGGTTCTCGGGCCCGGCAGCACGCCCTAGGGGCGCGCTGCCGGGCCTTTGCCATGTCCATCGCGGTGTCCGCGGGCGTACAGATGTGGCGGGCATCACAGACATAGGTGAGTGAGGTGAGACAACCAACATTCGATGGCACTTGTCTTGAATTGCGATGAACACTAAGTCTCTTCCTGACGTCAGTGTGATCGTCGGGGCGTATGAAGCGATGCCCTATCTGATCCGCTGTCTGGAATCCGTCGAGGCCCAGACGCTGGGTCCCGAACGCATCGAAATCATCGCCGTCGACGACGGTTCGACCGACGGCACGGGCGAATACCTGGAGGCATTCGCCGCGCGGACGGCCATTCCGACCAGAGTGGTGCGCCAGGCCAACTCGGGTGGCCCCAGCGGGCCGCGCAACGTCGGACTCGGTATGGCGCGCGGCCGTTATGTCTTCTTCCTCGACGCCGATGACTATTTCGCCGACGAATCGCTGGAGCGCATGGTCGCCATGGCCGACCGCGCCGGCACGGACGTGGTGCTCGGCAAGGTCGAGGGCGTGAACCGCGGCGCTCCCGGCTCGATGTGGAACCGCACGGCCGAGCGTGTCGACATCTACCGCTCACAGGTCATCTACACGCTGAGCGCGCAGAAGCTCTTCCGCCGCGATCTGATCGAGCGGCTGGGGCTGCGCTTCGACGAGACGCTGAGGACCGGTGAGGACGCCCTGTTCACGATGGAGGCGTACATCCGGGGCAACGGGGTCTCGGTGATCGCCGACTACACCTGCTACTACCTGGTCGGCCGCGACGACGGCAAGCATGTGACCAAGACCGGCAGCTACACGCTGCGCTTCGAGGCCACGGGCGCACTGATGGAGCTCATCACCACGCTGGTGCCGGCCGGTCAGAAGCGCGACCGGCTGATGGTCAGACCCTTCACGGTCGGACTGATCCAGCAGTTCGGCCACGGGATGCTCAAGCAGCCCGAGCGGATCCGCCAGCACAAGCTGGAGCTGGCCG
This sequence comes from Streptomyces sp. NPDC051662, assembly GCF_040681655.1. Classification (NCBI taxonomy): domain Bacteria; kingdom Bacillati; phylum Actinomycetota; class Actinomycetes; order Kitasatosporales; family Streptomycetaceae; genus Streptomyces; species Streptomyces sp. NPDC051662. Next base: position 71,666 of record NZ_JBFAZD010000006.1, read on the forward strand.
CGCCGCTGATGGAGCGGTACTGGACCCCGGGCGTGGCCGCGCGCATCAAGGTCTCCGAACGGCTGCGGCTTGAGTGTGTCGCGCTGGGCCGGCTCGATCTGCTGGCGGACATGCTGGCCTTCGTCAAGGCCGGGACCGTACCCGAGGTGGTCCACCGGGGCCGCGTCCGTACCCCGTACCTCGTCTTCCCGCACTTCGGCGACAAGAGGAGCGGCCTGAAGGACGCGTCGTACGAGGTGACCGTGCCCGACTGGCTCGGCAAGCCGGGGCTGCGGCGTATAGAGGCGCCCCAGGCTTTACGCCGGCGTAAATCGCTGGCGCGCAGGGTGGCGCGCAGGGTGCGTACCCGAATACGCGCCCTGGCCGTGCCGAGGCCGCACGGTTCGCTGTCAACCCGGGCCAGGTCGTGAGGGGTTGGGCGGTACGGGGTGGTGCCCCTGGGGCGGCGGCGAGCGGTACGGCGGTGAGGGCCCGCGCGTCCGCCCGCGCGTCTTCCCGCGCGGGGCTCTTGACTGCACATCCGCGCACGCCCGAGCGCCCTTTCGCGCACCCCTTTTGCACCGGTTCACTCTCCTGAGATGACCAGCGGCGGGCCGCACAGGAAATCGTAGGTAAAATCGGACTGTCGGGCGACGCCCGGACAGCATCGGAATCTCAGCAGGGATAGGGATAGTGAAGGCTCTCGTACTGTCCGGCGGGGCGGGTACCCGTCTGCGCCCCATCACACATACCTCCGCGAAACAGCTGGTCCCCGTGGCGAACAAGCCCGTGCTCTTCTACGGGCTGGAGGCCATCGCGGAGGCGGGGATCACCGAGGTCGGCGTGATCGTCGGAGACACCGCGGACGAGATCCGCGAGGCGGTCGGCGACGGCTCGCAGTTCGGCATAAAGGTCACCTACCTCAAGCAGGACGCCCCCCTCGGACTGGCGCACGCCGTCCTCATCGCCCGTGAGTTCCTGGGCGAGGACGACTTCGTGATGTACCTCGGTGACAACTTCATCGTCGGTGGCATCACGGGCCTGGTCGACGGCTTCCGCGAGGACCGCCCCGAGGCGCAGATCCTGCTCACGAAGGTCCCCAACCCCACCTCCTTCGGTGTGGCGGAACTCGACGGCGCGGGCAGGGTGGTGGCCCTGGAGGAGAAGCCCAAGGAGCCCAAGAGCGATCTCGCGCTCGTCGGCGTCTATCTCTTCACCCCGGCCATCCATGAGGCCGTGCGCTCGATCGAGCCCTCCTGGCGCGGTGAGTTGGAGATCACACACGCCATCCAGTGGCTGATCGACCAGAAGCGCGACGTCCGCTCCACGACCATCTCCGGTTACTGGAAGGACACCGGCAATGTCGCCGACATGCTGGAGGTCAACCGCTCGGTGCTGGAGACCGTCGAGCCGTGCCGTGACGGCAGCGTCGACGAGGCGACGGAGATCATAGGGCGGGTCAGGATCGAGAAGGGCGCGCGGGTCACCGGCAGCCGGATCGTCGGTCCCGCGATCATCGGCGAGAACACGGTGATCAGCGACGCCTATATCGGTCCCTTCACGTCGGTCTCCGAAGGGTGCAGGATCGAGGACAGCGAGATCGAGTACTCCATCGTTCTGCGCGGCTCCTCGCTCACCGGCGTGCGCCGGGTGGAGGCATCGCTGATCGGCCGCGATGTCGAGATCACCCCCGCGCCCCGTAACCCGTCCGCCCACCGACTCGTCCTCGGTGACCACAGCAAGGTGCAGATCTCTTCATGACCGACAGGATTCTCGTGACCGGCGGTGCCGGTTTCATCGGCTCGCACTACGTCCGTACGGTCCTGGGCCCCCAGGGCCCCGGCGATGTCGAGCTGACCGTGCTCGACAAGCTCACCTACGCGGGCAACCCGGCCAATCTCGACGAGGTCCGTGACCACCCCGGGTTCCGCTTCGTCCAGGGCGACATCTGCGACCCCGAGCTGGTCGCCAAGCTGATGGCCGAGCACGACCAGGTGGTGCACTTCGCCGCCGAGTCGCATGTGGACCGCTCCATCGACGGCGGCGCGGAGTTCGTCCGTACGAACGTCGTGGGCACGCACACACTGATCGACGCCGCGCACCGCGCCGGGGTGAAGACCTTCGTGCATATCTCCACCGACGAGGTCTACGGCTCGATCGACGAGGGTTCCTGGCCGGAGACCCATCCGCTGGAGCCCAACTCGCCCTACTCCTCGGCGAAGGCGTCCAGCGATCTGATCGCGCTCTCGTACCACCGCACGCACGGCCTCGATGTGCGGGTGACCCGCTGCTCCAACAACTACGGGCACCACCACTTCCCCGAGAAGGTCATCCCGCTGTTCATCACGAACCTGCTGGACGGCAAGAAGGTCCCGCTGTACGGCGACGGCGGCAACATCCGTGACTGGCTGCACATCGACGACCATGTGCAGGGCATCGAGCTGGTCCGTACGAAGGGCCGGGCCGGTGAGGTCTACAACATCGGCGGCGGCACGGAGCTGTCCAACAAGGAGCTGACCGGGCTCCTGCTGGAGGCCTGCGGAGCGGACTGGGACACCAGCGTCGAGTACGTCACCGACCGCAAGGGCCATGACCGCCGCTACTCCGTGGACTGCGCCAAGATCCGTACGGAGCTGGGGTACGAGCCCCGCAAGGACTTCGCCGCGGGTCTCGCGGAGACCGTGGCCTGGTACCGCGAGAACCGCGCCTGGTGGGAGCCGCTGAAGGGGCGTGCCGCGCTGTGAGCCGCTGGCTCGTCACCGGCGCCGGCGGCATGCTCGGTCAGGATCTGCTCGCCCGGCTCGCCGACGCCGGGCAGAGCGCGGCCGGCCTGGACCGTACGGCGCTGGACATCACGGACCCCGGCGCGGTGCGCACCGCCCTGGAGACCCGTACGCCGGACATCGTGGTCAACTGCGCCGCCTGGACGGCCGTGGACGACGCCGAGGCCAAGGAGGCCGAGGCGCTCGCGGTCAACGGCACGGGACCCCGGGTGCTCGCCGAGGCGTGTGAGGCGGCCGGCGCCGTCCTGATCCAGGTCTCCACCGACTATGTCTTCGCCGGGGACGCCCGGGCGCCGTACGGCGAGGACGACCCCACGGGCCCGCGCAGCGCCTACGGGCGCACCAAGCTGGCGGGGGAGCGCGCGGTCCTGGACACCCTCCCGGAGACCGGTTTCGTGGTCCGTACGGCCTGGCTGTACGGCGCGGGCGGCGGCAACTTCGTCCGGACGATGATCAAGCTGGAGGGGATCAAGGACACCCTGGACGTGGTGGACGACCAGCTCGGCCAGCCCACCTGGACCGGCGACCTCGCGGACCGGCTGGTCCTGCTGGGCCTCGGGGCCCTCGCGGGGACGGCCCCGGCCGGCGTCTACCACGGCACCAGCGGCGGCGAGACGACCTGGTTCGGGTTCACCCGGGAGATCTTCCGGCTGCTCGGCGCCGACCCGGAGCGGGTCCGTCCGACCACCAGCGAGGCGTTCGTACGGCCGGCCCCCCGGCCCGCGTACAGCGTGCTGGGACATGACCGGTGGAAGGCCGCGGGAATCGCCCCGATCCGTGACTGGCGTACGGCGCTCGCCGAGGCGTTCCCCGCGCTGGTCCGGGCCGAGCGGGGCTGAGCGGGAGCCGAGTCGGGCGGCGCCGAGCCGGGCTGCGACGGCCTGCGTCGGGGCTGCGCGGCCAAATGAGTGTTACTGGCCAGTAGATGTTTACGTACAGCCTGGCGGCCCACTAAGTTCACTGAGAATCAATCCCTTGGTTGTTGATTCTCAGTGAAGGGCCCCTTACGTGGATCGCCACGGCTTCCTGCGCCAACTGCACCGTGTGTACAAGCCCCGCACCTACTTGGAAATCGGGGTCAATGACGGCCGCAGTCTGGCTCTGTCCCGGGTTCCGTCGGTCGCGGTCGACCCGGCGTTCCGGGTCGTCACGGACATCAGCTGCGATGTCCATCTGGTCAAGGCCACCAGCGACGACTTCTTCGCCCGCAAGGATCCTTTGATCCATCTCCGCAACGGCCGCAACCCGTTCCGCGCGCTCGCCCGGCGTGACCCGGTCAATCTGTTCGGCGGTGACCCGAAGCTGGAGCTGTCGTTCATCGACGGCATGCATCTCTTCGAGTTCGCCCTGCGCGACTTCATGAACGTCGAGAAGCACTCCCGCTGGTCCAGCGTGATCGTCCTGGACGACATGCTGCCCCGGGACGTCGACGAGGCGGCGCGCGACCGGCACACCAAGTTCTGGGCGGGCGACGTGTACAAGGTCGCCACGGTGCTGCGCCGGTACCGCCCCGACCTGCTGGTCGTCGATGTCGACACCGAGCCGACCGGGGTGGTGGCCATCTTCGGCGCCAACCCGGAGAGCACGGTGCTGAAGGGCGCGTACGACAAGATCATCGAGGAGTACGTCGTACCGGACCCGCAGGACGTGCCCGAAGAGGTGCTGGTCCGTAAGAACGCGGTACGGCCCGAGGCGCTGCTCGGGGCGGGTTTCTGGCCCGCTCTGGCCCGCGCCCGTAATCTGCGCCGCTCGCGGTCGGCCTTCGCGCCGCTGCGCCGTCAGATCGAAGCGGTCACCGGCTGATCCCGGGAACCGTACGGAAGGGGCCCGGGCGATTCATGATCGCTCGGGCCCCTTCCGTATGCGCCGGGCGGGCTCAGCCGCGGGCGGCCAGCTCGGCGTAGTACGCCGCGCAATCCTCGTACGACGGGAGCAGGCCCTGGGCCTCGGCCTCCGCGAGGGTGGGCGCCGCCGCGTCCTTGTCGGAGAGCAGCGGGGTGATGCCCTCGGGCCACTCGATACCGAGCGCCGGGTCCAGCGGGTTGATGCCGTGCTCACGTCCGGGGGCGTACCCCTCGGAGCACAGATAGACCACCGTGGCGTCGTCCGTCAGCGCCATGAACGCGTGGCCGAGCCCCTCGGCGAGATAGACGGCGTGATGATCCACATCGTCCAGCCGTACCGCCTCCCACCGCCGGTACGTGGGGGAGCCGACCCGGATGTCCACGATGACGTCGAGCACCGCGCCGCGTACGCACTTCACGTACTTGGCCTGGCTGGGCGGTACGTCGGCGAAGTGGATCCCGCGCAGCGTGCCGCGGCTGGAGACGGAGCAGTTGGCCTGGGCGAGGTGCAGCGGGTGGCCGGCCGCCTCGGTGAAGTCCGACGCCTTGAACCACTCGTGGAAGCTGCCACGGCTGTCCGGGAAGATCTTCGGTTCATGTACCCAGGCGCCTTCGACCGAGAGCTGCCGCATGTGATCACGTCCTTGTTCTGTGTGCTTGTCACTCATTGCTCGGGAGAAGCGCGGCCGGTCAGAGACGCGCGGCGAGCCGGCGCACCTTCTTGCGCGCCGAGGAGGGCAGCCGGCGCACGATCGGGCCGCCCGCCGAGCGCAGCACCCGGCGCAGCGTCGCCCGGCGGCGCTTCACCGTCACCATCCGGACGAGCAGGGGATCGACCATGTCCAGACCGCTCTCGTCCAGCCGGATCCGGCCGCCCTGGGCCACGGGCACCTCGCAGAGCGGCAGCACGGGCCCCTTCGGCCCGTCCAGCCGGACCGAGAGCTGCGCCGGTCCGGCCGGCAGGTCCGGGACCCGGGCGGGGACACCGAGGTGGGCGCGGCCCTGGTCGGGGCGGAGCGTGGACGGCGCGGTCCGCGCGTTGCCGTCCGCCGGGGTCAGCACCAACTCGACCGCCTGAGAACCGGACTTGCTGCCGGTGAAGACATCGAGACGCAGCTCGGGACGGCTGCCGGGCATCCGCCGCGCGGGCCGGTCCGCGAGATAGGTGGCCATCTTCTTGGCGCGGCCCGCGACATCGAGGGTGAGGTTGCCGTGCGGGTCGGTGAAGTACGGGATCACCGGCCGCGCGGGCGAACCGAGCAGCGCGGGAAGGCACTTGGCGTCGACCGACGCGGCGCGGTCCGCGCCGAGCCTGGCCTTCCGTACCAGCCCGAGTCCGCGCAGCGGCACCCAGACGTCCCAGAAGCCGCGGGAGACCCGGCCACGGCCCTTGACCGCCTCGCTGGTGACCTGGCCGATGCCGTGCAGGACGACCTCGTACGTGTCGTCGCCCAGCGCCTCGATCTTGGTGGTGAACTCCGCGACGCACGGCCACTCGACGGCGGTCTCGCGGTTACGCAGCGAGAACTCGCCCTTGAAGCTGTCCATGTCGTCGGTGACATCGAGGAGTTCACCGTCAGGCAGCAGCCCCTCGGTGATGTCGGAGTGCAGGAAGTAGCGCTTGCCGCGGCGGACCAGCCGCAGCGGCTCCTTGTCCTCGCCGTGGACGAGCCGACCGGTCACGGTGAGTGCGGCACTGCCGTCCGGCTGCCAGTCGAAGTCCTCCAGCCGGGCCGCGCCCTTCACCGACTTGGCGAAGCGGGCGATCTTCACCAGCCCCTGGCGGTCGTCGGCGCGCAGCAGGGTGGAGCGGAGTCTGACCAGCGAGCCGAGGCCGTCGTGCACACCGTCGTGCATGAACTCCTCGGCGAGCGGACGGATCGCGTCGCACATCTCGTCGAGGAACTCGGGCGTGTAGTTGACCACCGACGGCTCGCTCAGCCGGCCGAGCATCTCGACCCGGTAGAAGCGCCGCAGCAGCCGGTCCCGGAATTCACCCGGTTCGGTGTTGTCCACGACGACCTTGAGGACCTCGCGCAGGTTGCCGTAGTAGCCGGCCGGCACGATCTTGGCGGAGCCGGCGTTCTGGCCGTCGTCCCGCTTCGAGTAGTAGTAACAGGTGTAAGTCCCCAGGATCGATACGACCTTGGCGGGGAAATACGCCTGCATCATGTACAGCTGGTCCTCCAGGCGCCGCTTGCCCTCGGGGTACGCGATGTTGTTCTCGCGCAGGAACTCCGTACGGAACATCTTGTGCGGGGTGAGGCTGTCGTACAGCGGCGCATTGCTCAGATCGCACTTCTCGCGGTTCTTCTTGAACACGCCGTGCGGGACGCCGCGGAAATTGGACGCGACCTTCCCGATCACGATGTCGGAGCCGTTGCGGTGACCCATCTCATACAGCCGTCGCAGCGCGTCGGACGCCATGTGGTCGTCCTGGTCCACGAACTGGACGTACTCACCCTTGGCCTCGGCGACACCGATGTTCCTCGGTTTGCCGGGCCAGCCCGAGTTGGGGATATGGATCACCCGGAAATGAGGGTGCTCGGCCGCCAGCTTGTCCAGACGGGCCGGGCTGTCGTCGGTCGACCCGTCATCCACGAAGAGCACTTCGAAATCCGCCGCCGGCAGCGTCTGGGCCAGCAGTGAATCGATGCACGGGTCGATGTACTTACCCGGGTTGTACACCGGAATGACGACGCTCACTTTTACTGGCATTACTGATGGCCCATCTCGTGTGTGGTTGCGCGGGGGGATCAAGTGGGGGGAGTCGCCGCCATCGGCGAGCGTGCGGGCGCCGTGGAGGCCAGCCTATCGCTGCGCGGACGGGAACGTTTCCCGAGTGTTGTCATACCTGACAGACTGTCTTCACCGGCATGCGGTTGCACTCAGGATCGCGGGTTGAGCATACGGACGGGTCCCCGGGCCGCGTCCCACCCACTGAAATGCCTCGTCGGCCCGGGAGTCGCCCGCGTACGCTGAGCGACCGGCGGACGACCAGCCGGCGAGCGGTCGGCCGGTGAGGTGTGGCCGACAGTGAGAGCAGAGGCACAGCACGTGGCAGCGGCACGGCAGAGCGCGACGGTACGGCAGGACGCGGTGGCAGGGGCCCGCAGGATCGTCGTCAAGGTCGGCTCCTCCTCGCTCACCACCGCCTCCGGCGGGCTCGACGCCGACCGGGTCGACGCGCTCGTCGATGTACTCGCCCAGGTCAGACGTGGTGCCGGGAGCGGCGACGAGAAAGAGGTGCTGCTCGTCTCCAGCGGCGCCATCGCCGCCGGACTCGCCCCCCTCGGACTGGAGCGCCGCCCCCGGGACCTGGCCCGCCAGCAGGCCGCCGCCAGCGTCGGACAGGGGCTGCTCGTCGCCCGCTACACCGCCTCTTTCGCCCGCTACGGCGTACGCGTCGGGCAGGTGCTCCTCACCACCGACGACACCAGCCGCCGCGCCCATTACCGCAACGCGTACCGCACCCTGGACCAACTGCTCGGCATGGGCGCCGTCCCCGTCGTCAACGAGAACGACACCGTCGCCACGGACGAGATCCGCTTCGGCGACAACGACCGGCTGGCCGCCCTCGTCGCCCATCTCGTACGGGCCGATCTGCTCGTCCTGCTCTCCGATGTCGACGGGCTGTACGACGGCGACCCCCGCACCCCCGGCGCCTCCAGGATCGCGGAGGTGCGCGGCCCCGCCGATCTGGCGGGCGTCTCCCTCGGCAGCGCGGGCCGGGCGGGCGTGGGCACCGGCGGGATGGTCACCAAGGTCGAGGCCGCCAGGATCGCCGCCGCCGCCGGGGTCCCGGTGGTGCTGACCTCGGCGAGCCACGCCGCCGACGGGCTCGCGGGCCGGGACACCGGTACGTACTTCCACCGCACCGGACGGCGCTCCGCGGGCCGGCTGCTGTGGCTCGCCCACGCCTCCACCCCGCAGGGCGCGCTCACCCTGGACGACGGCGCGGTACGGGCCGTCGTCGAGCGGCGTACCTCACTGCTGCCCGCCGGAATCGCCGCCGTCGAGGGCGAGTTCAGCGCCGGTGACCCGGTGGAGCTGCGGGACACGGCGGGCCGACCGGTCGCGCGTGGGCTCGTCAACTTCGACGCCAAGGAGATCCCCCAGCTGCTGGGCCGCTCCACCCGCGAGCTGGCCCGCGAGCTGGGTCCCGCTTACGAGCGTGAGGTCGTACACAGAGACGATCTGGTCATCCTCCATCCTTGACCCACCCCTGAAACGGCTGAAACTCCGTTCTTTGAACAGGGACCTTTACCAAAACCGCCCCATGCCCTGCCCAGGACTGGTCAACTTTGTCCCAGGGGTACAGACGGGGTACAGCACGACAACGCATCAACAGGAGGCCGCTGGTGAGACGAGCGCGCCCGGGGGCGGTGCCCCGAGGGACCGGGGGGAGCGCCCACGCCCGGAGGGCCGCGGGCGAGGAACGAGCCCTGACCAGCGTCGAAGCGGGGGACGACTTCGACGACGAGCAACAGCGGGAGGTCGTATCGAGAACGGACGCGCACGCGGAGGGCCGTGCGCTGTCGAAGCTCTGGCACATCACGCTCAGCGTCTCGGGCGCCGAGGCCCCGCTGCCGGAGGTCCGGCGCGGCCTTGAGCAGCTGGCCCATGACCATCCCTTCCTGCTGACCAGCCGGTACGCCAACGATCACGCGGAGATCCGGTACTGGGAGGAGGCCCGGGATCTGCACGACGCCGCCGCCGTCGCACTGCGGCTCTGGGGCGAGCACCGGTCGAGCGCCAAGCTGCCGCCGTGGAAGATCGTCGGTCTTGAGGTCATCGACCGTGAGACGTATCACCAGCGGATCGCGGAGGGCTACGGCCCGCCCCCGGCGGCCCCGGTGGGCGTTCACCCGTTCTGATCCCCCTCCGGAAGTGTCTCGGAGTCCGGAATAGGTGCGGAATGCCCGCAGGGCGCGCACTACCCTGCGGGCATGACCTCGCTCTCGCCGTACGACAACCTCTCCCCGGTCGCCAGGGCCGCCTACCGGTCCCGCGCCGCGGCCGCCGATATCGCGCCACTGCCGCGGGCGGCCAAGGACGACGCGCTGCTGGCGATCGCGGACGCGCTGGAAGTCCGTACCCACGAGATCGTCACGGCCAACGCCGAGGACATCGCACGGGCCCGGGAGGCCGGGACCGGCGAGGCGATCATCGACCGGCTGACACTGACACCGGAGCGGGTGCGTGCCATCGCCGCGGACGTACGGGACGTGGCGGCGCTGCCCGACCCGGTCGGTGAGGTCGTACGCGGCTCGACGCTGCCCAACGGCATCGATCTGCGTCAGGTGCGGGTGCCGCTCGGTGTGGTCGGGATCATCTACGAGGCCCGCCCCAATGTCACCGTGGACGCCGCCGCGCTCTGTCTGAAGTCGGGCAACACGGTTCTGCTGCGCGGCTCCTCCTCCGCGATCTCCTCGAACACCGCGCTCGTACGGGTGCTGCGCGACGCCGTCGGCGGGGCCGGGCTGCCCGCCGACGCCGTACAGCTCGTGCCCGGCGAGGGCCGGGACGCCGTACAGGAACTGATGCGGGCCCGGGGCCTGGTCGACGTACTGATCCCGCGCGGCGGCGCCTCCCTGATCCGGGCCGTCGTCGAGGGCTCCACCGTCCCCGTCATCGAGACCGGCACCGGCAACTGCCATGTGTATGTGGACGCCGAGACCGATCTCGACATGGCCGTCGAGATCCTGATCAACTCCAAGGCGCAGCGGCCGAGCGTCTGCAACGCCGCCGAGACGCTCCTCGTCCACCAGGACATCGCGGGCGCGTTCCTGCCGCGCGCGCTGGACGCGCTCGCCGACGCCGGGGTCACGGTCCACGCCGACGAGCGGGTGCTCGCGTACGGCGCGGGCTCGAAGGCGGAGATCGTGCCGGCCACCGCGGAGGACTGGGAGACCGAGTACCTCTCGTACGACATCGCCGCCGCGGTCGTCGACTCGCTGGACGCCGCCGTCGCCCATATCCGCCTCTGGTCGTCCGGCCATACGGAGGCGATCGTCACCACCTCACAGGCCGCCGCCCGCCGATTCACCCAATTGGTCGATTCCACGACAGTCGCCGTGAACGCGTCCACCCGGTTCACCGACGGCGGCGAGTTCGGCTTCGGCGCGGAGATCGGAATCTCCACGCAGAAGCTGCACGCGCGGGGGCCGATGGGGCTGCCGGAGCTGACGTCCACGAAGTACATCGTGATCGGCGACGGCCACACGCGGTAGCGCCGGGGCCATTGATACGGACCGATACGGCTGGGGCGCCCGCGACGGCGTACGGCCGCGCGGGGGGTCGCGATGTGACGAAGACCGAGTCGGGAGAGTTCGGACTCCGCCTGCCCAAAACGACCCGCCAGGTCTACCCTGAAGGGGTGCCGGACGACGTGGGGGGCAAGCCGTTCCCGGACGGCTGGGAGCCCGACGACGACCGCGGAGGCGCGGACAAGGACTTCGCCCCCGTGGTGTTCGACGAGGACTTCGTCAGGGCCGCCACGATCCATGAACCCTCCGCCGTGGAACGGCTGCTGGCCGCAGCCCAGGCGCGCGCCGAGGCCGAGGCGGCCCGCGCGCGGTCCGGCGGGGGACGGCCCGAGGACGAGCTGTACGAGGAGCTGTACGGCCGCGACGGCGCGTACGGACCCGACCCCGACTACGACGGCGAGTACGACCCCGACGACCCCGACGCCGCCGGGCCGTACGGACGCCACGGCGGCTCGCTGCGGCCGTACCGCGGCGCCGCCCGCTGGCACCGGCCCGTCGCCTGGCTGCTCGCCCTGCTGATGGGCATCGGGATGGTCGCGCTGGCCTTCTCGGCCGTCTACCGCGGAGCCTCCAACAGCCGTGACGGCAAGGTGCCGGGGCCCACCACGACCGAGATCGACAAGCCGACCCCCGGTATCCCGTCGGCCTCCGCGAACGAGTCGGCGCCGACGGTCTCCGTGGTGCCGCGCACGCCCTGACCGCGCGTTGACCGCGCCTCCGAACGCACCTGACGACCTCCCCGAACGGCCGAGCACGACCTGAACGGCCGATCGCGTGGCTCCCGGAACTTCCCGGCTTGCCCAGCGTTTACGTTCGGCCCCGCCGACCTACTCTGAAGGTATGGCAGGGCGTGGAGACCCACCCGAGGGGGAACCTGAGGGGCTGCCCGGCGGCGATGACGACGAGTACCGCTCCACCGTCTTCGACGAATCCTTCATCCGGGAGGCCCGCCTTCAGGAGTTCTCGGCGCGGGAACGGATGACCGATCACGCCGACGCCGTACGGAGGGTGCCTCCGACGCGGCCTCCGCCACCGGCCAGGGGACGGACCCACGGGATCTTCTGGCGCGGATCGAGACAGCTGCTGCTGCTCGTCCTGGTGGTGGTCCTGGCGTTCGGTACGGCGATCTACCTGGGTCTGCGCAATCCCTACCGGCCGACCACCGGGCGCTCGGTGCACCAGGTGCGGATGTCGGTGATCCCGCTGGCCCCGGAGGGGCCCGTACCGGGCGGCACTCCCGCGGATCTCTTCAAGCACAGCCCGGCCGCGCAGTTCCGGGCGGGGGCGGCCGGGATCACGATGCCCGCCGTACGGGAGACCGGGGGCTTCTCGGAGAGCCAGGTGATGGCCGCGCTGGCCACCGTCAAGGACTATCTCGTGGCGTCCTCGCTCGACCCGGACGTCATCGAGGGCCACTCGGAACGGCCGGTACGGGTGCTGCTCGACCCGGACCAGCTCGACCAGTTCGACGCCGGATTCGCCGCCCCCGCCGACGACGGCCTGCACGCCCCCACCGGCTGGCTGGTGCGCTTCGACCCGGCGAAGGTGGCCCAGGCCGACGACGAGGTGCGGGTGCACGGCACACTGCGCTACCAGGAGACCTCACCCGGGACGCTGGAGGTGGTCTCGGACCATGTCTTCGTCTACGCGCTGCGCCCGGCGGGCTCCCAAGCGCTGCCCGTACGGGACGCCTCGCTCTTCACCGTCCGGCGCGAGCTGCGCTTCCGCTTCGACCTGGACGCGCTGCCGCGTCATACGGCGCGCCTGCTGACCAGCGAGGTGCAGGCCGGGCCGCAGGCGTGCTCGACGGAGCCGCCGACGACGCTGCGGCCCCTGCTGGCGGGCCAGCGCGCGAAGCCCCATGAACCGGCCGGCACGGACCCGTACGCGACGGGTCCGCCGGCCACGGCGCTGTGCGGGACGCTGTCCCGCGCGGCGAAACCGAGCCCGGCCGCCTGACAGGGCCGACCGGGCTCTCGATACGTGCTCGTGCGTGGTTCCGCTTTCCGTCGTCCGTACGTACGGCTCAGCTCTTGCCGGGGCCCTCGTCCGAGGGGCGGTCGCTGTTGCCGCTCCCGCCGCCCGTGAACTTGTCGCGCAGCTTGCCGCCCAGATCGCCCGCGCCGCCCGCGATGTCGCCGACCAGCTTCATCAGCGGGTCCTTGCTGTTGCGGACCGTGTCCGCGTAATGCGTGGCGGAGTCGCGGAACGAGTCCGTCACCGAGGTGTCCTTGTCCTCCTCGCGGCGCGGGTAGTGGCCGTCCATGATCCGCTGGTAGTCGCGGCTCTCGGCCCACTTCTTCAGCTCGGCGGCGCGCACCGTCGTGAAGGGATGCGTACGCGGCAGCACATTGAGGATCTTGAGCACGGAGTCCCGCAGATCGCCGCCCGCCTCGTACTCGGCGGCCTGCTCCAGGAACGCGTCCACATTCATCTCATGCAGATGATTGCCACCGGCGATCTTCATCAGGCCGCGCATCGAGGCCTGGAGATCCTGGCCGACCAGCAGTCCTGCTCGGTCCGCCGACAGCTCCGACTTCCGGAACCACTCCCGCAGCGCCGTCACGATCGCCATGATCGCGACATTGCCCAGCGGGATCCAGGCGACCTTGAGCGCCAGATTGGTGAGGAAGAGAAGTATGGTCCGGTACACGGAGTGACCGGAGAGCGCGTGGCCCACCTCATGGCCGACGACCGCCCGCATCTCCTCCTCGTCGAGCAGCTCCACCAGCCCCGTGGTGACCACGATGATCGGCTCGTCCAGACCGATGCACATGGCGTTCGGCTTCGGGTCCTGTGCCACGTACATCGCGGGAACCTTCTCCAGGTCCAGGATGTAGCAGGCGTCCCGCAGCATGGCGTGCAGATGGGCGAACTGCGCGTCGCTGACCCGCACGGAGTCGGAGAGGAAGAGCAGCCGCAGGCTGCGCTCGGGCAGCAGCGCGCTCATCGCCTTGAACACCGTGTCGAAGCCGGTGAGCTTGCGCAGGGCGACCAGCGCCGAGCGGTCCGCGGGGTGTTCGTACGCCCGTGAGGAAATGCCCGGGAAGCGCTTGCGCTGCCTGCTCGGCACGTTCTCGTGAGTGGCTGCCTCGTGACTGTCTTCGGTCATATGGATATCCCCTGTTCCTACGAGTCCAAGGCTCGTCCCCCTGACGGCCCCCACCCTAGGGGGTGGGTCTACCGTGTGACGGGGGCCTATCGCCGTGTTTCCCGGGAGCCGCCATCCCGGGCGCGGCCGGAAGAGACCGAGGAGCGCACCCGACATGCCGGAAATCGTCACCCTGCTCGCCGCCGCATCGGACCAGCAGGGACCGGGCAATACGTTGCGGATCGTGCTGGTCGTCTCGATGGTCGGAGTCGCCCTGCTCGCCTGGTTCCTGTTGCGCGGATACCGCGACAACGATCACAACGACTGAGTCGGCGTGAGCGTGCCCGAAGCCCCCGCATACGATGTGCGCGAAGTCTCCGCTCCCACCCGCGAAGAAAAGGGCCCGTAGAAGATGAGCCTCACCGGTACCGCCGCCCACTTGGTCACGCTCGCCGAGGGCACCGAGCACGGCGGCAACCACGAAAGCCTCAACCCGTACCTCGTCGGTGGCGGCGCCCTGTTCGCGTTGCTTCTGCTGCTGTGGATCACCACCCGCTTCAACCGCGACCGCTGACACCGGCGCGTCATCTTGTGCCAGTAGGCTCTGCACGCATGGGAGAGCAGCAAGCGGCCGGCGGTCGTGAACCCGGATCCGGCCGTGGCAGGCGCCGACTCGGCGTGATGGGCGGGACCTTCGACCCGATCCACCATGGGCACCTGGTGGCGGCCAGCGAAGTGGCGGCCTTGTTCCACCTCGACGAGGTGGTGTTCGTACCGACCGGGCAGCCGTGGCAGAAGAGCCAGCGCGCGGTCTCCCCGGCCGAGGACCGCTATCTGATGACGGTCATCGCCACCGCGTCCAATCCGCAGTTCTCGGTCAGCCGCAGCGACATCGACCGCGGCGGCCCGACCTATACGATCGACACGCTGCGGGACCTGCGGGCCGTCCACGGCGACGCGGACCTCTTCTTCATCACCGGAGCCGACGCGCTCTCCCAGATCCTGAGCTGGCGGGACCACGAAGAGCTGTTCTCGCTCGCCCATTTCATCGGAGTGACCCGGCCGGGCCATGATCTGACGGACGACGGACTGCCCAAGGGCGGTGTCTCCCTCGTGGAGGTGCCCGCGCTGGCGATCTCGTCGACCGACTGCCGGGGGCGGGTCGCGAAGGGTGATCCGGTCTGGTACCTGGTGCCCGACGGTGTGGTGCGCTACATCGACAAGCGGCAGTTGTACCGCGGCGCATGAGCCAGGGAGAGGGGCACCGGTGAACGACCAGCAGCAGCCGTACGATCCGTACGACCCGTATTACACACAGCCCCGGATCGTCGGTTACGACGAGTACGGGCAGCCGGTGTACCAACAGCCCCAGGCGCAGCAGCAGTACGACGCCTATGGACAGCCGCAGCAGCAACAGGCGTACGGATACGACCCGTACGCCCAGCCCCAGCAGCCGACGGGGCCCCAGCAGTCCCCGCAGCAGTACGACCCGTACGCCCAGCCGTCGTCGCAGCAGCAGCAACCGCCGTCGCAGCAGGGGCAGGCACAGGGGCAGGGGCAGGCGTACGGATACGACGGCTACGGCTACGACACCGGGCAGCAGCAGCCCGTGAGCGTCGACACGACCCAGCAGTGGAACATCCCGCAGCAGCAGCAGCAGCCGGCCGCCGCCTCCGCCGCCCCGGTCGCCGAGCCGCCCGCCCCGGCGCCCGCGTCCGTACCCGTACCCGTACCGGAGCAGCGGCGGCCCGACGGCCAGGACCGTGACTACCGCACCGAGCAGTTCTCGTTCATAGAGGAGCCGGACGAGGACTCCGAAGACGTCATCGACTGGCTGAAGTTCACCGAGAGCCGCTCCGAGCGGCGCGAGGAGGCCAAGCGGCGCGGTCGCAGCCGTGTCGTGGCCCTGGTCGTCGTTCTCGTCCTCGCGGTCACCGGCGGCGTCGGCTATCTCTGGTACGCGGGCAAGCTGCCCGGTCTCGGCGCCGCGGACGAGAAGAAGACCACCGCCACGGGGCCGCAGAAGCGCGATGTGATCGTGGTGCATCTGCACGACACCAAGGCGAAGGGCACCTCCACGGCGCTGCTGGTCAACAACTCCACGACCGGGCAGGGCACCACCGTCCTGCTGCCCAACTCCCTCTCCGTCGCGGACGACGACGGCGTCTCCTCCACGCTCGGCAAGTCCGTCGACGACGACGGCTCGGACGGAACGCGCGAGGCCATCGGCGCACTGCTCGGCACCAAGATCACCGGCACCTGGCGGCTCGACACCCCGTATCTGGAGAACCTCGTCGAACTCGTCGGCACGATCGACCTGACCACCGATGTCGAGGTGCCCGGGGCGAAGAAGGGCGACGACCCGGTGGTCAAGAAGGGCGAGAACCAGACGCTCAGCGGGAGCATGGCCGTCGCCTACGCCACCTACACCGCGCCCGGCGAGCCGGAGGCCAAGCAGCTCCAGCGGTTCGGCCAGGTCCTCCAGGGGGTGCTGCGGAAGATGTCGGACGACCCGCAGGCCGCGACGGTCACCGTCGAGACCCTGGCGCAGATCCTCGATCCCTCGCTGCCCGAGAAGGACCTGGGAGCCTCCCTGGCCAAGCTGGCCGAGCACGCCAAGGTCGGCGACTACAAGACCACGCTGCTGCCCGTCCAGCAGAACGGCCTGCTCAGCGAGCAGGCCTCCGAGAGTGTGGTCAAGGACATCCTGGGCGGTTCGGTCAGCGCTCCGGAGCAGGGCTCGGCCGTGCGCGTCGGGGTGAAGAACGCGAGCGGGAACCAGGACGCGGCGGAGTCCTCCCGGATCTCGCTGGTGAACGGCGGCTATCGCTTCGTGGACGCGGGCACGGCGGAGGTGGTGGCATCCTCGCAGGTCACCTACGGTGACGAGGCGAAGAAGCCGGAGGCGGAAGAGGTCGCCAAGACCCTCGGACTGCCGGCCGACGCGGTGAAGAAGGGCAAGGCCGCCACGAACGCGGATGTCTCCGTCGTCCTCGGCAAGGACTACAAGGCCGACTGAGGCCGGCCGAGGCCGACTGAGGCCGACCGAGGCCGGCGGGGGACCGGAGGTCGGGGCCGGGCGCGTGCCCGGCCCCGCTCCGGCGAGGGTGGCCCGGCCCGCTCCGGCGACGGTGGCCAGGCCCGCTCACGCGCCGCACCGGCTGTCGGTGGTCCGTGAGATCCTTGGTTTCTCCATGACCACCGACGGAAGCCTGCTTGTGACCGCTACTGATCGTTCCATCGAGCTCGTCAACGCCGCCGCCCAGGCGGCCGCCGACCGGCTCGCGCACGACATCATCGCGTACGACGTCAGCGAGGTGCTGTCGATCACCGATGCCTTCCTGCTCGCCTCGGCGCCCAACGACCGTCAGGTCAAGTCGATCGTCGACGAGATCGAGGAGAGGCTCCAGAAGGAGCTGGGCGCCAAGCCGGTGCGCCGCGAGGGCGACCGTGACGCACGCTGGATCCTCCTCGACTACGTCGACATCGTCGTGCATGTGCAGCACAGCGAGGAGCGGGTCTTCTACGCTCTGGAGCGGCTGTGGAAGGACTGCCCCGAGCTGCCGCTTCCCGAGGACGCCGTCAAGACCCGGGGCAAGGCTGCGGAGCACGCCGAGTCGGCGGGCGACGGCGGGGAGCGCGCGGGGGCCTTCGGTGACACGGACGGTGAGCTGAGCTGAACGGCGGAAAGGGCGGCAGGGGCCGCCGCATCATCCTGTGGCGGCACGGCCAGACGTCGTGGAATCTGGAGCGCCGCTTCCAGGGCACCACGGACATCGAGCTGACCGACACCGGTGTCGCCCAGGCGCACCGGGCCGCCCGGCTGCTGGCCTCCCTGAAGCCGGACGCGATCATCGCCTCCGACCTCCGGCGGGCCGCGGCCACGGCCCGTGAGCTGGCCGCGATCACCGGGCACGACATCGCGTACGACGCCGGGCTCCGCGAGACCTTCGCGGGCGACTGGCAGGGCCTGACCCATGAAGAGATCATCGCGCGGTACGGCGGGCAGTACACGGCCTGGAAGAGCGGCGAGCCCGTCCGGCGCGGCGGCGGTGAGCTGGAGACCGAGGTGGCGGAGCGCGCCGCGCCCGTCGTGCTCCGGCACGCCGACAAGCTGCCCGACGGCGGCACGCTCGTCGTGGTCAGCCACGGCGGCACGATCCGTACCACGATCGGCCATCTGCTGGGCCTGGAGTCCCACCACTGGGAAGGGCTCGGCGGGCTCTCGAACTGCTGCTGGTCGGTCCTCGGCGAGGGCGCGCGCGGCTGGCGGCTCCTGGAGCACAACGCGGGAACCCTCCCGGAACCGGTCCTCGGTGACGACGACTGAGCCGCCGCCGGTGGCGGTGGGGCCGGATTTCACTTTCCGGCTGGTCGCAGGCTAAAGTTCTTCTTGTTCGCGGCGCCGAGCGCGGGGAACACGCGGGGCTATAGCTCAGTTGGTAGAGCGCCTGCATGGCATGCAGGAGGTCAGGAGTTCAATTCTCCTTAGCTCCACAATCGGTTACATCCTCTGGATCCCGTCCCTGGCAAGGGGCGGGATTTCTGGTTTCGGGACTTTCGTCCTCGCGTTCGCCGTCTCCCTCGCCCGGCGGGTCCGGGGCACATGGTCGCCGCGTCCGGTATAAGCCCTAACAGGCAGGATTTTTCAGGCTGCTCACCAGTCCTCGGCGTGGCAGAATCGGACCGCCGGAGGGGGGCGACGGACCGCATGGGGAGGGAGCGCGTACATGTCCGCCAGCAGCGTCGAGGAACCCGGTGAAGTGCTCGCCGCGGCGGAGGCGCGGACCGGCCTCAGCTGCCCTTCGTGCGGCTCGTCCCATGTGGCCCAAGTACTTGGTGACAATGGCGGAATTTCCTACGTGTGCACGGCCTGCGGCCATAGCTGGAGCTGAGTGATGGGTGCACACAGGCGTAAATGCGACTGGTGTGGCAGCGGTACGCCGATCGTCCGGGACATGGATCCGCTCAACCCCGAGTACCAGTACTGGTGCGAGGAGTGCGCGCGGGCGCTGATCATAAAAGGCGACCCCATCGAGACCTACCGGGAGCTGGAGGGCGAGCCGATCTACGGCCGGCTCCTCGACGAGCACTGCACGCTCAAGCGTTTCTACTCGTTCGCCACGGCCTGACCACGGACGCGGCCACGTACCCGATCAGGGCGGCGGCCGTCAGCGGATAGAGGGCGGAGAGCGCCATCTCGGCGGCGCCCTGGGCCAGTTCGGGGCGGCCGGTGCCGTGCGGGACCCACCACAGGGCGTACGAGCAGAAGACCAGCGCCGCCGCGAGCGCCCACCGCGCCCCGGCGCGCGCGCCGAGGAACAGCACGATCGGTACACACCACACCCAGTGGTGCGACCAGGAGACCGGGCTGATCAGCAGCGCCGTCGCCGCACAGGCGGTCATGGCGGCGGCACGCTCCCCGCGCAGCGCCGCCGCCACTGCCGCGGCGAGGCCGAGGACCGCCATCGCGGCGGCCGTGGCGGTCCACCAGAGCGTCGGCTCGGCGGTGTGCAGGAGTCGGGCGAGGACCCCGCGCAGCGACTGGTTGGCGGTGTTCTCCGCGCTGCCCACCCGGTGCGTCTCGAAGAGGGTCACGGACCAGAAGCGGAGCGAGTCACGGGGGAGAGCGGCGGTGGCCACCAGCGTCGCCGCGCAGCAGACCACCGAGGCCGTCGCGGACCGCCGCAGCCACGGATTCCAGCCCTCCTCCCTGGCCCGTACCAGCCCGACGATCAGGAACAGAACCGCGAAAAGCGCGGGGGTGAGCTTGATCGCGGCGGCGAGGCCGGTGCCCACGCCCGCCCAGCGGTGTCCGTCGCGGCGGGTGAGGTCCCACACCACCGCCACCGCGAGCAGCAGATTGATCTGCCCGTAGCGCAGGGTCGTCCAGACCGGCTCGCACCAGACGGCGGCCGAGGCCACCCAGAGCGCGGTGACCCACGGCCGGGGGAGCCGGTCCGGGGCGAGCGTCAGCCGCAGGGAGAGCTGCGCGAACGCGACCAGGAGCAGCAGATTCCCGGCGGTGGCGAGCGCCCGCAGCCCCGGAACGCCCGGCAGGGTGAGCGGGGTGAACAGCAGGGCGGCGAACGGCGGGTAGGTCGCCGGGAGTTGAGCGGAGGTCGCGCGCATCGCGTACAGGTCCCGGCCGTCCAGCACCGTACGGCCCTCGGCGCGATAGACCATCAGGTCGATCATGGAGACCCCGGCCGCGCGCTGCGCCGCCCAGAACGTGGCGAAGGACAGCAGACAGACCGAGGCGGCGAGCAGAAGGGGGCGCCGGGCGGAGAGGGTGCGGAGCGCACTCCGCGGGAGCGTGGCGACAGTCACGAAGGGCGACAGTACCGGGCGTACCGGTCTTATCCCTTCAGACCGGAAACGATTTGGTGGTGAGCCGGAGGGACCGTGTAATGTTGGCGATGCCGCCGAGGGGAGAACCCGGAGAGCGGCACACCGTGAGGGGCTATAGCTCAGTTGGTAGAGCGCCTGCATGGCATGCAGGAGGTCAGGAGTTCAATTCTCCTTAGCTCCACAGTAAGAGAAGCGGGTCACCCGGATCGGGTGGCCCGCTTCTCTGCCGTGTGCTGTGTGTTGTGTCCTCATGCGGGTGTTTGTGGGGCCGTGGGCCGGCGGGCGCCCGTTGTGGGCACCCGCCGGGCCGACTGTCTCAACCGCGCCCGGGTCCCAGGGCCTTGCGGCCACCGCTGGGCGGCAGCGCCGCGCGGGTGGACCGCTCGGTGCGTACCGGCGCGGGCTGCTCGATACGGAGCGCGAGCGCGGGGCAGCGGCGCACCGCGCGCTGTGCACGCCCGCGCAGATGCATCGGAACCGACGCGTCCGCGAGCGCCGGATAGCCGTCGGGCCCCATCCGGATCAGCTCGGGGACGATATCCGCGCAGAGACCGTGGCCCTGGCACAGCGTCCAGTCCACCGCGAGCTTCTCCCCGCTCGGAATGGACTCCTCCGCCTCCTGGTAGCCGGGTCCCGGCAGGGGCAGTACCCCCGTCGTCTCGCGCCCGCAGCCGCCGTCCAGCACATGCGCGGCGAGGTCGTCGGTGAACGCCGACAGGGTGGAGGCGAAGAACCGCGCGGAGCCGTCGGGGTGCTTGCAGGCGCCCCGGCCCTTGACCGCCTGGGTCACCGCGCGCAGCGCCTCCAGGGCGGCCTGGCCGCCACCGTTGATGACATCGGAGAGGCCGCCCGCCGCCGCGGGCAGTCCGAGCTTGCAGGGGCCGCACTGCCCCGCCGTCTCGGCCGCCAGCCAGTTGGCGACCCGTAGCGCCTCACCCAGCGGACAGGTCTCGGGGCCGATCGGCAGGATCGCGCCCGCGCCCAGCGCGCCGCCGAACGACGCGAAGGACTCCTTGGAGATGACGGCCTCATGGGCGGCCATCGCGTCGATCCAGTTGCCGTGGTAGCCACCGGTCAGCACGCCCTGGGGCATCGGCGGGGCGCCGGCCATCTGGAGGACGTACCGCAGCGGCACCCCCGACGGCGCCTCGACCACCATGGGACGGGCGACCGCGCCGGAGATGGTGAGCAGGACCGTGCCCGGCTCGCTGTCCAGCCCGGTGTGGCCGTAGCGGCGGGCGCCGATACGGGCGGCGACGGCCAGCTGGGCGAAGGTCTCGGCGTTGGACAGCAGCGTCGGAAGACCGGCCACCCCGGACTCGGCGGCGCGCTCGCGGCGGCCGGGCGGCAGGGCGGGCCCGCCGCCGATGGCGCGGATCACCGACGAGGCCTCGCCCGAGACCATGCGCTCGGGGGTACGGATCACCCGCGCGCGCAGCGGCTGGCCACGCCGGTCGGACAGTCCGCGTTCGGCGAGGGCCGCGCGGATCGAGACCTCGGTGGAATTGCGGGTGACGGCGACGACCAGGGTGCGGGCGCCGAGCGCCTCGGCGGCCAGCAGCGCGCCGTCGAGTATGAGATGCGGGGCGCGGTTGATCAGGACGGTGTCCTTGCGGCAGGGGGGCTCGCCCTCGCTGCCGTTGATCACGACGACCGGCCGGACACCGCGGCGGATCGCGGCCTTGGCGACCGCCCGCAGCTTCTTGCCGAAGGGGAAGCCCGCGCCGCCGCGGCCGGTCAGGGAGATGTTCTCGGCGAGCTGTGCCAGCCGTTCGCCGGTCATCGGCTCCAGCGGGCCGTGCACCTTGAGATGCATGGGCAGATCGAGGCGTTCGACCAGATCGAATCCCTGGGTCAGCTGGGGGAGGCCGACGACACGGACTTCGGGGACATCGGGGAGCGGGGTGTTCACGGTCGGTCTCCTGCGGGTGCGTGCCAGGGTTCCCCGGCCGGGGGCGGATAGAGGGGACCGGGCGGTGGACCGGCGGGATCGGGCGTGTCCGGCCCGGGGGAGGCCGCCGGCTGCCCGGCATGGGGACCGCCGTAGGACCCGCTGTCGTAGGACCTGCTGTCGTAGGCGGGGGTGGAGCCCGTGTCGTACGGGGGGACGGTGCCGGTGCCGTAGGCGTCGGTGCCGTACGGGGACGCTCCCGTCGGGCCGTAGGCCGAGGCGGGTCCCGCGTCGTACGTGGGGATCGCGCCGGAGTCGTAGGGGGTCGGCGGGGGCGGCGCGAAGGCCTGCGCCGGCCGTGGCGGGGACGGGGCGGGCCAGCCGCCCGGTCTGCCCATGGGCTCCTCGGGGACCACCGGGATCTCCTCGGTCATCGGTATGCGCTCGGCGAGCGGTATCCCGTCGGGGGGCCCGGGGGGCGGCGGTACCGGCATACGCATGGTGGCTTCCGTCCCCAGGGAGACCGCGCGGTAGCCGGCGGAGATACCCGTACCGGTGTCCGACAGTGGATCGGCGGGGTCCTGATACGCGTCGGCGCGGGGGGCGACGAAGGTGTCGGCCAGGGGGTCGACGGCCGGGTAGGGCTCGGCCGGCGGCCGGGGAGCCTCGTACAGCGGCGGGGAAGGGGCGGCGAGCCGCGGCGGCGTACGGGGCGGGTCGAGCGGCGATCCCAGCGACGGGCCCGGCACGGCGGGCTCGCGCTGGAGCGGGCCCGCGTACCGGGGCCGCGGGGGGACACCCGTCGCGCCCGGAAGCGGATCCGAGGCGAGATCGCGCCGGGACGGCTCGGCCTCGGCCGTCTCACGGGCGGCTCCGTTCGCGCCGTTCACTCCGTTGGCGCCGGTCAGCGACACGATCTTGTCGGCGATCCGGCGCTTGAGCGGGCGTGGGAAGAGCCGTACGGATACGGCGGCGGCCACCCCGACCAGGGTGAGGCAGTACAGCGTGGTGACATAGGTGGCCGCGGGGCGGCCCGCGAAGAGGCCGTGCACAAGAGCGAAGCACCAGGCCGGGTAAGCCAGCATGTGCACCGCCCGCCAGCGCCCGGCGAACCGGCCGGGGAGGGCGAAGGCGCTGCGCATCGCGCCGGTCGTGGCCGCGACGATCATCAGCAGTCCGGCGAGCGAACCGAAGCCGATGAGGCCGTTCGCGCCGTTGATACCGAGTCCGAACGGCACCAGGGCGCCGATCAGCGCCACATGTCCGAGGGAGACCTTGACGGTGACATGCAGCAGCAGAAAGCCGAGCGAGGCCACCGCCGTCGCCCGGTGGACGCCTTGGGCCAGCAGCCGGTGCCGTGGGGAGAGCAGCAACCGGTCGGTGGCTATCAGGCCCCAGACGACGGCCCCGGACAGGGACAGCAGCGACAGCACGCCGGCACCGAAATCGAGGAAGGCACGGAAATCGTCGCCTCCCGCGACGGCGAGTAGTGGTACGAGTACCAGCGCGGCGACGGAAACTCCACCCTGTATCTGCCGGCTCTTGTCGGGATCCAGGCTGAGCGACGAACTGGGCTTGCGTTGAGGGTTCATGGGGGCAACTCCGAATGGCTCGGGAAAGCGGTCCCGTGGCCGCATGCTAGGTGGCGCCATACCGGGCAGTACCGGGTTTGCGGGTTTAGCCGGGGCAAGGTGAGTTATCCGACTGCGCGGTTGCCCGGATAGGGACTGATACGCGGAGTAAGCCGGGTGCGGCGGTCGCCTCGGTGGTCGCGCGGGGGCCCGTTACGAGCCCAACGCCGCCTTCCGGTCAGGTCCTTCTGTCAACCTCTTCGCTCACTCTCACCCGTACTCTGCGCAGGCCCTCCCCGGACCCTCCCCCTCCTCTCCCCGGACTCTCCCCGTCCGGGGCGGTCCGCGGTCGTGACTTCGGTCGTGATCTTGGTCTGGCCTCGGTGGCCTCGGTCCGGCCCCAGTGGCTTCGGTCTGGCCTCGGTCCGGCCCTGGTGGCCTCGGTCCGGCCCCGGTGGCTTCGGTCCGGCCCCGGTCGGAGGTGGCGCCGCGTGATACGCCGGTGCGGGCCGTCCGGACGCTGCGGTACCCTGACGCCATGCGTGCCGTACGCCTTCTGCTTAGCGGGCCGCGCTGATCAGTCCCGACGGACACGGATGACAGAGATCCGGTCGGAATCAGCGTGGCGTCCCCTCCTGTGTGAGGGGCTTTTTCGTTCACCGACCGGCGCCGCCATTCGCCGAATGGCACGGCCGAATCCGCTGGCAGAGACGATCGATGGAGCTTCGGAGAACATGAGCGAGACGAATTCCGCTGCCGCTGAGCCGGTGGCGCCGCACCGCTACACGGCGGCCATGGCCGCCGACATCGAGGCACGCTGGCAGGACTTCTGGGACGCCGAGGGCACGTACGAGGCGCCGAACCCCACGGGTGATCTGGTCGGCGACCCCGAGCTGGTCGCGAAGCCCATGAAGTTCATCATGGACATGTTCCCGTACCCGTCGGGCACGGGGCTGCACGTCGGTCATCCGCTGGGCTATATCGCCACCGACGTGTTCGCCCGCCACCGGCGTATGACCGGTCACAACGTGCTGCACACGCTGGGTTTCGACGCCTTCGGCCTGCCGGCCGAGCAGCACGCGGTCGCCACCGGCACGCACCCCCGCGTGTCGACCGAGGCGGCCATGGACAACATGAAGGTCCAGCTGCGCAGGCTGGGCCTGGGCCACGACAAGCGCCGGTCCGTGGCGACGATCGACCCGGACTACTACAAGTGGACCCAGTGGATCTTCGTTCAGATCTTCAACTCCTGGTACGACAAGGACGCCGACAAGGCGCGCCCGATCGAGACGCTGGTGGCGCAGTTCGAGAGCGGGGAGCGCGCGACGCCCGACGGGCGCCCCTGGAGCGCGCTGAACGCCGCCGAGCGCGCCGACGTCCTGAGCGAGTACCGGCTGGCGTACGCCTCCGACGCGCCCGTCAACTGGGCTCCCGGCCTGGGCACCGTTCTGGCCAATGAGGAAGTCACCGCGGACGGCCGCTCCGAGCGCGGCAACTTCCCTGTGTTCAAGGCGAAGCTGCGCCAGTGGAACATGCGGATCACCGCCTACGCGGACCGGCTGC
The DNA here is from genome assembly GCF_040681655.1 of Streptomyces sp. NPDC051662. NCBI lineage: Bacteria > Bacillati > Actinomycetota > Actinomycetes > Kitasatosporales > Streptomycetaceae > Streptomyces > Streptomyces sp. NPDC051662. Next base: position 97,008 of record NZ_JBFAZD010000006.1, read on the forward strand.
TGAACGATCTGGAGGCGCTGGACTGGCCCGAGGCCATCAAGCTGCAGCAGCGCAACTGGATCGGGCGCAGCGAGGGCGCGCGCGTCGACTTCCCGGTCCATGCCGGTGACGACGGTCACCTGGACGCGATCACCGTCTTCACCACGCGTCAGGACACGCTGTTCGGCGCCACGTACATGGTGCTGGCGCCGGAGCACGACCTGGTCGAGAAGATCGTGCCGGCCGACTGGCCCGAGGGCACGCACGACGTATGGACGGGGGGTCACGCCACCCCCGCCGAGGCCGTCGACGCGTACCGCAAGCAGGCCGCGTCGAAATCCGATGTCGAGCGGCAGGCCGAGGCGAAGGACAAGACCGGTGTCTTCACCGGCGCGTACGCCACCAACCCGGTCAGCGGCGACCGCGTACCCGTCTTCATCGCCGATTATGTGCTGATGGGGTACGGCACGGGCGCGATCATGGCCGTACCGGCGCACGACAGCCGTGACTTCGCGTTCGCGCGCGCCTTCGAGCTGCCGATGCGCTGTGTGGTCGAGCCCTCGGACGGCCGCTCCACCGACCCCGCCGAGTGGGACGACGCGTTCGCCTCGTACGACGCGCGTCTCATCAACTCGACCGGCGAGGACATCTCGCTGGACGGTCTGGGCGTCACCGAGGCCAAGGCGCGGATCACGGAGTGGCTGGCCGCGCGCGGTATCGGCGAGGGGACCGTCAACTTCCGGCTGCGTGACTGGCTGTTCAGCCGTCAGCGGTACTGGGGCGAGCCGTTCCCGATCGTCTACGACGAGGACGGTACGGCGCACGCGCTGCCCGAGTCGATGCTGCCGCTGGAGCTGCCGGAGGTCGACGACTACTCGCCACGCACGTTTGACCCTGACGACGCGGACACGCAGCCGGAGACGCCGCTGTCACGCAACGCGGACTGGGTCGATGTCGAGCTGGACCTGGGGCAGGGCGAGGGCGTCAAGCGCTACCGCCGGGAGACCAACACCATGCCGAACTGGGCCGGTTCGTGCTGGTACGAGCTGCGCTACCTGGATCCGCACAACAGCGAGAAGCTGGTCGACCCGGCCATCGAGCAGTACTGGATGGGCCCCCGCGAGGGCAAGCCGCACGGCGGCGTCGATCTGTATGTGGGCGGTCAGGAGCACGCCGTACTGCATCTGCTGTACGCGCGGTTCTGGTCCAAGGTGCTGTTCGATCTGGGGCACATCTCCTCGGTCGAGCCGTTCCACAGGCTGTACAACCAGGGCATGATCCAGGCGTTCGTCTACCGGGACAGCCGTGGTATCGCGGTGCCGGCCGCCGAGGTCGAGGAGCGGGACGGCGCGTACTGGTACCAGGGCGCGAAGGTCAGCCGCGTGCTGGGCAAGATGGGCAAGTCCCTGAAGAACGCGGTCACTCCCGACGAGATCTGCGCCGAGTACGGCGCGGACACGCTGCGGCTGTACGAGATGGCCATGGGCCCGCTGGATGTCTCGCGGCCGTGGGACACCCGCGCGGTCGTCGGCCAGTACCGGCTGCTGCAGCGCCTGTGGCGCAATGTGGTGGACGAGACGACCGGCGAGGCCACCGTCGTGGACACCGCGGACGCCGATATCGACGAGGACACGCTGCGCGCGCTGCACAAGGCGATCGACGGGGTCTCGCAGGACATGGCGGGGCTGCGGTTCAACACGGCCATCGCGAAGGTGACCGAGCTGAACAACCACCTGACCAAGACGGACGGCCTGGTCCCGCGGTCGGTCGCCGAGCGGCTGGTGCTGCTGGTCGCGCCTCTGGCCCCGCATATCGCCGAGGAGCTGTGGCGCAGGCTGGGCCACTCCGACTCGGTCGTCCACCAGGACTTCCCGGTCGCGGACCCGGCGTATGTGGTCGACGAGTCCGTGACCTGTGTGGTGCAGATCAAGGGCAAGGTCAAGGCGCGGCTGGAGGTCTCCCCGTCGATCTCGGACGAGGAGCTGGAGGCGCTGGCGCTGGGTGACGCGGCGGTGGTCGCGGCGCTGGGCGGCGGGGGCATCCGTAAGGTGATCGTGCGGGCGCCGAAGCTGGTGAACATCGTTCCCGCGTAGTACCTCGGCGGTGCCTTTGGTGCCGCTTCTGAGATGCCGCTTCTGAGGTGCCGCTTTTTCTGAGGTGCTGCTTCGCGGACACAGGGCTTTCCCTTACGGGCAGGTTGGGGGTTTCCTAGGAACCCTCGGCCTGCCTGTTGCGTTTACGGTGGAGGAAGCGGCACGTCGAAAGCCGCTCCGGACTCGACCGAACGCGAAGGGGCGCCCATGGACGTCGTGATCCTGATCGTGGCGCTGCTCTTCGTCGCCTTCGTCGCGCTGGGAGTGTTCGTCAGCGTGAAGGCGGTGCGCGCGGCCAAGCGGGGCGTGGACCGTACGATCTCGCAGGCTCGCCGGACCGTCGAGGACACCACGCTGCGCGCCAGAAGCATCGGTCAGACGGGCGCGGCGGGGGAGCTGGCGCAGCTGCGGCTGAGTCTGCGGACCTCGATGCGGGCCACGCAGGACGCGCTCCAGGCCGGTGTGGCCGAGGACGCCTCGCTGACGGAGTCGGTCGAGCTCTTCCGGCGGCTGAGCGCGCACGGCCATGAGCTGGACGACGAGCTGCGGCAGCTGGAGCGGGATCCGGACCGGGTGAGGGTCGCGGAGCGGCTCCAGGACCTGCGTGAACGTACGGAACGGATCACGCACGCGGCGGACTCACTGCGCTGGGCGGCCCGGGACCGGGCGCGGAAGTTCGCGGAGGACGACCTGTCGTCGCTGAGCGCGCAGATCGATGTGGAGTCCGGGGCGCTGCGGCACTGGTCGACGGCGGGGGAACCGCCGGAGCGGGAGCCGATGATGTGGCCGGAGCCGGAGGGCTCCGGAGCGGGGGCCGCCGGGGCGGAGCGGGCGGGCTCCTCGGCCGGCGACCAGGGCGTGCCCGAGGCGATCGAGCCGCCCGATCCCCGGCGGCAACAGACGTACCCCTGGCAGAAGGCGCCTGGGCACACCAGGCCCGAGACCACGACCTGACGGTCGACGACGGTGACCTGACGGTCCGAGGCGCGTGCCACGGGCCGGCGGGTCCGTGGCGGGATCACGACGTGTGCGGGGGCGGAAACGATCACTGATGTGGGGGCGGGCTGCCGACCTGGGGCGACGACGGGTAACCTCCCGCTCATGTCCCGCCATGTCGCGATCATCACCGATTCCACGGCCTACCTGCCGCCGCAGGCGATGGAGCGGCACGGCATCACCGCGGTGCCACTGACCGTCGTGCTCGGTGACCGCGCGCTGGAGGAGGGCACGGAGATCTCGGCCCGTTCGCTCGCCGTGGCGCTCCAGAAGCGACGCTCCGTGACCACGTCCCGGCCGAGCCCCGATGTCTTCGCCGCCGCGTACCGCGAGGCGGCGGAATCCGGTGCGACCGGGATCGTCTCCCTGCATCTGTCGGCCGAGTTCTCCGGGACGTACGACGCCGCCGTGCTCGCGGCGAAGGATGCGCCCGTGCCGGTACGGGTGGTGGACACCGGCATGGTGGCCATGGCGCTCGGGTTCTGCGCGCTGGCGGCGGCCGAGGCGGCGGAGGGGGGCGGCACGCTCGACGAGGCGGTGGCCGCCGCCGAGAAGCGGGCCGCGGGGACCTCCGCGTACTTCTATGTGGACACGCTGGACTATCTGCGGCGGGGCGGCCGTATCGGCGCCGCCCAGGCGCTGCTGGGCTCCGCGCTCGCGGTGAAGCCGCTGCTCCAGCTGGACGGCGGGCGTATCGAGATGCTGGAGAAGGTGCGTACGGCGTCCAAGGCGATCGCGCGGCTGGAGGAGCTTGTCGTCGAACGGGCGGGCGCGAGCGAGGTGGACATCGCCGTGCATCATTTGGCCGCACCCGAAAGGGCGTTGACGCTGGCCGAGCGACTGCGTGAGCGGGTGCCCGGGCTGGTGGATCTGCATGTCAGTGAGGTGGGCGCGGTGATCGGGGCGCATACGGGGCCGGGGCTGCTGGGGGCTGTGATCTCCCCGCGCTGACCGGGGCGGCGGATTCTGTGACCCTTCGGCGGGGGCGCGACCACTCGTAAGGGTGACCGAGTTTTCCACAACTCGCTTGTTGTCCACGACAATTCGGCCTGCTCAGCGAGGTCGGGCGGATGTGCCTACCGTCTTGTGGCATGAGTCTCCGAACACGCTCCGTAACCTCCGCGGTCTCCGTGCCCTCCGCGGTCTCCGCGATCTCCTGGGCCGCCTCTGTCACCAGCGGTCCGGGCCGTGCCCCGGGCTCCGATGGCCGGGCCCGTCATGGGCGTCATGGCCGTCCCGGCGGCGCACGCACCCGCCCGCGCACGTCGCTGTCACGTCCGGGCCGTGCGGGCGGTACGGCTCCGGGCCCGATCTCCGGCCCACCCCCTGCTCGGACGGATGTGCGCCGTCGCGCGGAAGCGCTCTTCGCCGACGCTGTGTCCGGGAAGGGCGGGAACGCCATCACGACGCGTGGGCCGGACACGGCTCCGGTGCCGGAGGCGGCTGTGGCTGTGGCTGTGGCGCCGGAAGGGGCTGTGGCGCCGGGTGCGGCGCGGGCAGGGCGCGGGCGCGCGTGGGCGGTGACCGCGCTGTGTGAGCGGCTGCCCCTGTGGGTGCGGCTCAGATGCGGTCTGGAGCCCGGGACACTCGCGGCGCTCGCGGTGGTTCTGGTGGTGGGCGTGATCCTGGCCGGTCATCACTTCTGGAGCGGCCGGCCGGGGACCGTCAAGGCTCCGGAGAACGTCGACGCGGAGGCCGTGATCCCCGAGGCACCAGCGGCGACCTTGTCCCTGCCCACACTCGCACCCTCGTCCTTGTCCTTGTCCTCGCCATCGCTGTCGGGTCGGGTCGTTGTCGATGTGAGCGGGAAGGTGCGGCGGCCGGGAGTCCTGCGGCTGCCCGTCGGGTCACGGGTCGCCGACGCGCTGCGTGCCGCCGGGGGAGCGAAGCCCGGCGCGGATCTGACCGGGCTCAACCGGGCGCGGGTGCTGATGGACGGCGAACAGGTCCTGGTGGGCGGCCCCGCCCCACCAGGAGCACTGGGGGCACCGGGAGCGCCGGGAACACCGGGTACGGGCGTCGGTGCGGGCGCGGGCGACGCTGCCCGGGCCGCAGCGGGGCCGGTGAGCCTCAACGCGGCCACGCCCGAACAGCTCGACACGCTCCCCGGGGTCGGTCCTGTGCTCGCCCAGCACATCATCGACTACCGCGGCAGGAACGGCGGTTTCCGGTCCGTCGATGAACTGCGCGAGGTCAACGGCATCGGGGAGCGCAGGTTCGCGGACCTCCAGCCCCTTGTACGGCCATGACGCGCCCGGTGGTTCACACGACGGCCGGGCACCGCCTGGGGGCCGCCAACCCCCACCAGGAGGCACCCGCCGACCTCCGGCTTGTCCCGCTCGCCCTGGCGGCGTGGGGCGCGGCGGCCCTGGCGCTGGGAACCCCCGGGCGCTGGACCGCCGTTGGCGTGCTGGCCTGTCTGCTCACCGCGGGCCTGCTGCTGGTGTGGCCCGGTGCCGGACCGGAGCGACGGCTCACGGCACAGTTCACGTCACCGCACACGTCACGGCTCACGTCACGGCTCACGTCACGACTCAAGCGAAGGCTCAATGGCGTGGCCGTCGCGGGGACGCTGCTCTGCGCCGCAGCCGGAGCGGCGTCCGCCGGGCTGCACGCCGCCGATCCGCACCGGGGGCCCGTACCGGGCCTCGCGGAGCGGTACGCCCGCGTCACGACGGAGCTGACGGTGACCTCCGACCCCCGGCCCACGCGTCCTGCGGTTCGTGGGAACCGGAGCGAGGGGGGTGGGTTCGTCCTGGACGCGGACCTCACCCGGGTGATGACACCTCGGGACGGGACCACCACCGGCCGGACGCCCGTTCTGGTGATCGTCGCGCCCGGTGAACACTCCGGCCGGTGGCAGCGGCTGCTGCCTTCCACGCGGCTGCGGCTGACCGGGAAGCTCGCGCCTCCCCTCCGTGAGGACGACCGCTACGCCGCGGCGTTACGGGTGGAGGGGACGGGCCCGCCATTGGTCACCGGCGCGCCAACCCCCGTACAGCGCAGGGCCGGAGAGCTGCGTGCCGGGTTGCGTGAGGCCACCGAGGGACTGCCTCCCGATGCCCGTGCCCTGCTGCCGGGGCTGGTCGTCGGCGACACCTCGCGCGTCCCGCCTGAGCTGCACGACGCGTTCGCGGCGACCGATCTGCTGCATCTGATGGCGGTATCCGGAAGCAATCTGACGATTGTGCTCGCTCTGCTGATCGGGCCGGCGGGGCTGGCCATCAGAGCCGAACGGCGTGGGCTCGCCCCGCGTCTGGGGATCTCACTGCGGTCGACGGCGCTGCTGGGAGGGGTGCTCACGCTCGCCTTCGTGGTCGTCTGCCGGCCGGAGCCCAGTGTGCTGCGGGCCGCCGCCTGCGGGGCGATCACTCTCCTCGCCATCGGCACGGGCCGCCGCAGAACCCTGCTTCCCGCGCTGGCCGCCGCCGTACTGCTGCTGGTTCTCTACGACCCCTGGCTGGCCCGGAGCTATGGCTTCCTCCTCTCCGTACTGGCCACCGGCGCCCTGCTCACCATCGGGCCGCGGTGGAGCGCGGCGCTGGTGCGGCGCGGGGTGCCGCCGCGGCTCGCGGAGATGCTGGCCGCGGCCGGCGCGGCGCAGGCGGTGTGCGCGCCCGTGGTGGCCGTCTTCGCGGCCAGGGTCGGGCTGGTGGCGATCCCCTGCAACCTCTTCGCCGAACTGGCGGTGGCCCCGGCCACGGTCCTCGGCTTCGCCGCGCTCGCCGTGGCGCCCGTGGCGATGCCCGTGGCCGAGGTGCTCGCCCAGGGTGCGGGCTGGCCGGCGGGGTGGATCGCGTCCGTCGCGCGCGCCGGCGCGGCCCTGCCGGGCGCGGAGGTCGCCTGGCCGGGCGGCTGGCGTGGTGGCCTGCTGCTCGCCGTCGTGACGGTCCCCGTCCTGCTCGCCCTGCGGCGTGTCCCGCGCCATCCCTGGACGGCCGCCGTCTGCGCCGTACTGCTGCTGCTCGCGGTCCTCCGGCCGCCGCCGCTCACCCGGATCGTCACCGGATGGCCGCCGCCGGGATGGACGTTCGCGATGTGCGACGTCGGTCAGGGCGACGCGACCGTGCTCGCGGTGGGCGACTCCACGGCCGTGGTCGTGGACGCGGGACCCGATCCCGGTCCGGCCGACCGCTGTCTGCGGGACCTCGGCGTCACGCGCGTCCCGCTGCTGGTGCTCACCCACTTCCACGCCGACCATGTCGCGGGACTGCCGGGCGTCCTGCGGGGCCGGGCGATCGGCGCGATCCAGACGACGGTCTCCGAAGACCCCCCGGAACAAGCCGCGTTCGTACGGAGGACGGCGGCCGGGGCGCGCGTGCCCGTCGTCCGTGCGCGGCCGGGCGAGCAGCGCCGGATCGGACCGCTGACCTGGCGGGTGCTGTGGCCGGGGGCCGGGGCGGCCCCGAGGGCCGGGGAGCCGAACGACTCCAGCGTCACCCTGTTCGTACGGATCGCCCGGGGGCCGACGCTGCTGCTCCTCGGTGATCTCGAACCACCCGCTCAACGGGGCCTGTTGCGTAGCTGGGAGACGCTGCCACCGGTGGACGTGCTCAAGGTGGCCCATCACGGCTCGCCTTTCCAGCATCCGGGGCTGCTGCGCGAGGTACGCCCCCGGCTGGCCCTCATCTCGGCGGGCCGGGACAATCCGTACGGACACCCCTCGCCCCGTACCGTCGACACGCTCCGCGCCGGGGGAGCGGCGGTGCTCCGTACGGATACGGACGGGGCGATCGCGGTGGTGGGAGCCGGGGCCGGACTACGAGCCGTGTCCCGGGGCCGGACCTCGTCCCGGGCGGCGGGGGGTCGGTTCCCGCGACCACGGTCACCGCCCTCCCCGGCGCCGACCCGCGCGGCGATCCGGCGGCGACTCCTTGACACATCGGTTGTTTAACAGCGGGTGACAATCGACTCGGCGTAGCCCTGTACCAGTGGGTACGTTTGCCTCGAACAAAGCAGGGGTGATCGAATGCCTACTCGTCATGGGTCGCCGCTCTCGACGATGACGTCTCCCGTGCGCGGCCCCGCAGAGCCCGAACGCACAGGGGTACGTACACCATGATCAGCCGCCTTCTCGGCCGACGGACGGCCGCTCATCAGCGGAGCAACCCGCTCGCCGGGCTCTCTGTGCCCTTCGGCGCGGGGCTGCTCACCTGCCGGGTCCTCGACCCCGTCAACGAACCTGTCGGGCAGGCCGAGTTCACGGTGAGTGACAGCGCCGGCCGTAAGGTCGTGAGCGGTGAGACCGACCCCTTCGGGACGCTCGTGGCGATGGTGCCGTTCGGGGAGTACCGGCTCGCCATCTCGGCCGACAGCTTCGCCCCGTACCGGGGCAATGTGTCGATCGCCGAGGGCGTGGAGCCCAGCGGTCTCGGGGACATCGTGCTCCAGGTGGCCCCGTCGCTTCCGCTGCCCGCCCCCGGCGACTGGGAGATCGAACAGGCCCACACACGGGTCGGCTTCACCGCCCGCCATATCGGACTCGCCCGCGTACACGGCCGGTTCGACAACTTCGCCGGGGCGATCCGGATCGGCGACACCATCGAGAACACGGCGATGCATGTCGTCATCGACGCCGCTTCGATCAACACCAATGTGCGCATGCGTGACGACCATCTGCGGTCGGCGGACTTCCTCGACGTGGAGAAGTACCCGACGATGGAGTTCTACAGCGACCGCTTCGTACACCGCGGTGGCAGCACCTGGGCGATCACCGGCGGGTTCACGCTGCACGGCGTCACGCGCACGGTGACGCTCGACGCCAACTACGGCGGTATGCGCGTCGGTATGGAGGGCGAGACGCGCGCGGCCGTCGTCGCCACCACCGAACTGCACCGTGAGGACTACACCATCGACTGGCAGACGATGCTGGCCCGTGGCATCGCCGTCGTCGGCTCCAACATCAGGATCGAGCTCGACATCCAGATCGTGCCCAAGGACACGCAGCTGAAGTACAAGTGACGACACCCGATAATGGGGTCCGTGAGCGATGTGAGACACCTGCTGGTACTGCCCGACCGTGACGCGGCCGAGGACGCGGCGGAACAGCTGGGGGACCGGTTCGGCCTGCCCCAGGCACCGCGGTTGCTGCGGGACGCCCTGGCCGGGGAGGACGACGCGGAGGACGCTCAGTGGCTGCTGGTCGTGGAGGACCCCGAGGCGCGGATGGACACGGTCGCGCTCGACGCGTTCGCCGCCGAGTGGGGCGGCTGGCTGGAGGCGCCGTAGGACCTGTCCGGCGGATCGGCCCCGGCCGCGTCGCGTGTGAGCGGTCTTCATGGCCGAAGCAGGGCTTCGTGGCTCGGTGACCGCACGGCGGCAGCCAGGCGTCCGGGTGTCAGTGGGCCGTGCGACCCTGGATCACGATGGCCACCAAAAAAGCTTCCCCCGACGACCCGCTCGCCCCGCTCACGCTCGCCGTGGGCCAGGAGGATCTGCTGCTCGACCGCGCCGTGCAGCAGGTGGTGGCGGCGGCCCGCGCCTCCGACGCCGATACGGACGTCCGCGACCTCACCTCCGACCAGCTCCAGCCCGGCACCCTCGCCGAGCTGACCAGCCCATCGCTCTTCGCCGAGCGCAAGGTCGTGATCGTACGGAACGCGCAGGACCTCTCCGCCGACACGATCAAGGACGTCAAGGCGTATCTCGACGCCCCGGCCGAGGAGATCACGCTCGTCCTGCTGCACGCCGGCGGCGCCAAGGGCAAGGGGGTGCTGGACGCCGCCCGCAAGGCGGGGGCCCGTGAGGTCGCCTGCCCCAAGACGACCAAGCCCGCGGAGCGGCTCACGTTCGTACGTTCGGAGTTCCGCGCGCTGGGCCGCTCGGCCACGGCCGAGGCCTGCCAGGCGCTGGTCGACTCGATCGGCAGCGATCTGCGGGAGCTGGCGAGCGCCGTCTCCCAGCTCACGGCGGATGTCGAGGGCACGATCGACGACGCGGTCGTGGGCCGCTACTACACGGGCCGCGCGGAGGCGTCCAGCTTCAATGTCGCCGACCGCGCCGTGGAGGGCAGGACCGCCGACGCCCTCGAAGCGCTGCGCTGGTCGCTGTCGACCGGGGTGGCGCCCGTACTGATCACCAGCGCCCTCGCCCAGGGGGTGCGGGCCATCGGCAAGCTCTCCTCCGCGCGCGGCGGCCGGCCCGCCGATCTCGCGCGTGAGCTGGGGATGCCCCCGTGGAAGATCGATCGCGTGCGTCAGCAGATGCGCGGCTGGACCCCGGACGGTGTGGCGACGGCGCTGCGGGCGGTCGCCGACGCCGACGCGGGCGTCAAGGGCGGCGGTGACGACCCGGAGTACGCGCTGGAGAAGGCGGTCGTCGCGATCGCCCGCGCCGCCCGCTCGAACCGCGGAGACCGCTGACACCGCTGACACCGCTGAGACCGCCGACACCTGGGAGCGCGTACGCCGAAGGCCCCGGTGACCCGTCCTGGGGAGGACGGGGCCGGGGCCTCGACGTCAAACCTGGTGAACTCGCACCCGCGTGGCGAACGCAGTCGCGTGCGAGCTCGGGGACGCCGGTCAGGAGCGGTAGAGAGGGCCCGCTGAGTCCCGTCCGGCGGTCAAATCAAGAGAGCGCTCAGCCCTGGAGGGAAGCAACCTTGGCAGCCAGCGCCGACTTCTTGTTGGCGGCGGCGTTCTTGTGGATGACACCCTTCGAGGCAGCCTTGTCGAGCTTGCGGGACGCCTCACGAGCGGCCAGCGAGGCCTTCTCGACGTCGCCCGCGGCAGCGGCCTCACGGGCCTTGCGGATCGCGGTCTTGAGCGACGACTTGACAGCCTTGTTGCGCAGGCGTGCCTTCTCGTTGGTCTTGTTCCGCTTGATCTGGGACTTGATGTTCGCCACGAAAGAGCCTTTTCAGGTTCGGTGAATCTTGACTGAGCCGCCCCGCGCCGAGACGGCACGAGACACAGCTGTTCAGGCTACCAGTCACCCTCCGACCGGCCCAAACCGGGCGCAGTCCCGTACCCGTGGGACGATGGAGCCTACGTATCGATCCGAGTCGACCCGAGACGAGACGCCGCGCGTCTCAAGAATCAGGACCCTGCGTGCCCGCGACCCCTCTCCACGTGCCCGAGCCGAGCCGTACGGACCCGGCGCTGCTCCGCAACTTCTGCATCATCGCGCACATCGACCACGGCAAGTCGACGCTCGCCGACCGGATGCTCCAGCTGACCGGAGTGGTCGACCAGCGGCAGATGCGCGCTCAGTACCTCGACCGCATGGACATCGAGCGCGAGCGCGGCATCACGATCAAGTCCCAGGCGGTCCGGCTGCCCTGGGCTCCCCGTACGGGCGAGGGCGAGGGCACGACGCATGTCCTCAACATGATCGACACGCCGGGCCACGTGGACTTCACCTATGAGGTGTCCCGTTCGCTCGCGGCCTGTGAGGGCACGGTCCTGCTGGTGGACGCCGCCCAGGGCATCGAGGCGCAGACCCTCGCCAACCTCTATCTGGCGATGGAGAACGATCTCACCATCGTCCCGGTGCTCAACAAGATCGATCTGCCGGCCGCCCAGCCGGAGAAGTTCTCCGAGGAGCTGGCGAACCTCATCGGCTGTCAGCCGGAGGACGTGCTCAAGGTCTCGGCGAAGACCGGTGTCGGCGTGGACGTGCTGCTCGACCGGGTGGTCAAGGACGTACCGCCGCCGGTCGGCGTCGCGGACGCGCCCGCCCGCGCGATGATCTTCGACTCCGTCTATGACTCCTACCGCGGTGTCGTCACCTACGTACGTGTCATCGACGGCCAGCTCAACAAGCGCGAGCGGATCCGGATGATGTCCACCGGCGCCACCCACGAGCTGCTGGAGATCGGGGTCTCCTCGCCGGAGATGACCCCGGCGGACGGCCTCGGCGTCGGTGAGGTGGGCTACATCATCACGGGCGTGAAGGACGTACGGCAGTCCAAGGTCGGTGACACGATCACCACCCTCAACAAGGGGGCGACCGAAGCGCTCGGCGGCTACAAGGACCCCAAGCCCATGGTGTTCTCCGGCCTCTATCCGCTGGACGGCTCGGACTACCCCGAGCTGCGCGACGCCCTCGACAAGCTCCAGCTCAATGACGCGGCCCTGGTCTACGAGCCGGAGACCTCCGCGGCCCTCGGCTTCGGCTTCCGCGTCGGCTTCCTCGGACTGCTGCACCTCGATGTGATCCGGGAGCGTCTGGAGCGCGAGTTCGGGCTGGATCTGATCGCCACCGCCCCCAACGTGGTCTACCGCGTGCTGATGGAGGACGGCAAGGAGCACACGGTCACCAACCCGAGCGAGTTTCCCGAGGGCAAGATCGACTCGGTGCACGAGCCGGTCGTACGGGCCACGATCCTCGCTCCGAGCGAGTTCATCGGCTCGATCATGGAGCTGTGCCAGTCCCGTCGCGGCACCCTGCTCGGCATGGACTATCTCTCCGAGGACCGGGTCGAGATCCGCTACACGCTGCCGCTCGCCGAGATCGTCTTCGACTTCTTCGACCAGCTGAAGTCCAAGACCCGGGGCTACGCCTCGCTCGACTACGAGCCCACCGGCGAGCAGACCGCCCATCTGGTCAAGGTCGACATCCTGCTGCACGGCGACAAGGTGGACGCCTTCTCCGCGATCACCCACCGGGACCAGGCGTACGCGTACGGTGTGCGGCTGGTCGCCAAGCTGCGTGAGCTGATCCCGCGGCAGGCCTTCGAGGTGCCCATCCAGGCGGCCATCGGCTCCCGGGTCATCGCCCGCGAGACGATCCGCGCCATCCGCAAGGACGTGCTCGCCAAGTGCTACGGCGGTGACATCTCCCGGAAGCGGAAGCTGCTGGAGAAGCAGAAGGAGGGCAAGAAGCGGATGAAGATGGTCGGCAGTGTGGAGGTCCCGCAGGAGGCCTTCATCGCGGTGCTCTCCAGCGACGAGTCCGGCGGCAAGGCGAAGAAGTAGGGCCCCGGGGCGGTACGACGACAGCGCCCCGAGGCGGTACGACGACGTAGCGCGGAGAAGTAGCAGAGCGTGATCCATGGACAGGACGGGCCCCGCGCCGTGGCGCAGGGGCCCGTTCGTGTACCGCGCGCCCCCTGGGGCGGTTCGATATGAAGCGGCGTGTCGCTGCCCCTTACGTACCGGGCGGGTGGCATCTAGTCTGATCAATGATCCTAGTTACTCGTCGGTTAGTTACTCGTCAGTCACATAATCAGGTCAGTCACGCAGCGCTGCCGCGGGCTCGGAGGATGTCGTGAGCGACACACAGAACTTGATCGAGAACCGGCCGCCCTCCGTGGCGACCCTCTTCATTGAGCGCGTGAGCGCCACGCCGGACGCGGAGGCCTACCGCTTTCCCGTGCCCGCGCCGACCGGCCAGGGGCCCGACGAGTGGCGCTCCCTGAGCTGGCGCGAGGCGGCCGAGCGGGTGTACGCCATCGCCGCCGGTCTGATCGCGCTGGGCGTACGGCCCGAGGAGCGCGTCGCGCTCGCCTCGTCCACCCGCGTCGAGTGGATCCTCGCCGACCTCGGGGTGATGTGCGCGGGCGCCGCGACCACCACGGTCTACCCCTCGACCAATACCGAGGAGTCCGCCTACATCCTCGCCGACTCCGAGAGCCGGGTCCTGATCGCCGAGGACGCCGCCCAGCTCGCCAAGGCGCGCGAACACCGGGCCGAGCTGCCGCATCTCCGCCATGTCGTCGTGATCGACGCCGCCGACGCACTCCCCGCCGAGGGTGACCCGGAGGGCTGGGTGCTCTCGCTGGCCGATCTGGAGGCGCGCGGCACGGAGTATCTGCTCACACGTCCGGAGGCGGTCAAGGAGCGGGTCGCGGCCATCACGGCCACCCAGCTCGCCACCTTGATCTACACCTCGGGCACCACCGGCCGGCCCAAGGGCGTACGGCTGCCCCACGACAACTGGTCGTACATGGCCAAGGCCACCGCCGGCACCGGACTGATCACCAAGGACGATGTCCAGTATCTGTGGCTGCCGCTCGCCCATGTCTTCGGCAAGGTGCTGACCTCGGGACAGATCGAGGTCGGGCATGTCACCGCCGTGGACGGGCGGGTCGACAAGATCATCGAGAATCTGCCGGTGGTCCAGCCGACCTATATGGCGGCCGTGCCGAGGATCTTCGAGAAGGTCTACAACGGGGTCGCGGCCAAGGCGCGGGCGGGTGGCGCCGCCAAGTACAAGATCTTCCAGTGGGCGGCGGGGGTCGCCCGCGAGTACGCCAAGGTCTCCCAGGACAACTTCCGGCGTACGGGCACGGCCTCCGTACCGTTCGCCCTCGGCGCCAAGCACAAGGCCGCCGACGCGCTCGTCTACGCCAAGCTGCGCGAGGCGTTCGGCGGCCGGCTGCGCGCCGCGGTCTCCGGCTCCGCCGCGCTCGCGCCCGACATCGGCTACTTCTTCTCCGGGGCCGGGATCCACATCCTGGAGGGCTACGGACTGACCGAGTCCAGCGCCGCCAGCTTCGTCAACCCGGGGGAGGCGTACCGCACCGGCACGGTCGGCAAGCCGCTGCCCGGCACCGAGGTACGGATCGCCGACGACGGCGAGATCCTGCTGCGCGGCCCGGGGATCATGGCCGGATATCAGGGGCTGCCGGAGAAGACGGCGGAGGTGCTGGAGCCCGACGGGTGGTTCCACACCGGCGACATCGGCGAGCTGTCCCCCGACGGCTATCTGCGGATCACCGACCGCAAGAAGGACCTCATCAAGACGTCGGGCGGCAAGTACATCGCCCCGGCCGAGGTCGAGGGACAGTTCAAGGCGGTGTGCCCGTTCGTCTCCAACATCCTGGTGCACGGCGCGGACCGTAACTTCTGTACGGCGCTGATCGCGCTCGACGAGCCGACCATCCTCGGCTGGGCCGCCGAGAACGGTCTGGCGGGCAGGACCTACGCCGAGGTGGTCGCCTCCCCGGCGACCGAACGCCTGGTCGCGGGCTATGTGCAGCGGCTCAACGGGGGACTCCAGCGCTGGCAGACCATCAAGAAGTTCCGGCTGCTGCCGCGCGATCTGGACATCGAGCACGGCGAGCTGACGCCGAGCCTCAAGCTCAAGAGGCCGGTGGTGGAGCGGACGTACAAGGATCTGATCGAGGAGATGTACGAGGGCACCCGGGAGTCCTGAGGGCGGCCGTCTCGGACCGGGGCCCTACCGGCCCCGGTCGCGCCGCAGTTCCGCCAACGTCTCCTCTATTCGGGCCAGTTGCTTCCCCACCGAGCCGAGGCCCCCGGTGGCGCCCCCGCGTAACTCGTCCTCGATCGAGGCCAGCCGGTCCGTGATCTCCCCCAGATGCTCCTGCTCCCGGGCCAGCAGCCGTTCCAACTGGCGGTTCTTGCGGTACAGATCGAGGAAGACGCTGACCTTGGCACGGAGCATCCACGGATCGAAGGGCTTGGTCAGGAAGTCCGCCGCGCCCGTGGCATAGCCCCGGAAGGCATAACCGCTGTCGGACTCCGGACCGTTCACGAAGATGATCGGGATGTCCTTGGCCCCGTCGAGCCGCTTGATCCGGTAGGCGGTCTCGAAGCCGTCCATGCCGGGCATCCGGACATCCAGCAGAATCAGCGCGAACGGCTCCCGCGACAGCGCCCGCACCGCCTCCTCGCCCGAACGGGCCCGTACGAGCGGCTCGTCCAGCGAGGCGAGGACCGCTTCCAGTGCGTCGAGATTGTCCTCCAGGTCATCGACGAGAAGGATGCTCGCCCGGTCCGTGGTGGCTGTTGTCCTGCTCATCCCGCTCCCCTTGTCCGGCCCCGTGTTCAGGCCAGGGAGGCAAGGATGCTCTGTGCGAAGCGTTTTGGCACGTCCTTCCGGCCGTTTGGCCACGTGTCGCCACCGCGCCGACGCGCTCCCCGCCGTACCACCGCGCATCCGGCCGGTGTGCTTCCGGTTCATGGTCAAATCTTGTCCACTTCCATGACTCGGCGCGTATGAGCGGGCTCCGTCTGTCACTCTGTCGGGATCGTAAGCGGCACAACGCCAGAACCGGATCAGGAGCCGCAGTGGGGCGCATTCCGATCCCGCGCGAGACCCTTCATCTCCCGGCACCCCCGGTGCCGTTACGGAGGGACACGCGGTCGACATCACGTACCAGCCTGCCGGGCAACCCGCTCGCGCCGTCCGCCGCGCGCCGCTTCACCCGCGCCGCGCTGGCGGACTGGACCAGTCTCGGGCTGCTCACCACCTGTACCTTCTGCCAGGGGGACGAGGGCTGTTCCCCGGGGGAACACAGCACCGATCTGCTCGCGGACGACGCGGTGCTGATCGTCGACGAACTCGTCACCAACGCGGTGGTGCACGCGGGCACCACCGTCGAGCTGCTCTGCCGGCTCGAAGACCCCGGTGAGGACACGTCCGGGACCCCCTCGGGGGAGGGCGAGGAACCCGCGGCCGTGGTCCTCGAAGTCTCCGACCACCACCCCGCCCGCGCCATACAGAGCGACGCGGCCGGGCAGGGACCGGCCGGCACACCCGAGTACGGGCGCGGGCTGCAACTGGTCGCCGCGCTCGCCGAACGCTGGGGCATCACCTATCGCTCGGGGCTCAAGACCGTCTGGGCCCGTCTCCCGCTCGAAGGCCGGGACCCGGGACAGGACCAGGGGACCGAACCCGCCCTGCGGCGCGGGCTGCGCGCCGCCGAGATCCTCGCGCCGGCGACCCGCCGTACGGTGCGCGACGACCCCGAGTGGACGGGCCGGGGCGCCCTCTCGTTCCTCGCCGAGGCGTCCGAACTGCTCGCCGGGCAGCTGGACGAGGATCTCGTCGCGGCGCTCGCCGGACAGTTGCTGGTGCCACGGCTCGCGGAGTGGTGCGCGGTCTGGCTGGACGGCGAGGGCGGGCAGCAGGGCGCGGTGCCCCGGCTGGCGCGGGTGTGGCACGCGGACGAGGCGAGGATCGAGCCGCTGCGCGGGCTCCTGGAGAAGGAGCCGCCGCGGTTACCGGTCTCGCCGAGGGGCGGACCGGTGCGGGTGCCCTGGCCGGGCGAGGGCTCCGGTGCCGGTTCCGGCCCGGGTCCCGGTTCCGGCCCGGGTCCGGACTCCGGGGCCGGTCCTGTGCTCGGTTCCGGGGCCGGGGCGGCGCTCGCCTGCCGGCTGGTCGCGAACGGGCGCGCGCTCGGCACGCTGCTGCTCGGCAGGCCGGGGCAGGGCCCGGTCCCCGACGAAGTGACCGCGCTCATCGAGGACTTCGCGCGCCGCGTCGGCCTCGCGATCGGCGCGGCCCGCCGCTACACCCGTCAGGTCACCATCAGCCGGGTCCTGCAACGCGGACTGCTGCCCAGCCAGGTGGCGCGCATCCCTGGCATCGCCAGCTCGCTGGTGTACGAGCCGAGCGACGACGGTCTGGCGGGCGGTGACTTCTACGACGTCTTCCCGTGCCCGCCGGGCGACCGCTGGTGCTTCATGCTCGGCGACGTCCAGGGCAGCGGTCCCGAGGCCGCCGTCGTCACCGGCCTGGCCCGCCCCTGGCTGCGGCTGCTCGCCCGCGAGGGCTACCGCGTCGGCGCGGTCCTCGACCGGCTGAACCGGCTGCTGCTGGACGACGCGACGGAGGCGGCCGAGTCCGCGTCCCTGATGGTCGCCGCGTCTGCCGCGTCTGCCGCGTCCGCGACGTCTGTGGCGTCCGTGGCGTCCGCCGCGTCCGCGCACCCGTCGTCGTCACCCTCACCGTCCGAGGGCAGCCAGGCCCGCTTCCTCTCCCTGCTGTACGGCGAGCTGATGCCGCTGCCGGGCGAGGGCGGTGCCGTACGGTGCACCCTCGCCAGCGCCGGCCATCCGCTGCCGCTGCTTCTGCGGCCGGACGGGACGGTACGCGCGGCGGCGGAGCCACAGTTGCTGCTCGGGGTCGTCGACAAGGTCGCGTACGAGAGCAGCACCTTCGACCTGGAGCCGGGCGACACCCTGCTCTGCGTCACCGACGGCGTCACGGAGCGCCGCTCCGGCCGGCGGATGCTCGACGACGGCGACGGCCTCGCGCGGGCCCTGGCGGGGTGTGTGGGGCTGACGGCCCAGGGCGTCGCGGAGCGGATACGGCAGGTGGTCCACGACTTCGACGAGACGCCGCCGGAGGACGACGTGGCGCTGCTGGTGCTCCAGGCGACCTGAGCCCCCGCGTAACCGGGTGGACCGGCGCGGGACCCGGTCCACCCGCCGCGTACGGGACACTGGGGGCATGCCTTCCGCACTGCCCGACGGTGACCCCATGCCCGAGACCGGCGCGCTGCCCCCGCACGCCCTCACGGGCGCGGCGGACCGGCCCCTCGGCTTCTACCTGCACGTTCCGTACTGCGCGAGCCGCTGCGGCTACTGCGACTTCAACACGTACACGGCGACCGAGCTGCGCGGCTCGGGCGGTGTCCTGGCCTCCCGCGACAACTACGCGGACACCCTCGCCGACGAGGTACGGCTGGCCAGGAAGGTTCTCGGCGACGACCCGAGGCAGGTCCGTACGGTGTTCGTCGGCGGCGGTACGCCGACACTGCTCGCCGCGGCCGATCTGGTACGGATGCTCGGGGTGATCCGTGACGAGTTCGGGCTCGCGGACGATGCCGAGATCACCACGGAGGCGAATCCGGAATCCGTGGATCCGGCGTATCTGGCGGCCCTGCGGGAGGGCGGCTTCAACCGGATCTCCTTCGGTATGCAGAGCGCGAAGCAGCACGTACTGAAGGTCCTGGACCGTACGCACACCCCCGGGCGGCCCGAGGCGTGCGTCGCGGAGGCCCGTGCGGCGGGGTTCGAGCATGTGAACCTCGATCTGATCTACGGCACGCCGGGGGAGACCGACGACGACTGGCGCGAATCGCTCGCGGCGGCGGTGGGGGCGGGGCCCGACCATGTCTCCGCGTACGCGCTGATCGTGGAGGAGGGCACCCAGCTGGCCCGGCGCATCCGGCGCGGCGAGGTCCCGATGACGGACGACGACGAGCACGCGGACCGGTATCTGATCGCGGACGAGGTGCTGGCGGCGGCGGGCTTCTCCTGGTACGAGGTGTCCAACTGGGCGACCTCGGAGGCGGCCCGCTGCCTGCACAACGAGCTGTACTGGCGCGGCGCGGACTGGTGGGGCGCGGGGCCGGGGGCGCACAGCCACATAGGGGGCGTGCGCTGGTGGAACGTGAAGCACCCGGGCGCGTACGCGGCGGCGCTGGCGTCGGGACGGTCGCCGGGCGCGGGCCGGGAGATCCTGACGGCGGAGGACCGCCGGGTGGAGCGCGTCCTGCTGGAGCTGCGGCTCTCGGACGGCTGCGAGCTGTCCTTGCTACGTCCGGCCGGCCTGGCGGCGGCCCGCCGCGCCCTGGCCGACGGGCTGCTGCGGCGGGGGCCGTACGACGAGGGGCGTGCGGTGCTGACGCTGCGGGGGCGGCTGCTGGCGGACGCGGTGGTCAGGGACCTGGTGGACTGATCTGCGGTTCGCCTTCCGGCGGGGGTCGTGGCGCGGGGTGCGGTGCGCCTTCCGGCGGGGGGTCGTGGTGCGGGGCGCCTTCGGCGCGGGTGCGTTGTGGTGCCGGGGGCCGGGGCCTCCGGAGGTACATGTCCGGACGGCATGATTTACGGCGCGACCCTGCCCTGTCGTTGGTTCGGGCGTCCGTGCGCCACAAATCACGCTTTAGTGTCCGGACACGCACCTCCTCCGACCCCGACCCCCTCCCCCCGGGTGGTCGCACTCGGCCTCGTGGTCGGCCGGGCCGCTTGTGCGGGCGGTGAAGGGGGGCGCGCAGGGGTCGTGTCCGGGACGTAGAGCGTGATTTGTGGCGCGCGAACGCCCGAACCATCGATTGGGCGGAGTCGCGCCGTAAATCATGCAGTCCCGGATGCGAGCCCGGAGCGACCACCGGCGACAACCCGCACCGCACCACCGGCCCCAGCCGAAACGCACCTCGAACAACGACCCCCCGCCGGAGGCGCACCGCACCACCGGCCCCGCCGAGACTCACCTCGTCAAACCTCCCGCACCGCCCACCGTGACGAAGTCGATCAGTTCCTCCACCCGTCCCAGCAGCGCCGGCTCCAGGTCCCGGTAGGAACGCACGCGGGACAGGATGTGCTGCCACGCCGCCCCCGTGTTCTCCGGCCAGCCCAGCGCGCGGCACACGCCCGTCTTCCAGTCCTCGCCCCTCGGCACCGCAGGCCACGCCGCGATCCCCACCGACGACGGCTTCACCGCCTGCCAGACGTCGATGTAGGGGTGGCCCACCACCAGGACGTCCGCGCCCGTCACCGCGGACGCGATGCGGGACTCCTTCGAGCCCGGTACCAGATGGTCGACCAGGACGCCCAGCCGCGCGTCCGGGGCCGGGGCGAACTCGCTGACGATGGCGGGGAGATCGTCGATGCCGCCCAGGTACTCCACGACCACGCCCTCGACGCGCAGATCGTCGCCCCACACCTTCTCGACCAGCTCCGCGTCGTGCCGGCCCTCCACGTAGATGCGGCCCGCCCTCGCCACACGGGCCCGGACCCCGGGGACGGCGACCGAGCCGGAGGCGGTACGGGACGGTCGGGAGGGGCCCGCCGTCGCCGGGCGGATCAGGGTCACCGGCCGGCCCTCCAGGAGGAAGCCGGCGGGCAGCAGCGGGAAGACCCGGTGCTTGCCGAAGCGGTCCTCCAGCGTGACCGTCGGACCCTCGGCGGTCTTCTCGCAGCGGATCACCGCGCCGCAGAAGCCCGTTGACACCTCCTCGACCACCAGATCCGGCTCGGCGGGGACCTCGGGCGCGGGCGTGGACTTCTTCCACGGGGGCGTCAGATCAGGGCTGTAACTGCGCATGCGCACGACGATAGGCCGGAGCGCGGCACGGCGGCTACGACGCCCCCGCACGCGCGGCCAGCGCGTCCCGCTGTGCCCGTACGAACGCCGCGTCCACCACCGCCCCGTGACCCGGCACGTACAGCGCGTCCTCGCCGCCCAGCGCCAGCAGCCGGTCCAGGGCGGCCGGCCAGCGCGCCGGGACCGCGTCGGGGCCCGCCTGCGGTTCGCCGGACTCCTCCACCAGATCGCCACAGAAGACCACCGCAGGGGAGCCGGGCACCAGCATCGCGAGATCGTGCGCGGTATGACCGGGCCCGGCGTCCGCGAGCAGGACCCGGAGGCCGCCCAGGTCCAGCGTCACTTCTCCGGACACCGCGTGCCGGGGCGCCACCAGGAGGTCCACCGCCTCGGCGGCTTCCCCGGCGGCGACCCCGTGGCGTACGGCGTCCTCGTACAGGCCCGCCGCGCCCCCGGTGAGCAGTTCCGCCATGCCCGCGGCCCCGTACACCTCCGCCTCCGTGAACGCGGCCGTCCCCAGCACATGGTCGAAGTGCGGGTGGCTCAGCGCGATATGGGTCACATCACGGCCGCCGAGCAGCGTCCGTGTGTGTGCCCGGATCGCGGCGCCCTCGCGGAGCGTGGAACCCGTGTCGTACAGCAGCGCCGCGTCGGCGCCGACGGCCAGTCCGGTCGTCGCGTCCCACCCCGGCAGCCGCAGCCGCCCCACTCCTGGAGCCAGCCGTTCCCATCCGGATTCTTCCCAAGCGACGTTCATACCGGGACGCTACGGGACGCTATCGGCAACGACCAGCGTGATCGCGGGGTAGCGTGGTCGGCTGCTCTTGCTAGCGGTGTACCCCACGGCCGTACACTGGCTGGGGGAGTGCTGGCACTCCTCCAGAGCGAGTGCCAAGGCCGGAACGACGGACGAGAGCTGGAGGTGTGCGATGCTCAGCGAACGCAGGCTGGAGGTGCTGCGCGCCATCGTCCAGGACTATGTCGGGACGGAAGAGCCCGTCGGCTCCAAGGCGCTCACCGAGCGGCACAAGCTCGGTGTCTCCCCGGCGACCGTACGCAACGACATGGCGGTGCTGGAGGACGAGGGCTTCATCGCCCAGCCGCACACCAGCGCGGGCCGTATCCCGACGGACAAGGGATACCGGCTCTTCGTCGACAAGCTGGCGGGGGTCAAACCTCTCTCCTCGCCGGAGCGCCGCGCCATCCAGAACTTTCTGGACGGAGCCGTCGATCTCGACGATGTCGTGGGTCGTACGGTACGGCTGCTGGCGCAGCTCACCCGGCAGGTCGCCGTCGTCCAGTACCCCTCGCTGACCCGCTCGACGGTGCGGCACGTGGAGTTGCTGGCGCTGGCGCCCGCACGGCTGATGCTCGTCCTGATCACGGACACCGGACGGGTCGAGCAGCGCATGATCGACTGTCCCGCGCCGTTCGGCGAGACCTCGCTCGCGGACCTGAGGGCCCGGCTCAACAGCCGGGTGGTCGGGCGCCGCTTCGCGGATGTCCCGCAGCTGGTGCAGGACCTGCCCGATTCCTTCGAGCAGGAGGACCGGGGGACCGTCACGACGGTGCTCGCGACCCTGCTCGAAACCCTGGTCGAGGAGACCGAGGAGCGGCTGATGATCGGCGGTACCGCCAACATCACCCGCTTCGGACACGATTTCCCGTTGACCATCCGGCCGGTGCTTGAGGCGCTTGAGGAGCATGTGGTGCTCCTCAAGCTGCTCGGCGAGGCCAAGGACCCCGGCATGACCGTACGGATCGGGCACGAGAACGCCCATGAGGGGCTCAACTCCACGTCCGTCGTCGCGGTCGGCTACGGTTCGGGCGACGAGGCAGTCGCCAAACTCGGCGTGGTCGGACCGACCCGCATGGACTACCCCGGAACGATGGGAGCGGTACGCGCAGTGGCACGTTACGTCGGACAGATCCTGGCGGAGTCGTAAGTGGCCACGGACTACTACGCCGTACTCGGCGTACGCCGCGACGCATCTCAGGACGAGATCAAGAAGGCATTCCGCAGACTCGCGCGCGAGCTGCATCCGGATGTCAATCCCGATCCCAAGACGCAAGAGCGCTTCAAGGAGATCAACGCCGCCTACGAGGTGCTGTCGGACCCGCAGAAGAAGCAGGTCTACGACCTCGGCGGTGACCCCCTCTCGCAGAGCGGTGGCGGGGGCGCGGGCGGGTTCGGAGCCGGTGGCTTCGGCAACTTCTCCGACATCATGGACGCGTTCTTCGGTACGGCGTCGCAGCGCGGCCCGCGGTCGCGGACGCGGCGCGGCCAGGACGCGATGATCCGGCTGGAGATCGACCTCAACGAGTCGGCCTTCGGTACGACCAAGGACATCCAGGTCGACACGGCCGTGGTCTGTACGACCTGTTCGGGCGAGGGCGCGGCGCCTGGCACCTCGGCGCAGACCTGTGACATGTGCCGTGGCCGCGGCGAGGTCTCGCAGGTCACCCGGTCCTTCCTGGGCCAGGTCATGACCTCGCGGCCGTGCCCGCAGTGCCAGGGCTTCGGTACGGTCGTGCCGACGCCGTGCCCCGAGTGCGCGGGCGACGGCCGGATCCGGTCCCGCCGGACGCTCACCGTCAAGATCCCGGCCGGGGTCGACAACGGCACGCGCATCCAGCTCGCGGGCGAGGGCGAGGTCGGCCCCGGTGGCGGCCCCGCCGGTGATCTGTATGTCGAGATCCACGAGCTGCCGCACGCGGTGTTCCAGCGGCGCGGCGACGATTTGCACTGCACGGTCACGATCCCGATGACCGCCGCGGCGCTCGGCACGAAGTGCCCGCTGGAGACGCTGGACGGCCTGGAGGAGATCGACGTTCGCCCCGGTACGCAGTCGGGGCAGTCGATTCCGCTGCACGGCCGGGGCATCACGCATCTGCGGGGCGGCGGCCGGGGCGATCTGATCGTGCATGTCGAGGTGATGACCCCGTCGAAGCTGGACCCGGAGCAGGAACGGCTGCTGCGGGAGCTGGCGAAGCTGCGCGGCGAGGAACGGCCCACGGGCCAGTTCCAGCCGGGGCAGCAGGGGCTGTTCTCGCGACTGAAGGACGCCTTCAACGGCCGCTAGAGGAATGGGTTTCGACCGGTGGCCCGGGGGAAGTGCTCCCCGGGCCACCGGCGTTGTCCCCGGTCGCGGTGTCCGTGACGCGCCGCGCGTTCCCCCGCGCATTCCTCTGTCACATGCCTGACGCGGCACCGATTCGGAGCTGTCATACAAGGCATGGCACGATGCCTGCATGTCCTCCGCACTGACCGATCTCTGCCGGTATCCGATCGTGCAGGCCCCCATGGCGGGCGGCGCCTCCTGCCCGCAGCTGGCCGCGGCCGTCTCCGAGGCCGGCGGTCTCGGGTTCCTCGCCGCCGGGTACAAAACGGCGGACGGCATGTACGAAGAGGTCAAACAGTTGCGCGGGCTGACCGGCCGGCCCTTCGGTATCAACCTCTTCATGCCGCAGCCGCGCTACGCCGACCACGCGGCGGTGGAGGTCTACCGCAACCAGCTCGCCGGCGAGGCCACCTGGTACGAGACGCCGCTCGGCGATCCCGACGCCGGACGGGACGACGGCTACGAGGCGAAGCTGGCGATACTGCTCGACGACCCGGTGCCCGTCGTGTCGTTCACCTTCGGCTGCCCGACCAGGACGACGCTCGACGCCCTCGCCCAGGCCGGAACGTACACCGTGGTCACGGTGACCACCCCCGAGGAGGCCCAGACCGCGCAGTGGTCCGGCGCCGACGCCGTCTGCGTCCAGGGCATCGAGGCCGGCGGTCACCAGGGCACACACCGCGACGATCCGGCCACCGACGGCGCGGGGATCGGGCTGCTCTCGCTGGTGACCCAGGTCAGGGAGACCGTGGACCTCCCGATCATCGCCGCGGGCGGGCTGATGCGCGGCGGCCAGATCGCGGCGGTGCTCGCGGCGGGCGCGGACGCGGCCCAGCTCGGAACGGCGTTCCTGGTGTGCCCGGAGTCCGGGGCGAACGCGCTGCACAAGCAGGCCATGACCAATCCGCTGTTCGTACGGACCGAGCTGACCCGGGCGTTCTCCGGACGCCCCGCGCGCGGCCTCGTGAACCGCTTCATGCGCGAGCACGGCCGGTACGCCCCGCCCGCCTACCCCGAGATCCACCACCTCACCTCCGGACTGCGCAAGGCCGCCGCCAAGGTCGGCGACGCGCAGGGCATGGCGCTCTGGGCGGGCCAGGGCCACCGCATGGCCCGCGATCTGCCGGCCGGACAACTGGTCGAGGTGCTGAACGGTGAACTCGAAGCGACCCGCGCCTCGTTGATGCCGGGTCTGGGCAACGTCTCGTGACCGCTCCTGTCTTCGTCGCCGAGGGCGGCGGACTGCGGGTCGGTACGGTCACCCTGGACGGCCCCGAGGGGCGGCACGCCGTCTCCGTACGGCGGCTGCGCGTCGGCGAGGAGATCGTCCTGACGGACGGCGCCGGCACCGGCGCGTACGGGACGGTCGCGGCGGTCGAGGGCAAGGACCGGCTGGACGTCGCCGTCACCGAGGTACGGACCGAGCCCGAGCCCACGCCCCGGATCACCGTCGTCCAGGCGCTGCCCAAGGGCGACCGCGGGGAGCTGGCCGTCGAGACCATGACCGAGACCGGTGTCGACGCGATCGTGCCGTGGCAGGCCGCGCGCTGCATCACGCAGTGGAAGGGCGAGCGGGGCGCCAAGGCGCTCGCCAAGTGGCGGGCCACGGCCCGCGAGGCGGGCAAGCAGTCCCGCAGGCTCCGCTTCCCCGACGTCACGGACGCGCTGTCGGCCAAGCAGGTCGCGGCGCTGCTCGCGGACGCGGACTTCGCCGCCGTACTGCACGAGGAGGGAAGCGAGCCGCTGGCCACCGCGCCGCTGCCCACGGAGGGCCGGATCGTGCTGGTCGTGGGGCCCGAAGGGGGCGTGTCCCCGCAGGAGTTGACGGCTTTCGCGGAGGCGGGCGCACGGCCGTACCGGCTCGGCCGCAGCGTACTGCGCACCTCCACCGCGGGGACGGCGGCCACGGCGCTCCTGCTCGGCCGCACCGGCCGCTGGTCCTGACGGGCGCCGGGTCATCGGCCGGGACCGCCGCGCGCCCCGACCCCACCGGATAGCATGCGACGTACTCAACTGATCACCAGTGGTGCCGAGGAGGCCCGGACCATGGCGGGAGAACCGCAGGCGGACTGCCTGTTCTGCAAGATCGTCTCGGGGGATGTGCCGGCCACCGTCGTCCGCGAGACCGAGACCACCCTCGCCTTCCGCGACATCAATCCGCAGGCCCCGACCCATGTCCTGGTCATCCCGCGGGTGCACTACCCGGACGCGGGCACCCTCGCCGCGGCCGAGCCCACGATCGCCGCCGATGTGCTGCGCGAGGCCGCCGCGGTCGCCGTTGACGACAAGACCGACGGCAGCGGCTACCGGATCGTCTTCAACACGGGCGCGGGCGCGGGCCAGACCGTCTTCCACGCGCACGCCCATGTCCTGGGCGGACGCGGCTTCAACTGGCCCCCCGGGTAGGCGTCTTGTCCGTACGGGAACTGGTCGTGCTGGGCACCGCGAGCCAGGTGCCGACCCGCCATCGCAACCACAACGGCTATCTGCTCCGCTGGGACGGCGAGGGCCTGCTCTTCGACCCCGGAGAGGGCACCCAGCGCCAGATGCTGCGCGCCGGGGTCGCCGCGCACGACATCAACCGCATCTGTGTCACGCACTTCCACGGCGATCACTCGCTCGGGCTGGCCGGGGTCATCCAGCGCATCAATCTCGACCAGGTGCCGCACGAGATCACCGCGCACTACCCGGCAAGCGGGCAGCGCTTCTTCGAACGGCTGCGGTACGCCACCGCCTACCGTGAGTCCGTCGAGCTGACCGAGGCGCCGGTCACCGGCGACGGCGTGCTCGCGCGTACCCCCGCGTACACCCTGGAGGCGCGGAAGCTCTCCCACCCCGTCGAGTCGTTCGGCTACCGCCTCACCGAGCCCGACGGGCGCCGGATGGATCCGGCGCGGCTGGCCGCGCACGGCATCGCGGGCCCGGACGTCGGCCGCCTCCAGCGCGAGGGCGTGCTGAACGGTGTCACGCTGGAGGAGGTCAGCGAGACGCGCCGGGGACAGCGGTTCGCCTTCGTCATGGACACCCGGCTCTGCGACGGTGTGCACGCGCTGGCCGAAGGGTGCGATCTGCTGGTCATCGAGTCGACCTTCCTCGACGGGGACGAGCGGCTGGCCACCGACCACGGCCATCTCACCGCCGGCCAGGCGGCGCGGGCCGCGCGGGACGCGGGCGTGGGGCATCTGGTGCTCACACACTTCTCGCAGCGCTACAGCGACCCGGACGAGTTCGAGCGGCAGGCCCGCGCGGCGGGATTCGAGGGCGAACTGACGGTCGCGGCCGACCTCGTACGGGTACCGCTGCCCAAGCGTTCTGGCTGACGGGAGCGTCGGTGCGGGCCCCACGGCAGCTGGACGGCCCGCCCGTGCCCGGAGATCGGGCAGACTGTCCGGATCCGCACGCGACCGGGAGCCCGCCGTGATCACATCCAACGGAGACCCGCAGGAACACTCCGCCCATGTCGACCCGCTGCGCGGACTGCGCGCCCCGGACGATCCCGACTGTGATGTGTATCTGACGGGCACGGTCTTCCTCGACATCATCTTCACCGGGCTGGACAGCGCGCCCGTACGCGGCACGGAGTCCTGGGCGCGGGGCATGGGGTCGAGCCCCGGCGGGATCGCCAATATGGCCACCGCCCTGGCCCGCCTCGGCCTGCACACCTCACTCGCGGCGGCCTTCGGCGACGACCACTACGGCGAGTACTGCTGGGACGCGCTGGAGCAGGGCGAGGGCATCGATCTGTCCCGGTCACGGACGGTCCCCGGCTGGCACTCGCCGGTCACCGTCTCCATGGCGTACGAGGACGAGCGCACGATGGTCTCGCACGGCCACGAGGCCCCGCCGCCCGAAGGGGCCGTGCCCGAGTGCCCACCGCGCGCCCGCGCCGCCGTCGCGGCGCTCACCCCCGGCCGCCGCGACGAGTGGATCGCCCGCGCCGCCCGCCGCGGAGCGCGCATCTTCGCCGATGTCGGCTGGGACGAGACCGGCCGCTGGGATCTGGCGGGACTGGCCGATCTGGAGCACTGCGAGGCGTTCCTGCCCAACGCCGAGGAGGCGATGCGCTACACCCGTACCGACTGCCCGAGGGCCGCCGCGCGCGTGCTCGCCGAGCGGGTGCCGGTGGCCGTCGTCACGCTCGGCGGGGACGGCGCGTACGCGGTGGACGGCGCCACCGGCGAGACCGCCGAGGTCCCGGCGATCGCGGTGGAGGCCCTCGATCCGACGGGTGCGGGCGATGTCTTCGTGGCCGGATTCGTCACCGGCACCCTCGCCGGCTGGCCGCTCGCGGACCGGCTCGCCTTCGCGGGGCTGACCGCGGCGCTCTCGGTCCAGGAGTTCGGCGGCTCGCTCTCCGCGCCCGGCTGGTCGGAGGTCGCGACCTGGTGGCAGTACGTACGGACCTCCCCGGACCAGGACCCGGCGGCGCTGCGGCGCTATGCCTTCCTGGAGGAGCTGCTGCCCGCGCCGAGCAGGCCATGGCCGCTGCGCAGGGCCGTACCGACCATCGGCTTCGGCCGCTCGGCCTGAGACGGCGGGGGCCGGGCGGCCGAACCCCCGCCCCAGGGCTTTGCCGACGGCACATCGAAAAGCCCTAGGGCTGTGTCAGTGCGGGGTCGTACGCTGGTAGCCCAGAGGTTGTCGAGCAGCGAGAACCCTGCAACGGGAGGTATGCGCAGGCCACAGTGCCGGCCCATGACTCAGACACCCACAGTCCAGACCCCCGCATCGGGGCAGGCACGCGCCCAGTGGACCGTTCCCGCCAAGCACCCCATGGTGACGGTCCTGGGCTCCGGAGACACCCTCCTTCGTGCGATCGAGAAGGCGTTCCCGGCCGTAGACATCCATGTCCGGGGAAACGAGATCAGTGCGACCGGCAGCGCGGCGGATGTCGCGATGGTCCAGCGCCTGTTCGACGAAATGATGCTGGTGCTCCGCACCGGTCAGCCGATGACGGAGGACGCAGTGGAACGTTCGATCGCCATGCTCAGGGCGAGCGAGAACGGCGGAGCGGACGGTCCCGAGACGCCCGCCGAGGTGCTCACCCAGAACATCCTGTCCAGCCGCGGCCGGACGATCCGCCCCAAGACCCTCAACCAGAAGCGCTATGTCGACGCGATCGACAAGCACACGATCGTCTTCGGCATCGGCCCCGCCGGCACCGGCAAGACCTATCTCGCCATGGCCAAGGCGGTCCAGGCCCTGCAGTCCAAGCAGGTCACCCGGATCATCCTGACCAGGCCCGCCGTCGAGGCGGGCGAGCGGCTCGGCTTCCTGCCCGGCACGCTCTACGAGAAGATCGACCCGTATCTGAGGCCGCTCTACGACGCGCTGCACGACATGCTCGACCCCGACTCGATCCCGCGTCTGATGGCGGCGGGCACGATCGAGGTGGCGCCGCTGGCGTATATGCGCGGCCGTACGCTCAATGACGCGTTCATCATCCTTGACGAGGCGCAGAACACCAGCACCGAGCAGATGAAGATGTTCCTGACCCGGCTCGGCTTCGATTCGAAGATCGTCATCACCGGTGACATCACCCAGGTCGACCTGCCGGGCGGCACGAAGAGCGGCCTGCGCCAGGTCCAGGACATCCTGGACGGGGTCGACGACATTCACTTCTCCCGGCTCACATCCCAGGATGTCGTACGGCACAAGCTCGTCGGCCGTATCGTCGACGCGTACGAACAGTACGACAGCCACAACGGGAAGTAGAGCCACAGCGCACCATGTCGATCGACGTCAACAACGAGTCAGGCACCGAGGTCGACGAGCAGGCGATCCTCGACGTCGCCCGCTACGCGCTCGCGAGGATGCGCATCCACCCCCTCTCCGAACTGTCGGTGATCGTGGTGGACGAGGCCGCCATGGAACAACTGCACATCCAGTGGATGGATCTGCCGGGTCCGACGGATGTCATGTCCTTCCCGATGGATGAGCTGCGTCCGCCGGTCAAGGACGACGAGGAGCCACCGCAGGGCCTCCTCGGCGACATCGTGCTCTGCCCCGAGGTGGCGAAGAAGCAGGGCGAGGAAGCCCCGACGCAGCACACCATGGACGAGGAGCTCCAACTGCTCACCGTCCACGGTGTGCTGCACCTTCTCGGCTACGACCACGAGGTACCGGACGAGCGGGCCGAGATGTTCGGCCTCCAGGCGGCCATCGTCGACGGCTGGCGGTCCGAACAGGGGCTCACGGGTCCGTCGCCCGCGCCGACCGTCTCATGACCGCGCAACTGATCGTCGGAGCGGTCGCCCTGGTCGTCGTGGCCTGGCTCGCGGCCTCCGCCGAGGCGGGCCTCGCCAGGGTCTCCAGCTTCCGGGCGGCCGAGGCCGTCCGCTCGGGGCGCCGGGGCGCGGCCAAGCTGGCCCAGGTCGCCGCCGACCCGACGCGCTATCTGAATGTGGCCCTGCTGGTACGGGTCGCCTGCGAGATGGCGGCCGGGGTGCTCGTCACCTACGTCTGTCTGAAGGAGTTCGAGGAGACCTGGGCGGCGCTGGTCGTCGCCATCGGCGTGATGGTGCTCGTCTCGTATGTCGCGGTGGGTGTCTCGCCCCGTACGATCGGCCGCCAGCATCCGCTGAACACGGCGACGGCCTCGGCGTATGTCCTGCTGCCGCTCGCCAGGATCATGGGCCCGATCCCCCAGCTGCTGATCCTGCTGGGCAACGCGCTCACCCCCGGCAAGGGCTTCCGCAAGGGACCGTTCGCCAGCGAGGCCGAGCTGCGGGCGATGGTCGACCTGGCCGAGTCGGAGTCCCTCATCGAGGACGACGAGCGCCGCATGGTGCACTCCGTCTTCGAACTGGGCGACACCCTCGTACGCGAGGTCATGGTCCCGCGCACGGACCTGGTCTGCATCGAGCGGTACAAGACGATCCGTCAGGCGCTCACGCTGGCGCTGCGCTCCGGCTTCTCCCGTATCCCGGTGACGGGGGAGAACGAGGACGACATCGTCGGCATCGTCTATCTCAAGGACCTGGTCAGGAAGACCCATATCAACCGGGACTCCGAAGCCGATCTGGTCTCCACGGCGATGCGCCCCGCCGCCTTCGTGCCCGACACGAAGAACGCGGGCGATCTGCTGCGCGAGATGCAGCAGGAGCGCAGCCATGTCGCGGTCGTCATCGACGAGTACGGCGGCACGGCCGGCATCGTCACGATCGAGGACATCCTGGAGGAGATCGTCGGCGAGATCACCGACGAGTACGACCGCGAACTGCCCCCGGTCGAGGAGCTGGGCGACGGCTCGTACCGCGTCACGGCCCGGCTGGACATCGGTGACCTCGGGGAGCTGTTCGGGCTCGACGAGTACGACGACGAGGACGTGGAGACCGTCGGCGGCCTCCTGGCGAAGGCCCTGGGCCGCGTCCCGATCGCCGGCGCCACCGCCAACGTCGACCTGCCGGACGGCCGCACGCTCCGGCTCACGGCCGAATCCCCGGCCGGCCGCCGCAACAAGATCGTCACGGTCCTCGCCGAACCGGTCAGGAAGGAAGCCCCGGCCCCGTGACCCCGACGGAGCTGACGACGTGCTGCCTGGCCCTGAACGGAACGTCCTCGGACGTCCCGTTCCCGCGCAACCCGGGTATCACGGTCTTCCGGGTCGCCACGAAGATCTTCGCGATCTGCTCCCTGGAGGACCGCCCGCTGAAGGTCTCCCTCAAATGCGACCCGGAGGAAGCGATCCGCCTCCGCGAGACCCACCCGGAAATCGTCCCGGGCTGGCACCTCAACAAGCGCCACTGGAACACGGTGACGGTCGGCCCGCTGCCGCCCCGGATGGTGCGGGAGCTGATCGAGGACTCGTACGACCTGGTGGTGGCGGGCCTCCCGAAACAGGAACGCCTGAGGCTGGACAGGCCCTGAGCGACCTGTCCCGGCCCGGGCGGCTCATAGTCCGACGACGGTGAACTCGCGCAGTCGCATGATGAGCTGTCCGGCCCGGACCCAGTGGATGCGCGGATCATCGAAGGCCACGCCCACGACGCCCAGCGGGACAGGGGACGGATGCCCCGGAGCGTAGAGCGCACCCCGGCCGGGCCGAAGGCGCGGACACGTAGCGCCACGCATTGGGTGCGCAGATGCGGGCACGCCCGCACGGACCTCGCGGCGCAGTGCAGACAGAGCGGTGGATGGGTCGTGACGAGGTCACGGGGCCATGAGGCCGGGTCGGTCGGGTCCTCGCCCAGTAGCCACAGCACCCCATCCGCATCGCGGTCGGCGGGCCGGGCACAGATCTGGCAAAGGAGCTGCCCCATGGCACGGCGCTGCCGCAGCGCGTGAACCTTGCCGAACTGGGGTCGTCCCCTGCCGGGAAGCGACCTGACACGTGTCCACAGCACGCCGTCCGAATCGCGGTCGTACGGCCGCTCGTCCGCGTACCCGATGCCCCGGCCCTTCGTGACGACGCGCGGGCAGTCCGGGTGACGTGCCGTCGGCGGTGCGGGCACGCGGCCCGAAGTGCGCTGGTACACGTGTGCCCTAGGGTGTCTAGAGAAGTAGGGAGGACGTTCACGTATGGCCACAAGCGGCGGCGCCCGTCAGCCGAAGTACCAGCGCATCGCCGACACGCTCCGAGAGGCGATTCGAGCGGGCGAGTACGGGCCGGGCGCGCGGCTGCCGGGTGAGAACGACCTCATGGCCGCCCACGGCGTCGCCCGGATGACAGCGCGGCAGGCGCTGGGCGTTCTGCAGAGTGAGGGGATCGCCGAGTCCCGCAAGGGCGCGGGTGTGTTTGTACGGTCGTTCCGGCCGCTGCGGCGGCATGGCGTTCAGCGGCTGGCCGGTGAGCGGTGGGGCGTCGGGCGGTCCGTGTGGTCGGCGGACATCGAGGACCGGACGCTCGTCGTGGACCAGGTCAGTGTGGCCGAGAAGCCCGCCCCGGAGCCCATCGCGCGTGTACTCGCTCTGGAACCGGGTGACGCCGTCTGCGTACGGCACCGGCGCTACGTCCTGGAGGACAAGCCGGTCCTGCTGGCCACCAGCTTCCTGCCCGCCGCCCTCGTCGCGGGTTCGGCCATCACACGGGAGGACACCGGCCCGGGCGGGATCTACGCACGACTCGACGAACTCGGCCTCAAACCCGTGCACTTCAGGGAAGAGATCCGCTCCCGTATGCCGTCCCAGGAGGAGGCGGACCGGCTCGGCCTCTCCGCCGGTACCCCCGTCATCCTTGTCTGTCGCACCGCGTTCGACGCCGAGGGGCGGGCGGTCGAGGTCAACGAGATGGTTCTCGACTCCGCGTCGTACGTGCTGGAGTACGACTTCGACGCGTAGCTGCACGGCCCGTTGGCGGTGGTTCGCAGTGGGCTGCCTATGCTCGGCGTATGACTGAGAGCACCGACCCCGGCACCGGCGTCTCCGCCGAGGACCGCAAGATCATCACGCTCGCCCGCAGCGCCCGCGCCCGTAACGCCGTGCCCGAGGGCGCGGCGGTGCGGGACGAGACCGGGCGTACGTATGTCGCCGGCACCGTGCGGCTGGACTCGCTCAAGCTCAGCGCGCTGCGTACGGCTGTCGCGATGGCGGTGGCCAGCGGCGCGACCTCGCTGGAGGCGGCGGCCGTCGTCACGGCGGGGGAGACCGTGTCGGACGAGGACCGCGCGGCCGTACGCGACCTCGGCGGGCCCGCGACGCCGGTCCTTCTCGCGGGCCCGGACGGCACGCTCCGGGTGACCGTCACGGCGGGCTGAGCGGCGGGCCCTCCGGTGCGCGATCAGCACGCGGAAAGTGGCGGCGCGAAGGCCGTGTGGGGCTGTCTGGTCGGCGCGCGGTAAACGATCGGGGAGAATGGGCGCCATGAGCGCTCGTACCTCTTCGCCCGAGACTTCTCCCGAAGCAGCCGAAGCCCCCCACCGGGCCGGCTTCGCCTGCTTCGTCGGCCGCCCCAACGCGGGCAAGTCCACCCTCACGAACGCTCTGGTCGGCCAGAAGGTGGCCATCACCTCCAACCGGCCGCAGACCACGCGCCACACCGTGCGTGGCATCGTGCACCGGCCCGAGGCGCAGTTGATCCTGGTCGACACCCCGGGCCTGCACAAGCCGCGCACGCTGCTCGGTGAGCGACTCAACGATGTCGTACGGACGACCTGGGCCGAGGTCGATGTGATCGGCTTCTGTCTGCCCGCCGACCAGAAGCTCGGCCCCGGCGACCGGTTCATCGCCAAGGAACTGGCCGCGATCAAGAAGACGCCGAAGGTCGCCGTCGTCACCAAGACGGACCTCGTCGACTCCAAGACGCTGGCCGAGCAGCTCATCGCGATCGACCAGCTCGGCAAGGAACTCGGCCTGGAGTGGGCGGAGATCGTCCCGGTCTCGGCGGTCGGCGACCAGCAGGTCGGCCTGCTCGCCGATCTGCTCGTCCCGCTCCTCCCGGAGAGCCCGCCGCTCTACCCGGAGGGCGAC
This sequence comes from Streptomyces sp. NPDC051662, assembly GCF_040681655.1. NCBI lineage: Bacteria > Bacillati > Actinomycetota > Actinomycetes > Kitasatosporales > Streptomycetaceae > Streptomyces > Streptomyces sp. NPDC051662. The sequence goes on from NZ_JBFAZD010000006.1 coordinate 131,347, forward strand.
CTCACCGACGAGCCCGAGCAGGTCATGGTCGCCGAGCTGATCCGCGAAGCCGCGCTGGAAGGCGTACGGGACGAGCTGCCGCACTCGATCGCGGTCGTCGTCGAGGAGATGCTGCCGCGCGAGGACCGCCCGGCGGACAAGCCGCTGCTGGACATCCACGCGAACGTCTATATCGAGCGCCCCAGCCAGAAGGGCATCATCATCGGCCCGAAGGGCAAGCGCCTCAAGGAGGTCGGGACGAAGTCCCGGAAGCACATCGAGGCGCTGCTCGGCACTCCCGTCTTCCTCGATCTGCATGTCAAGGTCGCCAAGGACTGGCAGCGCGACCCGAAGCAGCTGCGCAAGCTGGGGTTCTGACCGTGCCGGCCGGCCGGACAGGACCTAGGCGCCTTCCTTGAGCACGCGTGAGATCAGCGCGCGCTGCGCGTCCGTCAGCCCCGGGTCCGCGCAGTGGACCGCGTGGTCGTCGATGGTGATCACGTAGTGGTAGCCGTCCGGTACGCCGGCGGACGGCGTGTCCGCGCCGTCCGCCATCGCCCGGTCGGCCAGTTCCCGCCAGTCACCGGCATCGCGCAGGCTCGCGGTCTCGATCTCGGCTCTGCGCTCGATGCCCGCGAAGCCGCCTGTGCGCCGTACTTGGATACGCATGGGTCCTGTCTAGTACGTGATCGGCGACGGCGGTAGCCGCCGCTCGTGCCACACCTCGCGCTTCACACCGCGGGGACCCCGACCTGGGACCACGCCTTGGTCACCGCCGCCAGCTCCGCGCCGTCGCCGAAGCGGCTCCGTGCCGCCGCGACGGTCAGCCGGGCGAAGTCCGTGAACCGCGCGCCGGCGGCCAGCTCGCCGCCGGTCAGTACGTCGAACCAGATCCGCCCCGCCCGCTCCCACGCCTTTCCGCCGAGCGCCGAGGCCAGCAGATAGAACGCGTGGTTCGGGATCCCGGAGTTGATGTGTACCCCGCCGTTGTCCTGGGTCGTCCGTACGTAGTCGGCCATGGTGGCGGGCTGCGGGTCCTTGCCGAGCACATCGTCGTCGTACGCCGTCCCCGGCGCCTTCATGGAGCGCAGCGCCTCCCCGGTGACACCGGGGGCGAGCAGGCCCGCGCCGATCAGCCAGTCGGCCCGGTCGGCGGTCTGGTCCAGGGTGTACTGCTTGACCAGCGAGCCGAAGACATCCGACACGGACTCGTTGAGGGCACCCGCCTGGCCCTGGTACTCCAGGCCGGCGGTGTACTGGGTGAGGCCGTGCGCCAGCTCGTGGCCGATCACATCGACGGGCAGTGTGAAGTCGAGGAAGACCTCGCCGTCACCGTCGCCGAAGACCATCTGTTCGCCGTCCCAGAACGCGTTCCCGTACCCCTCGTCGTAGTGGACGCTGGCGACCAGCGGCAGCCCGGCGCCGTCGAGCGAGTCACGTCCGTACGCCGAGAGCAGCAGCTCGAACGTGGCGCCGAGACCGCTGTACGCGCGGTTCACCGTGGCGTCGCCGCCGGGTGGGTCGCCCTCGCCGCGCACCTTCTTTCCCGGCAGCGTGGTGCGGTGCTCGCAGTCGTGAAGAGAGCGGTGCGGATTTCCGGTGGCGGCGGCTGTGGGGGCGGCGGCGCGGAGAGCGGTGGCGCGGCGGCGGGTGCGATGGGCGGCGTCCACCTCCAGCGCCCGGCGGGCGGGCCCGGAGAGCCGTGGGTCCTCGGCCTGGGCGAGCTTGTCGAGGACGTGGGGCGGCACGATGGTGCAGAAAACGGGAGCGATGGCGTTCATACCTGCACGGTGGCAGTGCGTCACGGAACTGTCACTCGTTGCGACAGAAATTGCTGAGATGGAGTGATTCCCCGGGATTCGGTCTTTACCTCACCGATCCCGCATTCTGATACGGACCCGCGCGGCCGGCACCGCTCGGCTAGGCTTCCCCACATCATGCGTTTCGGGCTGCTTCTCCTTAGCTGCCGCGGCGAGGGTCTGTAGTCGTAGGCCGACCCCCTCCCCGCGGAGTCTGGCGTTGCGGTGATCACGCCCGTCGGCCACCCCAGTGGACACACGAGGAGCCCTACGCAATGTCTGATTCTTCCGTCGGTCGCGCCACGCCCATCACCAACGCGACCCACACCCAGCGGCCCTCCGGGATGCCGATTCACAAGTACGGCCGCTACGAGGCGGTGGAGATCCCCGACCGCACCTGGCCGGAGAATCGGATCACCGTCGCCCCCCGCTGGCTCTCCACCGATCTGCGCGACGGCAACCAGGCCCTGATCGACCCCATGTCACCGGCCCGCAAGCGCGAGATGTTCGATCTGCTGGTCCGCATGGGCTACAAGGAGATCGAGGTCGGCTTCCCGTCCTCCGGTGAGACCGACTTCGCGTTCGTACGGTCGATCATCGAAGAGGGCGCGATCCCCGAGGACGTGACGATCTCCGTTCTGACCCAGTCCCGCGAGGAACTGATCGAGCGCACCGTCGAGTCGCTGCGCGGCGCCCACCGCGCGACCGTCCATCTCTACAACGCCACCGCTCCCACCTTCCGGAAGGTCGTCTTCCGCGGTACGAAGGAGCAGGTCAAGCAGATCGCCGTGGACGGCACCCGGCTGGTGATGGAGTACGCGGAGAAGATCCTCGGCCCCGAGACCGTCTTCGGCTACCAGTACAGCCCGGAGATCTTCACCGACACCGAGCTGGACTTCGCGCTGGAGGTCTGCGAGGGCGTCATGGACGTCTGGCAGCCCGAGGACGGCCGCGAGATCATTCTCAATCTGCCCGCCACGGTGGAGCGTTCGACCCCGTCCACGCACGCGGACCGCTTCGAGTGGATGTCGCGCCATCTCTCCCGCCGCGAGAACGTGTGCCTGTCCGTGCATCCGCACAACGACCGCGGTACGGCCGTCGCCGCCGCCGAGCTGGCGCTCATGGCCGGGGCGGACCGTATCGAGGGCTGTCTGTTCGGGCAGGGCGAGCGCACCGGCAATGTCGACCTGGTGACGCTGGGCATGAACCTCTTCTCGCAGGGCGTCGACCCGCAGATCGACTTCTCGCAGATCGACGAGATCCGTCGCACCAGCGAGTACTGCAATCAGATGGAGGTCCACCCGCGCCACCCCTACGCGGGCGATCTGGTCTACACCTCCTTCTCCGGGTCCCACCAGGACGCCATCAAGAAGGGATTCGACGCGCGTGAGGCCGACGCCGCCGCGCAGGGCAAGCCGGTCGACGAGATCGAGTGGGCCGTGCCGTATCTGCCGATCGACCCGAAGGACGTGGGCCGTTCGTACGAGGCGGTCATCCGGGTCAACTCGCAGTCCGGCAAGGGCGGGATCGCGTACGTACTGAAGAACGACCACAAGCTGGACCTGCCGCGCCGGATGCAGATCGAGTTCTCCCGGATCATCCAGGCCAAGACCGATGCCGAGGGCGGCGAGGTCACGCCCGGCCAGATCTGGTCGGTCTTCCAGGACGAGTACCTGCCCAACCCGGACAATGCGTGGGGCCGGCTCCAGCTGCGCTCCGGCCAGACCACGACCGACACGGACGGCAAGGACACACTGACCGTCCAGGCCGTCGTGGACGGTACGGAGACCGTGCTGACCGGTACCGGCAACGGTCCAATTTCGGCCTTCTTCGAGGCTCTGGCGTCGGTCGGGGTGGACGCCCGGCTGCTGGACTACCAGGAGCACACCATGAGTGAGGGCGCGAGCGCGCAGGCCGCCTCGTACATCGAGTGCGCGATCGGCGGAAAGGTGCTGTGGGGCATGGGAATCGATGCCAACACCACTCGCGCCTCACTGAAGGCGGTCATTTCCGCGGTGAACCGCGCGGCCCGCTGATCGGGCCGACGCCCCCGGTCCGACCTGAGAGTTCACGGACCTCGACCACCGGACACGGTGGTCGGGGTTCAGCCATGTCGTGGCGATCTCACGCCGCGGTACTGACGGCGCCCATGCAATGTGGCTAACATCACGTCAACGCGGCGGCTCTGTATCCGGATTCCCAGCATCCGGGTTCCCGGCAAGGGCGCAGAGGCGAAGCGGAGCGCAACGCAACGAAGCGTTGCCGGAGCGTTACGGAGGTGCGCGACGTGCTGCCAGCTCAGAGACCCGGTGGGCGAAAAGTGCGTTTCTGCGGCATTCGTACGTCCTGGAACACCATCGGGGACGGGGAGTTCTTCTGCCCCGACTGCGGGGGCGACCGCAACTACCGCCGTCGTACCGGCCGTCGCCGTTTCACGGTGCTCGGGGTTCCCCTGCTTCCGCGCGGCTGTGCCGGGCCCGTCGTCGAATGCGCCGCCTGTCACGCCCACTTCGGGATGGACGTACTCGATCACCCCACCACCGTCCGCTTCTCGGCGATGCTGCGCGACGCCGTGCACACGGTCGCGCTGGCGGTCCTCGCGGCGGGTGGCACCTCCTCGCGTACGGTCAGGGAGACCGCGGTCCTCATCGTCCGGGCGGCCGGGTTCGAGGACTGCACGGAGGACCGGCTGACGGATCTGGTGGACGCGCTCGCCGCGGACACCGGCCGCTTCCTCATGGAGCCGGGGCCGTGCGGCGCGGCGCTCGCCATCGAGCTGCATGAGGCGCTGGAGCCGCTGGCACCGCATCTGGCCCCGGCGGGCCGGGAGTCGATCGTGCTGCAGGGCGCGCGGATCGCGGTGGCGGACGGACAGTACAGCCTGCCGGAGCGCGAGGTGCTGAGCATCGTCGGCGGCGCGCTCCTGCTCTGTTCGGACGATACGGAGCGACTGCTGCTGGCGGCGTCCGGCACACCTTCCTGAGCCGCACCCGGGCGGACCCGGCCGGACCCGGGAGCGAGGGGGCCGGAGGGTTCCCCAGGCGGCGGGAGGCGGAGGGGCGTCCGCGCATGCGGGAGAATGGCCCCCATGAGTCTGTTCCGGGACGACGGCGTTGTGCTGCGCACCCAGAAGCTCGGTGAGGCCGATCGCATCATCACGCTTCTGACCCGCGGCCACGGCCGCGTCCGCGCCGTCGCCCGGGGGGTACGGCGGACCAAGTCGAAGTTCGGGGCGCGGCTGGAGCCGTTCTCCCATGTCGATGTGCAGTTCTTCGCGCGCGGCAGCGACCTCGTCGGACGCGGGCTGCCGTTGTGCACACAGAGCGAGACCATCGCCCCCTACGGTGGCGGCATCGTCACCGACTACGCCCGCTACACCGCGGGCACCGCCATGCTGGAGACCGCCGAGCGGTTCACCGACCACGAGGGCGAGCCGGCCGTCCAGCAGTATCTGCTCCTGGTCGGCGGGCTGCGTACGCTCGCGCGCGGGGAGCACGCGCCCCATCTGATCCTGGACGCCTTCCTGCTGCGCTCCCTCGCCGTCAATGGCTACGCGCCGAGCTTCGACGACTGCGCGAAGTGCGGACTCCATGGGCCGAATCGTTTCTTTTCGGTCGCGGCGGGTGGTGTCATCTGCGTCGACTGCCGGGTGCCCGGCAGCGTCGTACCCTCGGCTGAGGCAGTCGGACTGCTCAGCGCGCTGCTGACCGGCGACTGGGACACGGCGGACGCGTGCGAGGCACGGCACGTCAGGGAGGGCAGCGGACTCGTGTCCGCCTATCTGCACTGGCACCTGGAGCGCGGGCTGCGCTCGCTCAGATACGTAGAGAAGAACTAGGAAACCGGGAGACGAGAGCGCATGGCACGACGCGGAATCATGGGGCGTTCCCGCCGCGAGTACAAGACGCCGGAACCGCATCCCTCCGGCGCGCGCCCGCCGAAGATCCCCGGCGAGCTGGTGCCGCGGCATGTGGCCTGTGTCATGGACGGCAACGGCCGCTGGGCCAAGGAGCGCGGTCTGCCGCGCACCGAGGGCCACAAGGTCGGTGAGGGCGTCGTGCTCGACGTACTCAAGGGCTGTCTGGAGATGGGCGTCAAGAACCTCTCGCTGTACGCCTTCTCCACCGAGAACTGGAAGCGGACCCCCGACGAGGTGCGCTTCCTCATGAACTTCAACCGCGATGTCATCCGCCGCCGCCGCGACGAGATGGACGAGCTGGGGATCCGGATCCGCTGGGTGGGCCGGATGCCCAAGATGTGGAAGTCGGTCGTCCAGGAGCTCCAGGTCGCCCAGGAACAGACGCGGGACAACGACGCCATGACGCTCTACTTCTGCGTCAACTACGGTGGTCGCGCGGAGATCGCGGACGCCGCGCAGGCGCTCGCCGCCGATGTCGCGTCCGGGAAGCTCGACCCGTCCAAGGTCAATGAGAAGACGTTCGCCAAGTATCTTTACTACCCGGACATGCCGGACGTGGATCTCTTCCTGCGCCCCAGCGGTGAGCAGCGCACGTCCAACTATCTGATCTGGCAGAGCAGTTACGCCGAGATGGTCTTCCAGGACGTGCTGTGGCCGGACTTCGACCGCCGCGATCTGTGGCGGGCGTGTCTGGAGTACGCGTCCAGGGACCGGCGCTTCGGCGGGGCGCTGCCCAACGAGGAGCAGGCGGAACAGACGGAGCAGCAGGGCTGATACGCGCCGCGGTCGCCGTACGGGCTGATGCGAGCCCGTACGGCGACCAAGGCGCCTGAAGCAGGACGCGGACTTACTCGTCTAGTTCTTCGCGACCGCCGCCGCGCACTCCGCGCACGTACCGAAGATCTCCACCGTGTGCGCCACCCCGACATAGCCGTGCTGCGCGGCGATCGTCTCGGCCCACTGCTCCACCGCCGGGCCCTCGACCTCGACGGCCTTTCCGCAGACCCGGCAGACGAGATGGTGGTGATGGTCGCCGGTCGAGCAGCGCCGGTAGACCGACTCGCCGTCGTTCGTGCGCAGCACATCGACCTCGCCCGCGTCGGCGAGGGACTGGAGGGTGCGATAGACCGTGGTCAGACCGACCGAGTCACCACGGTGTTTGAGCATGTCATGGAGCTCCTGCGCGCTACGGAACTCATCCACCTCGTCGAGCGCCGCCGCCACCGCGGCGCGCTGGCGGGTCGATCGGCCGCGCACGGGGGCCGCGCTTGATCCACCGCTGGGCGCAGTCGTCACAGGTGCCTCCTTGCCTCTGCCCGTATCCCACGGGCGTTGCCCGCTTCCCACGGGCCATTCTGCCAGTTCGTGACCGGCTCGCGGTCAGACCGTGACATCGCCCGGGGTCGTGCGCGCGGCCGGCACGTCCATGTCCTGCGCCGCCACGTCCGGGGCGCCCGCGGCCTCGGCGGCCCGCAGCGCGCGGGCCCTGCGTCTCGCCAGGGGCGTCGCGAGAGCGGTCAGCACCACGAAGACACCGATCGCGATCAGCACGATCGTCGCGCCGGGCGGCACGTCCTGGTAGTACGAGGTGACCGTGCCGGCCAGCGTCACCGCCGTACCGATCACGACGGACAGGACGAAGGTGACCACGAAGGACCGGGTGATCTGCTGGGCCGCCGCGACGGGCACCACCATCAGCGCGCTGACCAGCAGCAGCCCCACCACCCGCATGGCGACGGTGACCGTCACCGCGGCCGTGACCGCGATCAGCAGGTTCAGCGCCCGCACCGGCAGTCCGGTGACGCGGGCGAACTCCTCGTCCTGGCTGACCGCGAAGAGCTGCCGGCGCAGGCCCACGGTGACCAGCACCACGAAGGCGGCGAGCAGAGAGATCGCGGTCACGTCCGCCGGCGACACCGTCGACAGGGAGCCGAAGAGATACGTGCTGAGGCTGCCGTTGGAGCCGTTGGGCGCGAGGTTGATCAGCAGGACACCGCCCGCCATACCGCCGTAGAAGAGCATCGCGAGCGCGATGTCCCCGCGCGTGCGGCCGTACGCCCTGATCAGCTCCATCGTGACGGCGCCGGCCACCGAGACCAGTGTCGCCGTCCAGATCGCGCTGGTGGAGAGCAGGAAGCCGAGACCGACCCCGGTCATCGCGACATGGCCGATGCCGTCGCCCATCAGGGCCTGACGGCGCTGTACGAGATAGATGCCGACGGCGGGGGCGGTGATGCCGACCAGTACGGCCGCGATCAGCGCGCGCTGCATAAAGGCGGTCTGGAGTATTTCCATGGTCAGGTCAGCAGTCCTGTGCGAAGCGGCTCGCCGGCCTCGTGCGGATGGCAGCCTGGATCGGTCAGCGGATCGGGGCCGTGGCCCGGCACGGGGCCTTCCCCGCTCGAAGAGTGCGGGGAAGCGTGCTCGGTGGTCCTCGGCGGGGGCCCGTCGTGGACCACACAGCCGTCGCGCAGCACCACCGTGCGGTCGATCAGTGGCCGCAGCGCGCCGAGTTCATGCAGGACGAGCAGGACGGTCGTGCCGGCCGCGACCTGTTCGCGCAGGGTGGCCGCGAGAATGTCCTGGCTGGCCAGATCGACGCCCGCCATCGGCTCGTCCATGATCAGCAGTTCGGGTCCGGCGGCGAGCGCCCTGGCTATCAGCACGCGCTGGTGCTGGCCGCCGGAGAGCGCCTCCACGGAGTCCTTGGCGCGGTCGGTGAGCCCGACCAGCCCGATGGCCCGCTCGACGGCGGCCCGGTCCGCCCGGCCGGGCAGGCCGAACCTCGTACGGGACAGCCGGCCGGAGGCGACGACCTCGCGGACGGTCGCGGGCACCCCGCTCGCGGCGGTGGTGCGCTGCGGTACGTAGCCGACGCGCGCCCAGTCGCGGAAGCGGCGCAACGGGGTCGAGAAGAGCGTGATCTCGCCGTCGCTCAGCGGTACCTGCCCGATCACCGAGCGTACGGCGGTGGACTTGCCGGAGCCGTTGGCGCCGAGCAGGGCGACGACCTCACCGCTGTGCACGGTGAGGTCGATGCCGCGCAGCACGGGGCGCGCACCGAGTGTGGCCCGCGCGTCGCGGACAGTGATGACGGGCGCGGCCCCCCGCTCCGGTGCCTGCCGCGCCGCCTCGGCGCTCCGGCCGCTCTCCACCGTGTTCCGGCCGCTCTCCACCGTCGCCATGTCGGGCGCCTCCGATACCGCTGTCGGCCGTTCTGTCGGCTGTGTCATTTCGCGCCGAGTGCCGTCCGCAGCGCGGTGAGGTTGGCGTTCATGACCTCGATGTAGTCATCGCCCTTGGACTTGTCCGTAATTCCCTCCAGCGGGTCCAGGACGTCGGTCTTCAGTCCGGAGTCCGCTGCGACGGTCTTGGCGGTCTTGTCGCTGGCGAGCGTCTCGAAGAATACGGTGCCGACCTTCTCGTGCTCCGCGATGGTCTTCAGTTCCTTCATCCGGGCGGGGCTGGGCTCCGACTCGGGGTCGAGGCCCGCGATGCCCTCCTGCGTCAGACCGTAGCGCTCGGCGAGATAGCCGAAGGCGGAGTGGGTGGTGATGAAAGTCCTGGTGGTGGTGTCGGCGAGGCCCTGCTTGAACGCGGTGTCCAGGCCGCCGAGCTCCTTGACCAGCGCGTCGGTGTTCTTCCGGTACGCGGCGGAGTTGTCCGGGTCGGCCTTCTCCAGGGAGGCGCCGACACCCTTGGCGACCTCGGCGTACTTCACCGGGTCCAGCCAGATGTGCGGGTCCTTGCCGGCCAGGGCGTCCTCTTCGCCCGCGGAGTGGCTCTCCTCGGCCGCGTGATCGTCGGCGTGGCCGTCCTCGTGGGAGTGGCCGACCTCGGTGCCGTGCTTCTCCAGCGTGGTGAGGGAGGCCGCGTCAACGGTGTTCTTCACACCGGACTGCGTGATGGCCTCGTCCACGGCGGGCTGGATGCCCTTGAGATAGAGGATGACATCGGATTCACCGAGCTGGGCGGCCTGCCGGGGGGTGAGCTCCAGGTCGTGCGGCTCCACGCCGGGCTTGGTGAGCGTGCTGACGGAGACGTGGTCGCCGCCTATTCGCTCGGCCAGGAACTGCATGGGATAGAACGACGCGGTCACCGCGAGTGCCCCGCCGTTCTTCGTGTCGGTGGCGGCGTCGGAGGAGGAACAGGCGGACAGCGCGACCAGGCCGAGGGTGACCGCGCCGGCGAGAGTGGCGGTGGGTATCAGACGTCTTGCGTTCATGACTGTCATTTTCAACAAAAGTGGAAACGATTGTCAACAAGGGTCGGAGATCTCTCTTACCCCGCACCGATTTGATCCAAGGGGTGCGGCCGCCGCTAATCTGAAGCATTCGCCGTTCGTCGTCGTCGTAATGAAGAGAGCACCGTGGCCGCCGACAAGATCGACAGCATCGTCAACCTGAGCAAGCGCCGTGGCTTCGTCTACCCGTCCAGTGAGATCTACGGTGGTCAGCGCGCCGCCTGGGACTACGGGCCGCTCGGAGTCGAGCTGAAGGAAAACCTCAAGCGCCAGTGGTGGCGCTACATGGTCACCTCGCGCGAGGACGTTGTCGGTATCGACTCCTCGGTGATCCTCGCCACGGAGGTCTGGGAGGCGTCCGGCCACGTCGCGACCTTCAGTGACCCGCTCACCGAGTGCACCTCCTGTCACAAGCGGTTCCGCGCCGACCATCTGGAGGAGGCGTACGAGGCGAAGCACGGCAAGGCCCCCGAGAACGGCCTCGCCGACATCAACTGCCCCAACTGCGGCAACAAGGGGACGTTCACTGACCCCAAGCAGTTCTCCGGTCTGCTCTCCACCCACCTCGGCCCGACGCAGGACTCCGGCTCCATCGCCTATCTGCGGCCCGAGACCGCGCAGGGCATTTTCACCAACTTCGCCCAGGTGCAGCAGACTTCGCGCAAGAAGCCGCCGTTCGGCATCGCGCAGATGGGCAAGTCCTTCCGGAACGAGATCACTCCGGGCAACTTCATCTTCCGCACGCGCGAGTTCGAGCAGATGGAGATGGAGTTCTTCGTCAAGCCGGGCGAGGACGAGCAGTGGCAGGAATACTGGATGGAGCAGCGCTGGAACTGGTACACCGACCTGGGTCTCCGTGCGGAGAACATGCGGTGGTACGAGCACCCGGCCGAGAAGCTCTCGCACTATTCCAAGCGCACCGCCGACATCGAGTACCGCTTCCAGTTCGGCGGCAGCGAGTGGGGCGAGCTGGAGGGTGTCGCCAACCGCACCGACTACGACCTCTCCGCGCACTCCAAGGCGTCCGGCCACGACCTGTCGTACTTCGACCAGGAGGCCGGTGAGCGCTGGACCCCGTATGTCATCGAGCCCGCCGCCGGTGTCGGCCGCTCGATGCTCGCCTTCCTCCTCGACGCGTACAACGAGGACGAGGCGCCCAACGCCAAGGGCGTGCTGGAGAAGCGCACCGTGATGCGTCTCGACCCGCGCCTCGCGCCGGTCAAGGTGGCCGTGCTGCCGCTCTCCCGTAACCCGCAGCTCTCGCCCAAGGCCAAGGGGCTCGCGACGGATCTGCGGCGCAACTGGAACATCGAGTTCGACGACGCGGGCGCCATCGGCCGCCGCTACCGCCGCCAGGACGAGATCGGCACGCCGTTCTGTGTGACCGTCGACTTCGACACCCTGGACGACAACGCGGTGACCGTGCGCGAGCGCGACACGATGCAGCAGGAGCGCGTCTCGCTCGACCAGATCCAGAGCTACCTCGGCGCCCGGCTCCTCGGCTGCTGACGGCCGCTGACCAGAGCCGCGGACACCCCACACTGAACGGCGGGTCACGTTCGTAACTCGAAGCCCCCGGTTCCTCCGCGGAACCGGGGGCTTCGTTGCAGACTGGGCGCTGACCTACCAGGGAGGCACGGATCATGCCGGCCACGACCACCAGCACGGTCAGGAGATGGGATCAGCATGGGCGCGAGCATGTCGTACGCGTTCAGAAGGCGGGTGTGCAGCGGTCGTTGATCTGCGACACCTGCGGCTGGCGCAAAGGGGCGCAGTTCCTGCCCTGGCTCAAGGCCGAGGAACATCTCACCGAGGCCCACCAGGCGACGGTGGATCCGGCCGCGGACTGACGGGACATGAGCGGGGCCGTCAGTCCGCCTGCAGCCCGCGCAGCAACAGATCGCATACGGCGGTGAACTCGGCGTCGATGGTGGGCTTTCGCCATTCCGGCGCGTACGCCGGGTCATGGAAACGGGCCGTGGCGGCGAAGACCGCCCCCGCCGTGCTCGCCGGGTCCACCGCCATGAACTCGCCCTCGCGCACGCCCTCTTCGACGATCCGGGTGAGCTGATGGGCCAGCTCCGTCAGATGCGCGTCGACCACATCGCTGCTCTCGTCGATGAGCACGGAGAAGGTGGCGAACAGCTCCGGATCGTCCCCGGCCTTGTGCCGCTTGGTGTCGAACAGCGCCAGCAGCCAGCCGCGCAGCTTCTCCGGGCCCGGCTCGGTCTCCCCCTCCATGATCCGGGCCAGCGCGGTCTCCGTACGGCTCAGCCAGCGCGCGGTGACCGCCTCGCGCAGCGCCGCCTTCGTACGGAAGTGCCGGTAGACGCTGCCATGGCTGACGCCGAGCACCCGTGCCACATCGACCACCGTCGCCTTCGCCGGGCCGTAGCGGCGCAGCACCTCCTCGGTGGCTTCGAGGATGCGCTCTGCGGTCAGGGGCTCGGTGGCCATGGGGCGCCCGACCTTTCATGGCTCGTTCGGCGGATGCGACAGATGACACTACCTGTCAGGTCCGACCGACGACGGGGTGGCCTCCGGCGGGCGGTCGGCTCCTCCGCACCGGTCGGCTCCTCCGCACCGGTCGGCTCCTCCGCACTGGTCGGCGCTGGACCGCCCGTCAGCGCTCACTGTCGAGGTGCGCCATCTGACCGGCCGGATAGCGGTCCCCGGCGGCGGCATCGGACGGTACGGCGCGCTCGATCGCGGCCAGATCGTCGGCGTCCAGCGTGATGTCCAGCGCGCCAAGGGCCTCGGTCAGCCGGTCACGGCGGCGGGCGCCGACGAGCGGCACGATGTCCTCTCCCCGCGAGAGCACCCAGGCGATGGCGATCTGGGCGACCGAGACCCCCTTCTGCTCGGCGATCTTCCGCAGCGACTCGACCAGCCCGAGATTGTGCTGAAGGTTGTCACCCTGGAACCGGGGGCTCACGGCGCGGAAGTCGGTGGGGGACAGCTGCCGGTCGCGGGTGAAGTGCCCGCTGATCAGTCCGCGCGAGAGCACTCCGTACGCCGTGACGCCGATGCCCAGCTCACGGACGGCCGGCAGGATCTCGTCCTCGATGCCGCGCGAGATCAGTGAGTACTCGATCTGGAGGTCAACGACCGGGGCGACGGCGGCTGCCCGGCGGATGGTGTCGGCGCCGACCTCGGAGAGCCCGACATGGCGCACATGCCCGGCCCGGATCAGCTCGGCGATGGCGCCGACCGTCTCCTCGATCGGCACGTCCGGGTCGACCCTGGCGATCCGGTAGATGTCGATGTGGTCGGTGCCGAGGCGCTGGAGGGAGTACGCGGCGAAGTTCTTCACGGCGGCCGGACGGCCGTCGTAACCGCTCCATCCGTTGTCCGGATCGCGCAGGGCGCCGAACTTGACGCTGGTGAGGGCCCGCTCGCGGGCGCCGGCCGGTGCGGTGCGCAGGGCTTCGCCGATCAGCAGCTCGTTATGGCCCATGCCGTAGAAGTCGCCCGTGTCGAGCAGGGTGACGCCCGCGTCCAGAGCGGCGTGGATGGTGGCGATGGACTCGGCGCGGTCCACTTCCTGCCCGTATACGCCGGACATGCCCATGCAGCCGAGTCCGAGGGCGGAGACGCGGGGTCCTGAGCGGCCGAGGGGGCGCGTGGCGATGGCGTTCATGAGGGTTCCTCCGTGCGGATCGCTGAGTGACAGAACAACCATGACATGAGCGATGACAGATTTCAATATCTGTCATCGCCCATCCGTTCATGTGTCTGGTGTCCGCCAAAAAGGCGTTACGTCCCGGCCCCGCCCGGTGGTAGCGTCACGGGCATGTTCTTCCAGATCTACGAGTGAGAGCGCGGCGGCGACAGTCCGCCCCCCACCGACGAATCCGCAGATCACTTCTCATCGCTTCGGGAGAACCCCATGGCAAAAAGCCGTAACAACCTTCTCGGCGTCGGCGGACAGCGCAAGAAGCTGGCCCGCACCGACCCGCAGGCCAGCGCCCCCGCGCGCGACGCCAACCGCAAGGCCTCCGCCGACCACAAGCAGGAGCTGCTGCGCAAGATGCGTGAGCGCGCCGCCGGCCAGGACGGCGGCGAGCAGCGGAGCGGCGACGCGGCCGAAGGCGCCGAAGGCACCGCCGCGCAGGACTGACGCACTCAAGCCAGGGACCGTGGGCCCGGATCACCTCGGTGATCCGGGCCCACGGCCATGAAGGTCTCTCCCGCTCGGCCGACCCGCTCGTCCAAACCCCGCTCAGCTGATCTTCCGTGGCAGCCGCAGGCTCAGCAGCGCCGTCAGGACGACCAGCCCCAGCTGTGCCAGCAGAGTGATCACCAGGGCGTCCCGCATCCCCGCCGTGGCGGCCAGGGTCAGGAAGAGCGAGCCCAGTGTCGCCACCCCCAGCGCCAGCGCGGACTGCTGGGCCGTGACCATCACGCCGCTGCCCACCCCGGACCGCTCGGTCGGTATGTCGGAGAGCACGATGCGGATGATGACCGGCAGTTGGAAGCCCTGGCCGAGACCGGCCAGCGCGATGCCCGGCAGGAGGTCAAGCCCGCCGATCGAGGGCCAGCCACCCCATACGGCGAGCGCCAGCAGCGCCACCCCGGCCGTCTGGAACACCGCGCCCGCCGTGACCACCAGGCTGCCGTAGCGCCGGATCAGCCGCGGTCCGGCCAGCGACGCCCCGAAGAACGCCACCGCCATGGGCACCAGCGTCAGCCCGGCGTCCACCGGGCCCATGCGCAGACCCTGCTGAAGGGCGACGGCGATCACGAACATGAAGCCGCCGAACCCGATCCCGAACGGCACGATCAGCGCCAGCCCCCGCCGGAGCGTGACCAGCGCGAGCAGACTCGGCGGTACGAGAGGGGTCCTGCCCCGCCGGTCGGCCCGCCGTTCCACCCGTACGAAGGCGTACGACACGATCGGGAAGGCCGCGAGCGAGATCCAGGTCCAGGCGGGCCACCCGGCGGCCCGGCCCTCCGTGAGGGGCGCCAGGAGCGTCACCAGCGCGGCGGCCAGCAGGACCGTCCCGGGTGTGTCGATGGGCGCCGGCCGCTGGGAGCGGGTCTCCGGGACCGAACGGACCGCGAAGAACAGACCCACCAGCGCCACCGGCACATTCACCAGGAAGATCGCCCGCCAGCCGCTCCCCGCGATATCGGCCGCGACCAGCACCCCGCCCAGGATCTGGCCCGCCACCATCGCGAGCCCGGCCGTCGCGCCGTACAGGCCCAGCGCCTTCGCGCGGCGCGGTCCGTTCGTCGCCGAGTGGATGGTGGCCAGTACCTGCGGCAGCATCAGTGCCGCCGCGGCGCCCTGCGCCACCCGGGCGCCGACCAGCGTCCAGGCGTTCGGTGCGAGGCCGCAGGCGAGCGAGGTGATGCCGAAGGCCGCCATGCCGATGAGGAAGAGCCGTCGTCGGCCGAGCATGTCCCCGAGCCGCCCGCCGAGAACGAGCAGCACCGCGTACGAGAGCCCGTACCCGGCGACCACCAGCTCCAGCAGGGCGGGGCCCGCGGCCAGATCGTGATCGATGGTCGGCAGAGCTACATTGACGATGAAGAAGTCGATGAGCGGAAGCGCCGCGCCGAGGAGCACGGTGAACAGGCCGAGAGTGCCGAGCACGGACCCGTGGTCATGGATGACGGGCGGTCCGCCGGAGGGTGCCTCGGCGGCGGACGGTGCCATCGCGGTGGATGTTTTCCGGAGGGACGCGAATGCTCTGCTCACTCCATCGACCATCGTTCATCGCTCACCCTGGTACCAGAGTGTCTTTATCCTGGTACTCGGAGTACCCGGCAATGGGCTGAGGCGCGACACCCTCCTTCACCGAGGGCGACCGTACCGGCCGCTTCGTACACTCTCGGTTACGTCAAGTGACATTGGAGTGATGATGAAAGCAAGCAAGGGCGACCGTCTCGTGATGCACGGCCGGGTGGTCGGCAAGCACGACCGGATCGTGGAAGTCGTGGAGGTGCTGGGGCCGAACGGCTCGCCTCCGTTCAAGGTGCGCGCCGAGAACGGTCACGAATCGATCGTGTCGCCGGGCCCCGACACCGCGGTGGAGCCGCACTCGAAGCGAGACTGAAGCACGGGCAACACCGCGAGACGCCTGGTGACGGCGGTCGTACGGTCCCCACCGGGCCACGCTGTCACCGGGCTCGGGGCGCGCGGGCCCGTCAGCCCGGTGGCCGGGCGTTCTTATGCTGGTAGTGGCACCACCTGGCAACAGGCTGAGGCATGGCGCACCCTGGGGCTATGAGTACCACCACCGCACAGGCCGGGCAGGAGAGCGATATCCGGCGGCACGAACTGGCGGGGTTCCTGCGCAGTCGCCGTGAGCGGATCATGCCCGAGCAGGTCGGGCTCGACCGGGGCAGCCGACGGCGTACCCCCGGGCTGCGGCGCGAGGAGGTCGCCCAGCTCTCCGCTGTCGGTGTCACCTGGTACACCTGGCTCGAAAGGTACACCCCTTGGGATACGTGCCGGGTGGCGTTCGTCTGAGCAGCAAGGAGCCCCGTCGCACACCACCGGGGTAGTGCACGACGGGGCCGTTGGCTACGCCCTCACCGCGTGAGCGGCATCCCAGTTAAGGGGCGGACCGGGGCGAGTGCCTGAGCACGTCAGCTCAGACGGGACACGTCCTGTCCCTGCACGAAGGCTGATCCGATCGGGAGCGTCGCCGTCCGATCCGCTGGACTGTCTTGCTCACCGTCGTCCAACGGGCCGGAGTCTCAATCAGCGCGGATCACCTCAGCCACGAACTCGATCTTCCGCTCGAACTTGTCGTGATCAGCGTTGCGGCCCGTGTGGGCCATGGCGGCATCGTCGGCAAGGCCCCCGTCGTCGGTCGGCCCGACTTGCCACATGCAGTCAGCGGCAAGACATCGGGCGGTGTGCGTGACCTCAAACTGAGGATGCCGCCGCATGGTGTGCTTCACGTAGCGCAGTACCGCGCGGGTGGTCATCCGAACGCCTCCGCAAGCAGTTCCGGGCCTTCCTCGCCGTCGTCCTGGTCGTCTTCGATGACGCCGACTCCCAGACGGTCCCCCCGGCTCTCAGCGACTCTCAGGGCATCCCCCAGGCATTCGCTCAACTGGCGTGACAGGTACCGCAATTCGCCTTCTCCGGCGCGCGGGTTGGCCAACAGCTCGTGAGCGTGGTGAAGAACTTTTTCCCCGATGCCGAGTTGTGCCGCCTCCATATCGTCAGCAAGGCGGCTGACCACGCCCCCGGCGTCGTCGCTTTGAAGTAGGCACTGCTTGCCGTCCGTTGTCTTCCACGGCAGCACGCGCACCACGTTCCGTGTGTCGCTTTCCCGCTTGCCCACGTCTCCCCCTCCGCCCTCTCCGTGTTGCACTCAAGGTAGAGGAGCGTTTGGCGGAGTCTCAGAATAATTCCCGTTGTCGCCTAAAGATCACGCAAGAGGGACTGCGCCCGTGCGGCTAGATAATCACGGGCGTCGTTCTCGTAGACCGCGAATCCGGCATACATGTCGAAGACTTCTCGATATTGAGTTACGTCGCGGCCATCCTGAAAAACGATCCTGCCCGTAAAGGTCTCGGCAGTCGCTAGACGGTCGTCGTAGATGGTGAAGGTATTCAACGGCCCGCGCGGAATGGTGACTCCGTCCAGAAGTATGCCAATGCTAATGTTGGGCAGTCGGGAAAGTGACGTGAGTCGATCAATTTGAACTGCCATCGCTGAAGGGGGAACGACAGGCCACCTAACCGCCTGCTCAGTGAGCAGAAAGGTGAACCTCTTTGACCTGTCGTACAAGATGGCTTGGCGTTCCAGCTTACGGGAGACGGTCTTAGCCTTGTCCCCCGGAGAATGAGTGAGGCTTGCCCTCACGTACTCAGGTGTGGCCAAAAGGCCGGTCAGCATGGACGGCAGAAAGTAGCGCATTTCTGTTGACTCAGATTCCAGCGCTGCTAGCTCCGCCTGCCGCTTCTCAAGGCCCCTGCGCCAAGATGAGCGCTTGTCCTGCCACTCAGTGTTGGCCATCCGGGCCAGGGCCATGACCTCACTGACAAGCTCCGGAGGAGCCTCCACGGCCCGCAATATGCGTTCGACGTCTATGAGCGAAGCCGTGGTCTTACCCGTCTCAATCTTGCTGATTTTCGACTGACTCATTGCGCAACGCTTAGCGAGCCGGTCCCCAGTGAGACCGGCTCGCTTCCGCAAGTCGCGTAGAGTTTCAGCTAGGTCAGCCTTCGACCGGCCCAACTGTTCTGGCTCAAGCGTCACCCGTGCTCTTTCACGTATTCAGCGAACGGGACTGCTACAGCGAGAGCCGTACGCTTCCAGGCGCGAAACTGTTCCACATCGCCTTCGTGTATTTCGCGGCCGATCTGCGTTCCGTCCGGCCGGAAGTTCAGATGAACAATGGTGGACTCGTCGAACATCCACCAATCTTGCCCGCCAACGGGAAGACCATAGTCATCGTGCGTGACATCCAGAATTCGAATGTCTTCACCCGCCGCGATGTTCCCAGGGATGCCCCACGCAAATTGGTACCGCTGGTAGTCAGTTAGCGGATGCCGCACGACACGCACGCGCCCGATCTTCTTGCCTGCTTCACAGAAACCCTGGACACGCGAGTGCCATTTGGCGTTGTGGTCAGCGGGTTTTTCTTCGCCCCGCAGAAATCGGGCCACGTTCTCAGTCTCGCGCGGCATGGTGTAGGTCGGCTGAGCTTCAAAACGCCATGCATCGTATTGGAAGGCGTCGAAAACCTTCCGCCACTCACCATCCGAGAGCACGCACAGCCTCCCTGAGAATGTGCTCAGGAATCTCTACGAGTCCTTCGCCGTCCGGCACCACGAAACCCCCGTATGCGTCCCCCTGAACCACGAACGTGCCGCGCTCCGTGGCATACACGTTGGGGCAGTCATCGTCATCGCAGTTTGGCCCGTTGACCGTTCCCGTGAGACGGGTAAGGCGTTCCCTGCCTGTCACCGTGGCCCCCTTCTGGCCGGGCACCTCCCGACCCTCAGGGACGACGCTAGGCAGGTCACGGAGACGTGTCTATGACGGAACGCGACTATTCGTGTCTTGGAATAAACGATCTTCAGTCCGCGTGTTGCCACCAACGCCGAAGCCCCCGACAACCACCCAGCACGGGCAGTCATCGAGGCAGGGTCAGAAATGGCACGGGCAGACCATGCAGGCGAAGAGATCCGTGGGCAGTGGCACACGGCCCAGCTCCGCAGCGAAGAGACCCGCGAACGGCACCCACAGGGGATGCGTTGGCGGGTCGATCGCGTCGCCCAACCGACAAGCCAACGCGGCGAGTTCGGGACTCACGGGATGTTGAAGAGTCACGTCGTGTGCTCCTCGTCGTAGTCGTCCAGGGCTTGCCGGGCAAGGCGCTGCATCTGTTCGAGCGGGCTTTCCGTGTCGCTGGACTCCGTACCGGTCTCAAGGTCGCGCATCGCAGAGTGCAGCGCGGAGAAGTACCTCAGCGCGGGATGAGCAACGGGAAGCCCGCTGGCACCGATGACCATGAAGCCGTCAGTGGCCACCTGCCGGATCAAGGACTCCCAGAGTGCCCGTACGTCGTCCAGCCGTTCCGGAGCACTCTCAGGGGCGTTCAGCGCCGTCACGGTGGCAAGCCTGCCGTTGGGTGCTGTCGCCTTGCGGGCACGTGATGCGGCGACTCGACAGGCGGCAGAGCAGTACCGCTGACGTGCGTCGGCGTTTTTACCGAACGGCTTTCCGCAGGGCTTGTGTTGGCAGGTGATGACCTTCAAAGGGATTCCTCCTTTCAGGGAAGACGAACAACGGCGAAGGGCGTGTTCGTTACGGACGCGTTTTCCGAGCTGGACCCGGGATCGCCAGCGGCTTTGACTGGGAACTTTCGACCCGCATACGCCCCGCCGGCGGCTGCCCTTCGGGAAATTTGAGAACGCGTCGCATTCATGCGTCTGCGTCGCTTGGAGTGCATCGCTTGCATTCGATGATCAAGCAATCCGAGCGCTCATCCCGCCGCGCATCTGTGAGCAAGCGCTCCTTGAGTCGGTAGCCGATTCGCTGGCAGGTGCGGCAGCGCACGGGAACGTGTGGCCTGTCGTCTCCGCTGGGCACTGCCCGACCATCGGGGCGAATCCACGCCGGGCGCATCCACGACGGCCAGGCGCTCAACTCCTCAGCCGTGCCCGGAATCTCACGCACCTTAAACGCAATCAGCGTCCGACCGTCGCTGAGTTTTTGGGCAGCCACCCTCTTGCGCGCCCACCCCTTCTCGACAAGGTACCCCCCTATGTCATCGGGGCACTGAATGCACATACCCACCCCCAGGGGTACACGGTCAATGCGCACCCCTGAGAGCAGTTCAACGAACAAGGGAATCAGGCCACTTCGGCAAGCTCAGCGGAGAGAAGCCACTCAGCCTCACTCTGCGGAACGTCGTACGTCTCGCCGTTCTGAAGCACCTGAGAAGGAACGCCGTCGGTGGTCGGGCCGTAGCTCATGTAACCGGTCATGCGAAGGGTCACGGTCGGCTCATCGGTGTTGAAGTAAGACATGGTGGAGAACTCCTCTTAGGCGGTAACGGTGATCTTTACGACAGCGGACGCGTTGGGAACGGCGATAGCGGCACGAGCGATAGCGCGCACGGCGGTTCCGTCCTTCAGGAAGCCGAACTGATCGGAGATCTGAAATCCTGCATCCTTGCGCCATACGGCAAAGATCTGGTCCGCCTCATAGGCGAGAACATCCGTGCCCGGCATGAACGAAGAGATCCACACGGGAACCCCCAGGATCGCACGCTGAATGCCAGCGGTAGGCGAACCAGCCGACTCGCTCAGAAGCGGCTTCAGCGAACCGGAGGTTTCCCGCAGCGCCATAAGGCCCGCCCATGTGGTCGGGTGCATCACCACGGCCGTGGCCTTCGAGTTGACCGCTTCGAGCTTCCCGAATGCGGCAACAAACGCGTCAAGGTCTTTGAAACCACCCTTGGCTTCAAGGGTCTGTATTCCTGGCGTGTTCGCGACACCCACGAACCCCTTGTTGGCTCCCGTTCCGATCAGCGCCTCACGGTCGAACCCGAGCGAGACCGACCGCATAAGCGACTTGGCCACCGGGTCCATGAACGCCGAACCCCCGTCCTCCACAAGCTCGTTCGCCAATATGTCAGCGGCGGCTATTTTCTTCGGCGTCACCTTCAGCGGCTCAGCCCCGAACCCACCGGTCGGCAGGTCGTCAAGCTCCCCCACGAAACCGGCCGTGAAATCGGAGCGGATCACGGGGAACGAGTAGGTCTCGGCATTCGTCGTGACCCGGTTCACGCCAGACGCCATGACTACCGACTGAGGGGCCAGAAGGTCAACGAACTTCCTTGCCGCCTCTTCGGGACTAAACGCCTTACTCGTTCCCGGCGTGGTGATGCCCCGGGAGATCTCTACAGAGCGGGCCAGAAGCTCACCCGGAATGACAGCCATGCGCTCTTCCTTCGGTTCGTGCTTGCGGGTGGTGCCCATGAGCTGGAGTGGGGACGTGGCGCGCATCGCGTTCTCTTCGGCGGCAGCCGCCTCAAGGTGCCGCTTCACCGCTCCGTCAGCCTTGGCGATGCCGTCAAGGAGTTCGCTTTCCGTCCTGCGCTCAGCGGCAGACAGCGAACGCGTCGCCGGGTCAAGGTCCAACTTCTTGAGAAGGTCTGTGTATTCGTCGCGCTTCACCATGTGGGCGCGTGCCTGTTCTGCGTGAGACAACGTGCTTCCTTCCTCCGGGAACAAGAAAGCCGACCATCCCTGAATGGGGTCGCCGGCTGCGGGTTAGCGGGGAATTTTGAACGTCCCCTCACTTGTATTAGTAAAGGTCTACGCGGCATCACAAGAAGCACGGTTCTTCGCCGCCCACTCACGCTTACGCTGACGGTTCCGCTCCGCCTTGCATTCGTCGGAACACATCAGCGGCCAACGGCGCTTCTGTCCCTCCGGGCGCTTCTCCTCATAGGTCGCGCCGCACACCCGGCACTCACCCGTGAACACCTTCACACCGCCCACCACACGGATAGTTCCGCCCTTCGTCACCCAGGACATAGGACGGGCCTCACGGCGGCGGATGATCTGACGAGAGCGAAGCACGTCATTACGCAGCGCGGGCGGGAACTCCCACAAGGGGCGGAACGGGTCAGCTATCAGGCGGTATCCGCCACGGGCGAACCCAGCGCGCACATCCACGGCCCCGCTCTCACCCTGCATGTAGCGGGCGGTATCCCACTCCATCCAAGCCCGCCGAACGTCCGGGGCAACGTGCTCCGTCAGTTCGTCGGGAGTGTCGATAAGCCCGTCAATCTCGTTCTCAGTCACGCCAGTTGGGTTGCAGTACACGGGTCTCCTCCAGTCTTCAGGCATGAAAAATCCCCGGATCGGTGAAGCCGGGGCAGTGACTCGCGTGAGTCGGTGATCAGGCGATCTTGCGCTTGCGGTAGTCGGCGGTCTTGCAGCGATTCGAACAGAAGCGGCGCGGGCGACCACGCCCCGACCACCCGGCAGGCTCACCGCAGTGCGCGCAAACGGCTTCCTCGCGTTCCACGGCGGCAATCAATTCCGCCTCTTCCAAGTCGTCTTGCGCGTCTTGGCAGTCGCGTTCGGCTTCGCTCTCGTAGTCGCAGAACTTCTTGAGCGGGTAGGTTGCCAAGAACGAGTCACCGCACAGCGGGCACGGCTTCAGGGCAAGCCGACGCCGTGGCCTTCTGCTCTCCCGGAATCCGGCTTGTCGGCAAGCGGCGGAACAGTAGCGCTCTTGCCGTCCGGTCAGCGGTTCCCCGCAGTGCTGGCATTCATCGGTATGGTTGTCGCTGTCGTAGTAGCCCACGTGGGCAGACCTCCATGTGATGTAAGCCGGAGACACGAAACAGATGACGTAGTAACGGCTCTAGCTTTTGCTTGTGAGTTCTTAGGGGATAGATGGATTACTGTTATGCGTCATAGAAATAAGTAACAAGCCAACTAAGATCCCCCTCTCTCCCGCTGACGGGCAGTCCGGTAGGCGGCGCGATCTCGGCAGCGCTTCGAGCAATACCGGGCCGGTCGCCCTATGCCGCTGTACTCGACGCTGAGCCCGCATTCCGGGCCCGCGCACAGCTCTCCCGCCCGCAGTGCCTCAGCGCCCCGGAGAGCCCCCGCTATGAGCGCGTGCAGGGCCGCAGTCCGTTCGTCGGTGCCGCGCACTTGATCCCATGCGGCTACCTCCGCTTCTCGGAGCATGGTGAGCAGTGCGGCGAATCTCGGCGTATCCATGAGGTCCCTTCGTTGAAATCCGGCGTAAGTCGAGAAAGGGAACGGCGAATCACGGAGAAACCCCGGAACGATCCGGTGGTGTTCTGCCGTGATTCGCCGTTCTCGAAGAGCGTGTAGCGAGTCGATGGCCTGTCCTTGCCGTCTCTGGAGCGCAAGGGTTTCCCGCCACGACGAAGCCCCGCCCCTCCGCCATGGAGGAACGGGGCCTTACGGGCCGCTGGACGGGCTTACGCGGCCGTCTCGTACTCGACTTCACCCGTGTGCGCCACGGGCTCCCAGTCGATGACCACGCGTCCGCCAGGGTGCCCGGCGGGGTGGACGGTGACCTTGCACCGGTGATTGGCGAGCATCGTTCGCCGCTGGTTCTCAGTGGCTTGGTCCCACGCTTCCCACAGCAGCGTGTTCGTGAGCGTCCATGTCTCGGTGACTTCCGGGGCGTGCTCCGCGCTCAGACGGGCGTGCGTGGCCTTGAGTTCCGACACCAGCGCGCGGAGGTCTGCCGCGTCGTCGGCATCCATCAGAAGAAGGTTCGCGTTCCCGCGCCGGATCTTGGCTTCCAGGTCGGCAAGCTCCCCGCTGTGATCGGTGCCGCCGGAGTAAGTGACTTCGTACAGCGGCGTGTTCCCGTGCTCCTTGCGGAAGTCTGCGAAGACCAGCGGTTCAACACGATCAGCCATGATCGAGCCGTGCCCACCGCTGCACTTGTAGAGCGGCTTCCTACGACTGGACTGCCCGCCGTTCATCTTCGCGCCGCACGCGCAGACCACCATGCCCGCAAGCCACGGGGCATCCATTCGTTCGGCCCGCTCCCCGGCCTCAAGCTCCTTGAGTCGGTCCCGGATGCGCTTGGCCGTCGCGGCGTCGATGACCTCAGGCCCGAACTGCACCGGGGTCACTCCGTCTGCTTCGGTGACAAGCTCCCCGTCGTGCTCGCGCCACCCGCGCAGCATCACGCCGCGAAGGAGCTTGCGCCACTGCGCACGAGCGATGGGCAGTGCCCGCGCGGTACCTGCCAGTGTCGCCCCCTTGCCGCCCTCAAGGAGCTTGGCTATCTGCTCACGCACGAGGGTGAACGCATCCAGGTCTTCGGCCAAGTACGCCTTGCCGTCCCGGCGTTCAACCTTGTACGGGAATGGAGCCTTACCGGAAATCCAGCGGCCCTGAGTGCGGCGCTCTTCGTGGGCGGCTTCGCTGCGGTCCGTGATGATGCCCAGTTCCCATTCCGCCACGGCCGCGATGATCGTTGCGATCAGCCGCCCGGTACCCGACTTGTCGGCGGAGTCCAACAGGCTGTCCGACGTGACCAGTCGGACACTGTTCTCGTCGGCCCAGTCCAAGAGCTTCTGAAACTCCCGGACGGAGCGCGCGAACCGGTCCAGCTTCCACGCGATGACCACGGCGGGACGGTCCGCCATGATCCGGACCATGCCCTTCTTCCGGGCCTCAAGAGCCGACCCGCCCGATACGCCGTCGTCCACGTAGGCGTTCGCCACGGCAGCGGCAATGGTCTCCTCATCGAAGCCCAGCGCCTCAGCCTTGAGACGGCAGGCGCGAAGCTGGACGTCCAGCGACGACGACTCATCAGACGAGCGGGACAGGCGGAGACTGAACGCAAGCTCAGCACGGACAGAGGCAGAGGTCTCACGGGTCACGCCGCTCTTGGAGCGGGAGGGCTTCCTAGTCACAACGGGCGGCACGTCCCCAGCACGAGACGTGAGCGCCCTGGCAGGGGCAAATGTCTTCACACCCTCCTTCAAGGGTGTCGGTTGCCTGGCATCGCTGACCAGCGCAGTTGCGGCGGTGTTCGGCTTCATGCGGACGCTAGAGCGCAAGGGTTTCTCCAGGGACCTGCCCCGGACAGTTCAGGCGGTGTGACGCCGGACATGTCCCAAGGGATGAACAGTTCCCTCGAACAGGCGCGGCCCATACAGGTCTCCGCGCAGGTCCTCGACGCGCTCGCCCGCGCCCTCCTCCTCGACCCCAGTGAGCGCGCGCATCTTTTCGCGCTGGCCGGGGCGCTCGATCCCGCGCCCGGGACGCCGTGCCCCACCATCACGCCCGCGATCCGGCGGATGCTGGAGCGGCTGGAGCCGTTCCCGTCGTGTGTGCAGAACAGCCGGTACGACATCCTCGCGTACAACCGCACGTACGGCGTGATGATGTGCGACCTGGACTCGGTGCCTCCGCAGGATCGCAACTGTCTCTGGCTCGCCTTCACCAACGAGGACTTCCGCGCCTCCCTCGGCAATCGCGAGGAGACGACCCGGATCATGGCGGCCAAGTTCCGCGCCTCCATGGCGGAGCACCTCGCGGAGCCTCCCTGGAAGACACTGCTCGGACGGTTGCGCGCGGCCTCGCCCGAGTTCCGTGAGATCTGGGAGCGGCACGAAGTGGTCACCCCGGTCGGGGACAGGACGAAGAGGTTCAACAACGCCGAGGTGGGACAGCTCAATCTGGAGCACACCAACCTCTGGCTCGGACCGTCCGCGGGGCCCCGGCTGGTCAGCTATGTCCCGGTGGACGAGGAGACCGGACTCCGGCTGGAGAAGCTTCAGGCGTCCGCTCAGATGTCCCCGTTGGAGCCCGTCCACTTCTGAGTGGCCTCGCGCATGGCGCCCTCGCCGCCGACCGCGGCGGGATCCAGGCGCCGCGCCGTACGGTATGCCGTCCCACGCGCCCAGGCGCCGCTGGTCAGCGCCCCCACCAGCAGGACACACAGCCCGCACGCCGTGATGATCCACCAGGCCGGGTGACTCGCCGACACGAACCCTGACGTGTACGAGGCGGAGCCCACGGCTCCCACCGTGCCGGCGGCCAGCACCGCGCCGATCACGGCCACGCCCAGCGTCTGGCCGATCTGCCGGCTGGTGGAGGCCACGGCGGCGGCGACGCCCGCCTGGGAGCGGGGCATACCGGAGACGGCGGTGTTGGTGATCGGCGCGTTGACCATGCCGAAGCCGAGGCCGAAGAGCACATAGCCGGTGAACATCAGCGTGGTCGTCCCCTCCGCTTCGAACACGGCGAACAGCACCCCGCTCGCCGTCATCGCCGCCCCCGCGACCAGCAGCGACAGACGCGGGCCCCGGCTGCCGACGAGCCGGCCCGAGAGCGGGGCGCAGAGGAAGGTCATGGCGGCCATCGGCAGGATGTACAGCCCGGCGTGGAGCGCGGACAGGCCGCGTACGTTCTGCAGATAGAGCGTGTTGAGGAAGAGGAAGCCGCCGAGCGCGGCGAAGGCGCAGATCGCGATGACCGTCGCGCCGCTGAACGGCGCGCTGCGGAAGAAGCGCAGATCGATCAGTGGTTCGGCGCGCCTCGGCTCGTACAGCAGCAGCCCGGCGAGCGAGAGGACGGCGACGGCGGCGAAGGACAGGATCAGCGGTGAGGTCAGGCCCGCCACGGGAGCCTCGATGATCGCGTAGGTGAGCGCGCCGAGTACGCCGATGACCAGCAGCTGTCCCACGGGGTCGGGGCGGCGCGGCTTCGGGGCGCGTGACTCGGGGACATACCGCCAGGTGAGGACGAACGCGGCGATCCCGATGGGGATATTGATCCAGAAGATCGACCGCCAGCCGACCGTGTCCACCAGCACTCCGCCGATCAGCGGGCCCGCCGCCATCGCGATACCCACGACGGCGCCCCAGGCGCCGATGGCGCGGGCGCGCTCACGCGGTTCGGTGAAGGTGTTGGTGATGATCGACATCGCCACCGGGTTGAGCATCGAGCCGCCGACCGCCTGGACCATGCGGAAGGCGACCAGCGCTTCGAGGCTCGGGGCGAGGGAGCAGAGCAGCGAGCCGAGTGTGAACAGTACGAGCCCGGCCTTGAAGACCCGGCGCCGGCCGATCCGGTCGGCGGTGGAGCCCGCGAGCATCAGCAGCGAGGCGAGGACGAGGGTGTAGGCGTCGATCGTCCACTGGAGCCCGGCGACCGTGGCATGCAATTCCTTCTGCATGGTGGGCAGGGCGACGTTGAGGATGGTGTTGTCGAGGCTGACGATCAGCCACTTTGCCTAAGTACAGTCTACCCAGCGGCGTGAGGGTGAACCCTCTCGCTAGACGTTTTCCCTGGTGGGTGGGGCTTCGAGCTGGGGCTAGTCGTGTGGGGTCGCGATCTCACGTGATAGATCAGCAACCCATGCGGGTCCGTCACGTTCGATCACTCGCACAGTCGCAGACAGGCGCGCCCTGCTTCGGGACGATGACACCGATTCCAACAGCGCCGGAAGTCGGTTCAGAGACGTCTCACATTCCCGCCACGCTCCAACTCGGGCATAGGCTGTCAACTCCGCTACGGAGTAATACAGCGCCCCTCGACCCTCCGGTGTGGATTCGCGTGCGCGACTCAAGTCGGGAATTGCTGCGGCGTAATCACCCAATGACATCAGGACTTCGCCACGGTGTCCGATGACTTCGGTTTCGTTCACCCACCATGTCCACGTAGGATCGCGGACGCTTATCGAATCTTGGAGATCGCTAAGCGCTCGGCCAATCTCGGTCAGGCTCCGGCTCCTGTCTCCAGCCTCGGCCAGGGCACGGGCTCGTCGTGTACGAGCGAGAAGTTCGACACGCTGAGGGAGCCGAGAGGCTGTCAGGATCTCATCAGCAATGCGAAGCGCCTCGCCAGATCGCCCACTCTGCACATCGAGCATTGCCAACAAGTCCAATGCAAACCATCGCATCGGCTTGTCCCCTGCTTGCTGCGCCAACAGTTGAGATTCCATGAATGCTCGCCGGGACTCTTCGTATCGGTGAGCATCAAAAAGAAGCCACCCTGCGACTTCAGCCATTTCTGATACCGCACTCACGTGCCCTTTGTCTGCTTGGGGAGTGAGATCCAGCTTTCGTTGTTCGGATCGCCAGACCTGAACTGCTGCTGAAGCTACATGGTCCCCGCCAAAACGCCTGTCGTGGTCCAGCAGATGACCAACCGTGGAACGAACATAGGGCGAACCGTCCGGCGCGGCGGCCGGTGCTGGTACGGCCGTAGGCCCATTCCGCTCCTTTGCCATACGGATCAGCTCTCCGTCCATGTCTAACAGAGCGTCAAGCGCTTGAACTAGCTGAGGTGATGGGACTTGTTGTCCGTTGAGGACGCGGGAGAGGTATGAGGGGTCGTAGCTAAGCTCCCGCGCTGCACCGCGCAGCGTGAGACCCCGTGCAACCAGGGCCTCTCGGACTCGAACACCGAAACCGTCCATGTCTGGTCCCAAGAACTGTTGACTGTTGACTGTCCATCTTAGTCAACGTCGGTCCACTGCCCAGCTGTTCAGCCTGCCAGTTAGCTGGGTGATTCGAGACCCCCGCAGCCGTCCGACCGGCCCGGGGGCGTGGCCAACGCTGACAAGGAGCCCAGCGTCGACATGACGAAAGATATCCGGCAACCCTCGGAGAGCGGTAGCGGGCCCGGCCATGCACCGTGTGTTGTGCCGAGAACACAACACAACACTGAAACACAACGCGACACACTGCATTTGGAAGAGCAGGCTGATGCCGCTTACAAGATGTTCCTTGCCCATGTAGAGAAATGCCCTGCGTGTAGGCATGGGGTGCTTTGCCACCGTGCGGCGGGACTGAAGCGTACGTTGCGTCGTGCTCGGGCGGTCGCAATGGAGGCAGAGGGAATTGCGAGTTGGAGCCCGGACGAGGGAGTTCGGTAGTGACCGGAACTTACGACTCGGCATCTGACGCCTTACCCGCTCCGGGCTGCGAGATTTGTTCTGCCTTGAGGGTGCAACGTGAGGCAGACCGTAAGGGCGACCCCGAAGCCCTGGTGTCCGCAGACGAATGCAACGAAGAAATGCGGAATCACCATGACGGCCGCACGGTCCCGCGCATGGCCGCTTTTGGATCGAACGGGAAAATCGGGGGGGACGTATGAGGTATCGCCATCTTCCGTATTGGGTCGAGCGCGTCACGTGGTGGTCCCTCGTCCTTGTCACATGGGTGGCCCTGGGGCTGCTTCTGGCGCACATCGTGAACTGAACGCCTGAATCCTGCTTCCGCCAGGAATCCTCATTCTTTGCCCGTGCGAGAGGATTCCTGGCGGCGGTGGGACCAGACCTAGCAAGCGCATGACAGGAGAGAGGGGCAGATGGAGTACCGCTGTCTGTACAAAGTTCGACTGAGCCCGAACATTGAGCGGCAGAGTGATCTTTTACGATGCGAGTTATCGGCGCAGCATGGAGGGGATCACGCCGTCTATCTCGGAGATGACGAAGCAAGAAATGCGAAACCGTATGAGTCGGTTTGGGCCTTCTGGGATCTTGCCCGCGAACTGAGGCGTGTTGAGTGGCAAGTTGACTGCGAGTGGGAAGACCCCGGCCGAGATCGCGTTTGCACCCTCTTTCGGGATCATCCAGGTCAGCACAGTTACGTGATCTTCGATCCGCAGCAGATAGCTGTTACTGCGATGGCCGATCAACTCTACCGGGACTACTTCGGCACACCCTGGCCTGTGTGGCCTTCGTAGTCGACTCCCCCCATCCGCCCTGGACGTGTGCCCATCCGTGGCGCATGGACAGGGCGTTTCTGTGAGAGTGCGACGCGAGTTTGCAAATTTGCTTGACGTTCACATCTGCAATGACGATGCTCATGCCTCGTTAGGACGAGATCGGCCGGACAAGTGGGCCGGATGTTCGTCGTCATGCGAGTGGAAGGCTGATCATGCACAAGATCCGTACCAAACTGGGTGTGGCCCTGGCGGCGGCCGTGGCTGTGCTGTTGGGAATTGTGGGGCTGACCGCCTCGGGTGCCGCTGCTGCTCCGGCCCCGGAGAGTGGCAGTGCCGTCAAGATCTCCGCCGGGTCGACCAAGTCTGTTGGGGTGAACGGGCTGCGGCTGCGGTCGAAGCCTGGCTATGGCGGGTGGGTCAAGGGCCTGCTGTATCGGGGGGATCGGGTCTTCATCCGGGAGACGTTCGCTCCGTCATACAACCCGAACTGGGTGGGCGTAGTACTGAAGGAACGAAGCGCGGGCGGGCTTCCCAAGCTGACGCGTGGCTACGTGCACAAGAGCTACCTGAGGTAGTGCCGTGTACCGGGAAGGCGCCCCCGGTGCTAGTGCTACTTCGTCCGTGCGGCCTCCTCCCTTCGGGGTGGGGGTCGCACTGCTGTGTTGTGACGACATGCGCGCAAGCCACGATGCGCGTGCACCGACGCGGAGCGACCACACGGCGCCCTGCCACTTCGCGGCAGCAGCCAGCCCCCCGTCCGCCCTCGGCGGGGGTGCGGTCGCCTCACGGCCTTCATCTGTGACGGCGGGGGTACGGCGAGGCTGTCTGCGCGTCTGGTAGGCGGCTACTCGGCCCGCCCTGTCCCCCTCTCCTCCCGTCGCTGCCTCGTCGGCGGCATTGGGCACATGGAGCAGGCGGCGGACGGCAGGCCACGTAAACCGCCTGGCTGACCCGCGTCTTTGGCCTGTCGGCGGGGTGCGGCCGGCACTTTTCCATGATGGACGTGCCCTGGTTAGAAGGGACCGGACTGAGCATCATGGCTGTGACGGGAGACGAGAGAGGCTGGTGGATCAATGCCAGAAAAGCGAAAGACGGTTGGGCGTTCCCTGCGGAGCAAGGGACGAGGCAAAGTGCGGGTGGAAGAGGACAGTCAGGGGCACCAGTGGGTGACCTGTTCTGGCTGTAGGGCTGAGATGTACGCGCCCGGTCCCGGCTCCGCCTCGCCTCGACAGCGCCAGCACGCGAAGGACTGCGGTCGCTGAGGTTGTGCCCATTGGGGCCCGTCTGGAGGCGCCTAGTCGTCTCTGGACGGCTCGGGGCGCTTCCGGGCTGACGGGCGGTGGGACGTTCGTCCGAGACCGGCCGCCAGGCCGCAGCTCGGACGAGGCGTCCCGTCCGCCCGGCGCGCCGCAGGCGCGCCCTTGAGTAAGTACAGAAAAGTTAGACCGTTTGGACCGGCCTTTGAGGCGGGCGTCCTCTGCGTGGCGCCGCCGCAGGCGAGTTGGGCCCGGTCCGCGCGGCTGGGGCTTGGGCTGGCGGGGAAGCTGACTCCCGACCTATCGCGGTGATCCACTCGCCCTGGTGCCAGGGCCACTGTCCCTTGTCAGGCGCGAGATGTCTCTCTCCTGGGCCTGGTCAGACGGCAACTCCGTGGCCGTGGTGCCGATTTCGAAGCTCGCGGCGACGGTTTTGGCTGAAACCTCTAGACACCCAGCCCCCTCTTGAGTAATGCTTTGCACTCGCAACTAGACAGTCGCGAATGCAAATCCGCGGCTGCGGGCCAAGAGAGTGGGGACCCTGTGCAAAGTATCCCTGTAGACGTAACTCGCCTGGGCACTCTGATGGTTGTGGTTCCTCCAGAGCCGCGCGTCGTGCCCGACACGGGCGAGATCCGTAAGGATCGCGAAGGCAATTCGATCTATGTCACCGGCGTATCCGTCAGGCAGACGGGCACTCGTCGCGCTGACGTGATCGAGGTGGCAACTCCAGGTGAGCCGTCTGGCCTGGCTGAGGGCATGCGTGTGCATGTCGCTGATCTGGTGGCGGTGGCCTGGGAGATCGACGGACGTAAGGGGACGTCCTTTCGGGCGTCGGGCATCGCGCCTGCGGCTCCGGCACAGACGCCGCCCGTTCCCGCGTCCCGAAGCAGAACAGCCGGGGCCGGTGACCCTCGTGCCTGACCCTGACCCTGACTGGGACTGGGATGCGCTCTTCGAAAGCATCACCAGTCTCGCCGTGCTGGTCCTTCTCATGGACAAGCGCCCGATGGGCAAGGAAATGCGGCGGCTGTCTCTGGAACGCATGCGGGCGGACACCAAGGAGGCGGCCGAAATCGCGGCCTTCCTCTACACGCGCGACAAGGAAGGAAGAGAGCCATGAGTTCACACGACGACATGGTGGCGGCACTCATGCGTGATCTACGGGTGCTTGGCGGCTGTGACGCGGTGCTGTCGGCGCTTGCTGGCGGTGCTGATGTTGATGCGATGTTGGCCCTGGTGCAGCGTCACGCTGTGTCGGCGGCCGAACGCGCCGAAAGAATTCTGACAGATCGTCAGTGTGCGCGGGCGGGTGATGGTCTGTGCTGATGTCGTGGGATTGGATCTTGTCTGGCGTCTGCGCGGTCGCTGCCTTCGTGCTGATGACTCAGTGGTGGTGGCAACCTCGACTTCCGGTCTGGGTTCAAAGGATGGCCAAAGGCGGCCCTTGGGCCTGGTACCTGCTCGGCTATCCGCTGACGGCGATTCGGATGCTGGCGACTTGGCGGCGTCTTTGTCAGACAGCCGACTTGTGCGTAGTCCGGCGTCCCCGCTACATGGTGATCGGTAAGGACTCCATGGTGCGGGGCGTGACGATCCGCCCTCTTCCGCCACGGCTGGGTCTCCCGCAGGTGACACCAACTGGCCTGAGCGTGCGGGTGCATCTGCATCCCGGGCAGACCCCGGCGGCGTTCGTCGCCAACAGCGAAGCTTTCGCCCATACGTGGCGTATGTGGTCGGTGCGGGTGATCTCCGTCAAGAAGGGAGAGGTTCTAGTGATCGCCACCGTGCGAAATCCTCTGGAGAACAGCGAGTCGTGGGGGAAGCTCTCCGCTCCCCGTCTGTTGGCGGCCGTGGTCGGCCGTGTGGAAGACGGCTCCCGGTGGGTGGTGGATTTCCGGCGTGCTCCTCACTGGTTGATCGCTGGGGCGACGCAGTCGGGCAAGTCCACACTGCTGTCGGCCCTGGTGACCGAACTGGGCGCTCAACCTGTGGCCTTGGTCGGTATCGACTGCAAGGGCGGTATGGAACTGAGCCTGTTTGAACGTCGGTTGTCCGCTCTGGCTACATCGCGTGCTGAAGCCCTATCCGTGCTGGATGCACTGGTGACCGAGATGGAAGAGCGCATGTCTCTTTGTCGGACGTCCGGTGTGCGCTCGATCTGGGAACTCAGCGATCACATACGGCCGGTGCCCATCGTCGTTGTTGTCGACGAAGTCGCAGAGCTGTACCTGTCGGGTGGCTCATTGAGCGGGCGCAAAGAAGCCCAAGAGTGCACGACGCTGCTTCTGCGGGTGGCACAGCTCGGCGCGGCCCTCGGCGTACACCTGGTAGTCGCTGCTCAAAGATTCGGCAGTGATCTAGGCCCGGGTGCAACAGCTCTTCGTGCTCAACTCGCAGGCAGGGTCTGTCACCGAGTCCATGACGAACGCACTGCGGAAATGACGCTCGGCGACCTGAGCCCGGACGCTGTCATCGTGGCTCAATCGATCACGGAGCGAGAAGCGGGCGTGGCGGTTACGACCGTCGGCGGTCAGTGGATGCGGGCGCGCTCGTCGCTGGTCACTCCGGATGAGGCACGTCATTGGGCTGAGCACAACGCGGGGCGGACCCCTGTACTCGCTAGCCTGCGCGCTGTGACATCAGGGGGTGGCGCAGCGTGACAACACTGGCTTGGGGTATGGCCGAAGCCTCCGCTCTCCCGCTGGCATTGGTCTTTGGGCTGGCCACGGTGCTCCTGATCCGGGCACGAGAGGTCGTGTGGTGGTCGGCGGGGTTGATCTTCCTGTTCGGCTTCTACGTGAGCCAGACAGCGGCCTTTTTCGTCGTCTACAACATGGTCGGCTGGCTGATCGGCCGCCTCCTCGGATAGGGGTGATCATGCCTCACGGCTACATCCGCTGCCCGGTGTGCCGACGCGTTCGGCTCCGCACCATCGGCGGCCACCTGAGGCGCTGTCGCTGCTGCCGAGACCGCCGCCGACGCAATCACTGAACCGGCCGTTACCGCATCTAAGGAGCAATCACCGTGCATTCCCTCCCTGTCTCATTCCTGGCAGTCCCCGTGACTGCCCCCTGTGGAAGGTCACCTCCCGTATGTCCGCCTCTACCGCTGAGGCGCGGCGCTCCGTCCTGGATGTGGCGGAGCGTGCGCGCCTTCTTTCTGCCACTGAACGGGACATGATCCGTCTGGCCAACGAACCAGGATTCGGGCGCTGGCGAGACCAGATCAGAGCGACCGGCGGGTGTGCTCACCCGGTCTACTTCTCTGGTGGGTCAACGACTCTGGATGCGGCCACTGGTGAGGTACTGCGCCACTACTCAACCGCTACTGAGCCTGGCGGACGTCTGGCCGTACGGTGCCGCAACCGGCGCGCTTCACGCTGTGCGCCGTGCTCCTGGCTCCACTCCGGGGACACCTTCCATCTGATGCGCGCGGGCCTGCTGGGCGGCAAAGGCGTCCCCTCGGCGGTGACGGCGCACCCCCGGCTGTTCGTCACCCTTACAGCTCCTTCCTTTGGCCCGGTACACCGCACCACTCCTGACGGCGGGCAGTGCCGCCCTCGCCGTGACGGCGGGCAGTGCGAGCATGACTGCCCTGTCGGCTGTGGCCTGGTCCATGCTCCGGATGATCCAGTAGTCGGCCAACCGCTCTGTCCCCGCTGCTATGACTACGCCTCCCACGTGCTCTGGCACGCCCATGCCGGAGAGCTGTGGAATCGGACTATGCGGTCAGTGCGGCGCCGCTTGGCTGCTGCGGCCGGCACTTCTCAGGCTCGCGTAAGCGATCATCTGAGACTGTCGTTTGCCAAGGTCACGGAGTTTCAGCGGCGCGGCGCCGTGCATTTCCACGCGGTGATCCGCCTTGACGGACCAGACGGCCCCGAGACGCCTCCGCCGGACTGGGCCACTGCCAGGCTCCTTGAAGACGCGGTGCGCTCCGTTGCGGCTTCGGTATCCGTCTCGATGCCCTACGTGTCCGGTCTCGGTGAGTACATCTTCCGGTGGGGAGAGCAGATCGACGTACACCCCATCCGCCGGGCCTTCGTGGACGGCGGTCCCATCAGTGATGAGGCCGTGGCCGCGTACGTGGCCAAGTACGTGTCCAAGGGAGTCGGTGATTCAGGCGGCACCGACTGTCGGATGACGACGTTCGAGGACATTGTCTTGGCTCGCGTCTCTGGACACGTCCGGGCGCTCATGGGCACAGCTTGGCGCCTGGGCGGCCTCATGGGGCTGGAACACCTGCGCCTGAGAACCTGGGCACACACGCTCGGCTACAGGGGTCATGTCCTGACCAAGAGCCACCGCTACTCCACCACTTACGGTGAACTGCGCGCGGCTCGTGTCGTCCACATCCGCCCCGAAGAAGAGTTGGGCCCGGCGACGGCCACGGAAGCGGCATGGCGCTACGTCGGCTCGGGGCACACCGTGGCTGAAGCAGAGATCGCGCGAGGGATCGCGGAGGACATCGCCACCTTGCGGGACATCCGGCACAGGATGTGGGCGGGGTTCGATGGCTGACCCTGTCGGCTGGTTCCACTTCGACCGACCGGCAGAGACCACGGCTGGTCTGCCGTGCTGGCGCGTCACGACCCCTCATCTCCATATTGCACGTGAGGTATCTCGCCTTATGGGCGGCGTTTGGTATGAACTGAAATCCGAAACTGATCGGTGGGAACTACTCACTGAAGCAACCCGCACATCGGTGACCGTGGAATCCGTTAGAGAAACACTGTCATTCACGCTGAATTCCCGTACAGACCTGGGGGTTTTTGCCCTGCGCATCAATGGATGGACTCTACGAGACGTCATGGGGGACATGGTAAATCGGATTTTGAAAATTGAAGGAAAGGTTCATGGCGAGCTGCATTTGGAATACGTTGACTTCGCTATGCGGAACGAAATTTATGTACGATACGCTCGCCCGATATTGAATCTCTCACCTGAGGCATAGGGTAAAGAAATAAAGAGCCCCGGGGTCAACCTCCGGGGCTCCTGTGCGGACTCTCCGCTAGGTCGCTTCCGCTACCTGTCGCTCATCTTCTTTTTCTTCCCCGTGTTCCTTTCCTGGTGTCGCATATGGATTCAGGGATGTGATTGTAATGCGTTGCCGTGAATCGCTCGGCCAAAGCGTGACGCGGACATCAAATTTTGCGAGCAGTTCGCGGCGGGCCGCATCGTCCCGAGCCGCATTCCATTCGTCCGCAACGGTTTTCCCTGTGGGCATCAATTGCATGCTGGGGGCGTGCTCCGGAAGTTTCTTCAGCTCCCGTATCTCATCACTCATTCGCCTATACTCGGCGCGATACCATTCGGTGTCAGCGTTGGAGTCGTAGACACCTGCGTTTCGGTCTTCTTTCAGCCTCCCCTGATTCTTCTCAAGTTCGCGAATCTGTTCGGCATATCCCGTTCCCGGAACAAAAACTTTGCGCATGACCTGAGCGTGGCCATGACGTGAGAGGAAGTATTCCCTGACCATTGAGTCCATTGTCGTTACCTGCATGGTCGGGGATACTGGGCATTCTTCGGCTGTGACGATCCCTTTAGATCGAGCCTTGCACGTGTGTACGGGTTTTTGGGGGTTCCCTCCAAGGTAGAGTCGAGTTCCGCAGTTTCCGCAGAATGCCAGCTCGCTGAGCATGTAGGTGCCTCGTGGTGCCCTCTTACTCCTGGGCTTCGGAGCCAACTTCGCAAGGAGAGCCAAGCGCGTCTCAGGGCTCCAGAGTGGCGGCGCGATTTGAATGGGGCGGCCGTCTTTTCCTATGACGGGCTTTCCGGCGTGCATAAGGTAACCGAGACTTGCTTCACTTGTCAGAATGTGAACGATGGCAACATCGGTCCATGGAGTTCCTTTGGGCTCCCTCCCGTATTGCACTCGGCGGCGGTCCATCGGGCTCAAAACTCCAGCACGAGTCAGCCGGGCCCCTTCGCTGGAAGGAGTGATCAGACCGGTCTCATCACTCAGAATTCGGGTTGCCAAATCTCGGGCATTCTCTACCGCCAAAACACCGGGGTCTTTTTCGAACTCTTCTTCATCCAGTGCAACATAATCAACGCCTCCATGAACGGAGCGTCGGACGTAGATGTATCCATAAGAAAGGGTTCCCCTTTTCCGTCCGTCTTTGCGCCAATTCTGGATGTCGTCACGGTTGCGCGTTCGTATATTTCGGTGCTCCATCTGCGCGCCCAAAGCCTTGAGCGTGAGTTCGTTTTCCTCGTTTGGATCATCCAGATTCCATAGACCGACATGATCGGCGGTGATTAGGACACGTCCGGCCTCGTGATTGCTGTAGGCGGTCTCTAGGATGTCCCGAACATTGCGGCCGATGCGATCTACCGCAGCACCCGCAATCCCGTCATAGGAACCTTGTTCGCCGCGCAGCCATGGCCCGAAGCCGGGGCGGGTCCTGGGGTCAGTGGAGCCTGAGACTTCCCAATCGTCGGCCCACGCGATGATGTGCCCGCCAACGGCCTCGACAGCAGCAATGATTTTGTCTCGCTGCTTGCTCGGGGAATGGGTGGCGTCCGACTTTCGGGAGAGCCGACGCACACCCACTAGACAAAGGCCACATCCGTCGTACGGGGTGGTCTCTGGAGTGTCGTACCTTCCGGCCGCATTCATCTTGGTGTCAATCATCCCGAAGCCACTTCCTTAGGTCGACTGCATTTAAGGAAAGTGGCCGATCAGCAGACTCATGCAGCAGATCGCCAGCACCAGCATCCGCCGTCGATGGCTCAGCTCGGGCATTCATTGATAGTACGACTAACTAATGACTCGTGTCGTGCGCGACAATGGGCGGATGACCGCTCCACTCGCCACGCTCGCCGCACCTCCGGCCGCCCCGCTGGCCATCGGCCCCCATACCGTCAGGCCGCCGGTGGTGCTCGCCCCCATGGCCGGGATCACCAACGCTCCGTTCCGGACGCTCTGCCGCGAATTCAGCGGTGGGGCGGGGCTGTTCGTCAGCGAGATGATCACCACCCGGGCGCTGGTGGAGCGCAATGAGAAGACCATGCAGCTCATTCACTTCGACGCGACCGAGACCCCGCGCTCGATCCAGCTGTACGGAGTGGACCCGGTCACCGTCGGCAAGGCGGTCCGCATGATCGTGGACGAGGATCTGGCCGACCACATCGACCTCAACTTCGGCTGCCCCGTCCCCAAGGTCACCCGCAGGGGCGGCGGCTCGGCTCTCCCGTACAAGCGGCCCCTGCTACGGGCGATCCTGCGCGAGGCCGTGTCCAACGCCGGGGATCTGCCGGTCACGATGAAGATGCGCAAGGGCATCGACGACGACCACCTCACCTATCTCGACGCGGGGCGGATCGCGGTCGAGGCCGGCGTCACCGCGATCGCGCTGCACGGCAGGACCGCCGCCCAGCACTACGGCGGCACCGCGGACTGGGACGCCATCGCGCGGCTCAAGGAGCATGTCCCGGAGATCCCCGTGCTCGGCAACGGCGACATCTGGTCGGCGGACGACGCGCTGCGGATGGTGCGCGAGACCGGCTGTGACGGTGTGGTCGTGGGGCGCGGCTGTCTGGGCCGGCCGTGGCTCTTCGGGGACCTGGTCGCCGCCTTCGAGGGGCGGGGTGGGACGGCGCGGCCCACGCTGCGCGAGGTCGCGGTCGTCATGCGGCGCCACGCCGAGCTGCTGGGGGAGTGGATCGGGGACGAGGCCCGCGGGGTGATCGACTTCCGTAAGCACGTGGCCTGGTACCTGAAGGGCTTCTCGGTCGGCTCTGAGCTGCGCAAGCGGTTGGCGATCACCTCGTCGCTCGCCGAGCTGGACGAGCTGATGGCCGGACTCGATCTGGACCAGCCGTGGCCGGACGGCGCGGACGGACCGCGCGGGCGTACCTCGGGGAACAACCGGGTCGTCCTGCCGGACGGCTGGCTGAAGGACCCGTACGACTGCGCGGGTATCGGCGCGGACGCGGAACTGGACACGTCGGGCGGCTGAGGCGAGCCCACTCGCGGGGTGTGCCCGGCGCTTCCGGGGCGTGCCGGGCCGTCAGTCGCCCGACGGGCTTCTGGCCACCTCGGGACCCGCCTGCCGCTCCAGCGGCGCCGCCGCCGCCGAGTTGCTGACGCTGAACGCCACGCTGCCCGCGCGATAGCGGTCGTCGGTCCACTCGATGGGCCGGCCCGCCGCCGTGTTCGTCAGATGGCGCTGCCGCAGCAGCGGGCTGGCCCGGCGGACCCGGAGCAGCCGGGCGTCCTCGCTGCCCGCCGCGACGGCGTCGATCAGGTGCTCGCCGTAGTGGGCGACGATGCCGGCGTCCTCCGCGATGCTGTTCATGATCGAGACGACATCGTCGGGCAACGCGCGTACGACCGGCGCGACCCAGTCCGTATAGGCCGTGCGCTCGACCATCACCGGCTCCCCGTCCAGCCGCCGCACGCGCACGACGTACAGCACCTCGCTCCCCGGCTCGACGCCCAGCCGGGACGCCTCCTCGGCGGTGGCCGGCCGGGTCGTACGGCTGAGGATCAGGCTGGACACCTCGCTGCCCATGGCCTGTGCCCACTGCGCGAAGCTGTTGAGCTGCTGGAAGCTGTGGCGGCGCTCCTGGCGCAGTACGACCCGGCGCGCGCCCTGCCGGGAGCCGATCAGCCCCTCCGAGGCGAGCAGCCCGACCGCCTGCCGTACCGTGCCGCGCGAGACCGACCAGTGGGCCGCCAGATCGCTCTCCGAGGGCAGCCGGGCGCCGACGGGATGTTCGCCGCTCAGAATCGACTGCCGCAGCGCCTCGGCGATCTCCAGATAGCGCGATCCGCTCGTGCCTGATGCCACGCCTGCCCCCTCGGATCAACCAACTGTGCACAGGTACGTCCAACCGTCGCGCACCTGACCTTCACTCTAACCGTACGTTTCCGTGGGTGTTTCCGTCCCCCTTCACTGGCATCGCCAGCCAGTTGTACGGGTTTGGTCTTCCTCGGTTCCTGTCGCCATGGTCATCGTCCGTTCATGTCCGCGATACCTGAGCCGGGCGAACTGATGCCATCTTGTCTGAACAAGTGACACCCCCCGACACCCTCACTTCTCGCTCCGGGAGACCCCGCGTGACCAGACTCCGTGTCCGCGCCAACGGCCGGCTCGCCGCCGCCGTGGCGCTCAGCACCGCCGCGCTCACCGCGCTCACCGCCTGTGGCGCGGCGCCCGACGACTCCGCGGACTCCGCCGCGGGCGCCAAGGCCGCGACCGCCGCCTCCGTCGCCGACTTCGGCGGGCTGGACGCCCTCGTCAAGGCCGCCGAGAAGGAGGGCACGCTCAATGTGATCGCCCTTCCGCCGGACTGGGCCAACTACGGCGAGGTCATCAAGGCGTTCGAGGCCAAGTACAAGATCAAGGTCAGCAGCGAGAACCCGGACGCCTCCAGCTCCGACGAGATCGCCGCCGTCAAGTCCCGCAAGGGCCAGAAGCGCGCGCCCGACGTCCTGGACCTCGGGATCGCCTTCGCCCGCAGCGGTGCCGCCGAGAACCTCTTCGCGCCGTACAAGGTCGAGGCGTGGGACAAGATCCCGGACACCCAGAAGGAGAAGGACGGCCGCTGGTTCAACGACTACGGCGGCTATGTCTCGATCGGCTGCGACGCGGCCCGGATCAAGGACTGCCCCCAGACCTTCGCCGATCTCCTCAAGCCCGAGTACAAGGGCAAGGTGGCGCTCAACGGCAACCCCACCAAGTCCGGTTCGGCCTTCGGCGGGGTGTACGCGGCGTCGCTCGCCAACAAGGGCTCCTTCGGCGACATCCAGCCCGGTATCGACTTCTTCGGCAAGCTGAAGAAGAACGGCAACTTCATCCCCGTCGAGTCCACCCCGGCCACGGTCGAGAAGGGTGAGACGCCCATCAGCATCGACTGGGACTACCTCAACGCCGGTTACGCCGACCAGTTCCGCGGCAAGGGCGTCGACTGGAAGGTCGCCATCCCGGCCGACGGCGTGTACGCGCAGTACTACTCGCAGGCCATCAACAAGGACGCGCCCCACCCGGCCGCCGCCCGGCTGTGGATGGAGTTCCTGTACGGCACCGAGGGCCAGAACCTGTGGCTGAAGGGGTACGCGCGCCCCGTGCTGCTGCCCTCGATGACCACCGACGGCACCGCCGACAAGACCTTCGTCGCCAAGCTCCCCAAGGTCGACGGCACCCCGAGCTTCCCCGAGTCCGCCGAACTGGACAAGGCCAACGCCACCCTCGCCGAGAACTGGGACAAGGCCGTCTCCTGATGCCCACCCCCTCCTCGTCCGCACCGGGCGCCGCCGACGGAACACGCCGTCGGCGGCGGGCGCCGCGCGCCTGGCTCGGTGCCCTCCCGCTGCTCGTCTTCGCCGCGCTGTGCTTCGGACTGCCGGTCGGCGCGCTGGTGTACGGGGCCGTCACCCGCGACGACCCGGTCACCGGCGCCACCGCCCTGACCGGAGAGCACCTTCAGCGTTCGCTCCAGGGCCCGTATCTGACCTCGCTGGCCGGCAGTGTCGAACTCTCCGCGCTCACCGCCGTGATCGCCACCCTGCTCGGTACCCTGATCGCCCAGGCGGTCGTCACCTCGCGCGGCGGCGCGCTGCGCGACGCCGTTCTCACCGCCTCCGGGGTGCTCGCCAACTTCGGCGGTATCCCGCTGGCGTTCGCGTTCGTCGCCACCCTCGGCATCTCCGGTGTGGTCACCCGGCTCGGCCATCTCGACAGCGCCGGCTGGAACCTGTACTCGTTCACCGGGCTCGTCGTCATCTACCTCTACTTCCTGGTGCCGTTGATGGTGCTGGTCAGCGTCCCGGCGCTGGACGGTCTGCGCCCGCAGTGGCGCGAGGCCGCGCAGAACGCCGGTGCCACCACCGGGCAGTTCTGGCGCCATGTCGGACTGCCGGTCCTCGCGCCCTCGCTGCTCGGCGGGTTCGTACTGCTCTTCGGCAGCGCCTTCGCCGCGCACGCCACCGCCGCCGCGCTCGTGGGCGGTTCGGTCCCGCTGGTGACGCTGAAGATCGCGGACGCGCTCTCCGGCAACGTCCTGGTCGGACAGGAGAACGTGGCGCTCGCGCTGAGCCTCGACATGATCGTGATCGCCGGTCTGGTCATGGCGGTCTATCTGCCCCTCCAGCGACGGAGCACCCGATGGCTGCACTGACACCGACCGCCGCCCCCGCCCCCGGCGGGACCCCGCGCCGGGCACGGGACGGCAAGGCCGTACGGGTACGGGCGCGCCGCCGCCCCCGCGTCTGGCGTGGCGCGGTGCTGGCGCTCGCCGGGCTCTACTTCCTCGTACCGCTGCTGTCCTCGTTCGTCTTCACGGTCCACACACCGGGACAGGGCGTCTCCTTCGCCGCGTACACCGGGATCCTCTCCGCCGAGGGCTTCACCCGGAGCCTGCTGCTCTCCCTCGGGCTGGCCGCCGCCACCATCGCGCTCGCGCTGCTGCTGGCCGTGCCGGCGCTGATCGCGGTACGGCTCGGCGCGCCCCGGCTGCGCCCGCTCGTCGAGATCGTCTGCATGCTGCCGCTGGTGGTGCCGCCGATCGCGCTGGTCACCGGCGTCACGACCGTGCTGCGCTGGGGACCGGACCATCTCTCCCGTACCCCGCTCTATCAGACCTTCCTGGCCGTGCAGAACGAGTCGTTCCCGGTCGTGCTGGTGCTCGCCTACACGGTGCTCGCGCTGCCGTTCGTCTACCGCTCGCTGGACGCCGGGCTGCGTGCCGTGGACGTACCGACCCTGGTGGAGGCCGCGCGCAACTGCGGGGCGAGCAGACCGTATGTGATCCTGCGGGTCATCCTGCCCAACCTCCGCTCCTCGCTGGCCGGTGCCTCCTTCCTCACCCTGGCGCTGGTGCTCGGGGAGTACACGATCGCCTCGCTGCTCGGCTTCCAGCCGTTCGCGGTGTGGGTCGTCTCCGTCTCCGGCGCGCAGGCGCGGATGTCGGTGGCCGTCTCGCTGCTCAGCCTGCTGATCACCTGGGCGCTGCTGCTGCTTCTGTCGCGTGCGGGGACCCGCGCCGCCTCGGCCACGCCGGCGCCGCCCGCCCCCTCGGCCTCTTCCGGCTCTCCCACCTCTCCCGCCTCCGGCAAGGAGTAGACCTCCCATGTCTCTCACCTCGACAGCAACCGAAGACCGTCCGGAGGAAGACCGTCCGGCGGCGGAGACCACGGGCGCGACCGGCGCCCTGGTCGAATTCCGCGGTCTGCGCCGGGCGTTCGGCCCGACCGTCGCCCTCGACGGGCTCGATCTGACGGCGCGGCCCGGTGAACTCCTCGCGCTGCTCGGCCCCTCGGGCTGTGGCAAGACCACGGCCCTGCGGGTCCTGGCCGGCTTCGAGCAGCCGGACTCGGGCGAGGTGCTGGTGGACGGCGAGGACATCACCCGCGTACCGGCCAACCGGCGCGACTCGGGCATGGTCTTCCAGTCGTACAGCCTCTTCCCGCATCTCAACGCCCGGGACAACGTGGCGTTCGGACTGCGGGTGCGCAAGGTGTCCGCCGCCGAGCGGCACGCCCGCGCGGCCGAACTCCTCGAACTGGTCGGCCTTCCCGAGCACGGCGACCGCTTCCCGCACCAGATGTCCGGCGGCCAGCAGCAGCGGGTCGCACTGGCCCGCGCGCTGGCGCTGCGCCCGCGCGTCCTGCTGCTGGACGAGCCTCTGTCGGCACTCGATGCCAAGGTCAGGCTGACGCTGCGCGAGGAGATCCGGCGGCTCCAGCTGTCGCTGGGCATCACCACCATCTTCGTCACCCACGACCAGGAGGAGGCGCTCTCCATGGCCGACCGGGTGGCGGTGCTCAACGCGGGCCGGCTGGAGCAGTGCGCGCCGCCCGCGGAGCTGTACGAGCGGCCCGCCACGGCGTTCGTCGCCGAGTTCGTCGGCACGATGAACCGGCTGACCGGCCGGCTCACGGACGGCCGGCAGGTCGAGGTGGCCGGTGTCACCCTGCCCGTGGACGGCGAACTCCCCGCGGCGGGCCGGGAGGTGGAGGTGCTGATCCGGCCCGAGAACATCACCGCCACCGCCGATCCGGCCGGTACGGCGACGGTCGTCTCCGCGTCCTTCTTCGGCTCGGTCACGCGCGTACTGCTCGATCTGCCGGGCGGCGGTTCCGTGAAGTCCGATGTGCCGTCCCGGGACGCGGGCGAACTGGTCCCGGGGGTACGCGCGAGGGTCGAGCCCGCGCGGCGCCCCGTCCTCGTGGTGCCGGCCCCGGGCAGCGGCGCGTGAGTACGGCGACGACGCCGGCGGCCGTGCTCTTCGACATGGACGGCACCCTCGTGGACACCGAGGTGCTGTGGTGGGAGACGGCCGACGAGATCGCCGGGAGCCTCGGCCACCGGCTCACCGGCGCGGACGCCCCCGAGGTGGTCGGCCGGGCGGTCGCCGACACCGCCGCTCATCTGGTGCGCGTCACGGGCGGCGGATGCGCCGACACGGTCGCGGCGGAGCTGACCGGGTCCTTCTTC
Source organism: Streptomyces sp. NPDC051662 (assembly GCF_040681655.1). NCBI lineage: Bacteria > Bacillati > Actinomycetota > Actinomycetes > Kitasatosporales > Streptomycetaceae > Streptomyces > Streptomyces sp. NPDC051662. Next base: position 175,664 of record NZ_JBFAZD010000006.1, read on the forward strand.
CGGCGCGTGGAGGAGGGGGCACCGCTGCGTCCCGGCGCCCGGCGGCTGCTGGCCGAACTGGAGCGGGCCGAGGTGCCCTTCGCGCTGGTGAGCGCGTCGCCGCGGGCCGTCGTGGACTCGGTGGTCGCGGGTTCGCTGGCCGATGTGCCGTTCGCCTTCACGCTCTCCGCCGACGACACCGTACGGACCAAGCCGCACCCCGATCCCTACCGCGCGGCGGCCGAGCGGCTCGGCGTCGGGCCCGCCGCGTGTGTCGCCGTGGAGGACTCGCCGGACGGCAGCGCCTCGGCCCAGGCGGCGGGGTGCGCGGTGCTGGTGGTGCCCTCGCTGCTGCCGGTGGACCCCGCGGTGGGGCGGTACTTCGCCCGGAGTCTGGAGGATGTCGACCTGGCGGTGCTGCGCGGCTGCGGACCCGGGGGTACGGGGAGCCGTCCCGGGACACCGTCCGGGGACATCGGATAGGCCATTCGAGGGCGTGATTCTCGCCACGTTTGATGTGGGCAAGGCTCAGATGAGCGGATCTTGAGCGAGTGCAGAAGGGGAAGGGTGGCACGCAGTGCCACCCTTTCTGTGTTCATCACTTGAACTCAGACGGCGATGTCATCACTCATATGAGCGCATCCGGTCATGTCCGGGTCATGGCCGCTTCGAGGCGTGAAGGAGGCGGCTGAGAGCCATCACGCCAAGGTCACTTTCGATCTGCTGGCGGACGGGTGGTTAAGGCCGTATGACAGGCAAGTGGCCGTACCCAGGCGCCTTCGATCTGGGTATGTTCCTCGCCGTCAGGGCAGCCACCGCGTCCTTGAGGAGTCGGACCCGTGTCGGAAAACAGCGATCCCCATGTAGCCACCCCCACGCTCCAGGGCGAGAAGTTCGTCTATGACTTCACCGAGGGCAACAAGGATCTGAAGCACCTCCTCGGCGGCAAGGGCGCCAATCTCGCCGAGATGACCAACCTCGGGCTGCCTGTCCCGCCGGGGTTCACCATCACCACCGAGGCGTGCAACATCTATCTCGACAGTGGTGCCGAACCGGCCGCACTGCGCGACGAGGTGAGCGCGCATCTCGACTCCCTCGAACAGAAGATGGCGAAGAGGCTCGGCCAGGCGGACGATCCGCTGCTCGTCTCCGTACGCTCCGGCGCCAAGTTCTCCATGCCCGGCATGATGGACACCGTCCTGAACGTCGGGCTCTCCGACGCCTCCGTGGCCGGACTCGCCGCCCAGGCGGGCGACGAGCGCTTCGCCTGGGACTCGTACCGCCGGCTGATCCAGATGTTCGGCAAGACCGTGCTCGGCGTCGACGGGGATCTCTTCGAAGAGGCGCTGGAGGAGGCCAAGCGGGCCAAGAACGCCGCCACGGACGTGGATCTGGAGACCGCCGACCTCAAGAAGCTGGTCGAGGGGTTCAAGAAGATCGTCTCCCGGGAGGCGGGCCGCGACTTCCCGCAGGACCCGCGCGAGCAGATGGATCTGGCGATCCGCGCGGTCTTCGAGTCCTGGAACACCGACCGCGCCAAGCTCTACCGCCGTCAGGAGCGCATCCCCGGCGACCTCGGGACCGCCGTCACGATCTGTTCCATGGTCTTCGGCAACCTCGGCCCGACCGCGACATCGAGAGGTGGGGGCACGGGCGTCGCCTTCACCCGCGACCCCGCCAGCGGCCACCAGGGCGTGTACGGCGACTACCTCCAGAACGCGCAGGGCGAGGACGTCGTCGCGGGTATCCGCAACACCGTGGCGCTCGCCGAGCTGGAGCACATCGACAAGACGTCGTACGACCGGCTCATGGGCATCATGGAGACCCTGGAGACGCACTACCGGGATCTGTGCGACATCGAATTCACCATCGAGCGCGGCCAGTTGTGGATGCTCCAGACACGCGTCGGCAAGCGCACCGCCGGCGCCGCCTTCCGGATCGCCACCCAACTCGTCGACCAGGGGCTGATCGACGAGGCCGAGGCGCTCCAGCGGGTCAACGGCGCCCAGCTGGCCCAGCTGATGTTCCCGCGGTTCGACGAGAACGCGAAGGGGAAGCTGCTCGGGCGCGGGATCGCCGCGTCCCCGGGCGCGGCCGTCGGCAAGGCGGTCTTCGACTCGTACACCGCCATCAAGTGGTCCCGGTCCGGCGAGAAGGTCATCCTCATCCGCCGCGAGACCAACCCCGACGACCTGGACGGGATGATCGCCGCCGAGGGCATCCTGACCTCGCGCGGCGGCAAGACCTCGCACGCCGCCGTCGTCGCCCGGGGCATGGGCAAGACCTGTGTCTGCGGCGCCGAGGAGCTGGAGGTCGACACCAAGTCGCGCCGGCTGACGGTGGACGGGACCGTCATCGAGGAGGGCGACGTCGTCTCCATCGACGGCTCGACCGGCAAGGTCTACCTCGGCGAGATCCCGGTCGTACCGTCACCCGTCGTCGAGTACTTCGAGGGACGGATGCACGCGGGCGCCGACGACGCCGACGAGTTGGTGGAGGCCGTCCACCGGATCATGGCGTACGCCGACCGCCGCCGCAGGCTGCGCGTGCGCGCCAACGCCGACAACGCCGAGGACGCGCTGCGCGCCCGCCGCTTCGGTGCCCAGGGCATCGGGCTGTGCCGTACGGAGCACATGTTCCTGGGCGAGCGGCGCGGGATGGTCGAGAAGCTGATCCTCGCCGACACGGACGACGAGCGGGAAGAGGCGCTGGGGGCGCTGTTGCCGCTCCAGAAGAAGGACTTCATCGAGCTGTTCGAGGCGATGGACGGCCTGCCGGTGACGGTCCGGCTGCTCGACCCGCCGCTGCACGAGTTCCTGCCCGACATCACCGAGCTGTCGGTACGGGTCGCCCTCGCCGAGGCCCGCAAGGACCACAACGAGAACGATCTGCGTCTCCTCCAGGCCGTGCACAAGCTCCATGAGCAGAACCCGATGCTCGGTCTGCGCGGGGTACGGCTCGGCCTGGTCATCCCCGGGCTGTTCGCCATGCAGGTACGCGCCATCGCGGAGGCGGCGGCCGAGCGCAAGAACGCCAAGGGCGACCCCCGCCCGGAGATCATGATCCCGCTCGTCGGCACCGTCCAGGAGCTGGAGATCGTCAGGGACGAGGCCGAGCGGGTCATCGCCGAGGTCGAGCGGGCCACCGGGGTCGAACTCACGCTGGCGCTCGGCACGATGATCGAGCTGCCGCGCGCCGCGCTGACCGCGGGACAGATCGCGGAGGCGGCGGAGTTCTTCTCGTTCGGTACGAACGACCTCACCCAGACCGTCTGGGGCTTCTCCCGCGACGACGTGGAGGCGAGCTTCTTCACCGCGTACTTGGAGAAGGGGATCTTCGGGGTCTCGCCGTTCGAGACGATCGACCGGGACGGCGTCGGCGCGCTCGTGCGGAGCGCCTCCGAGGCGGGCCGGGCCACCCGGCCGGGGCTCAAGCTCGGCGTCTGCGGTGAGCACGGTGGTGACCCGGAGTCGGTGCACTTCTTCCATGAGGTGGGTCTGGACTATGTCTCCTGCTCGCCGTTCCGGATCCCGGTGGCGCGGCTGGAGGCGGGCCGCGCGGCGGCGTCGTCGGCCGGCAGTGATTCCCGCTGAATCCCGATGACGTCCATGAGGGTTCCGATGACTTTTGGTGATTCCCGAGAGAAAGTGGTGGATTTCCTCTGAACACCCGAGCCGCATTGCCGGTTGATCCCTGACCCTCGCCCGACCGGCGGGACGGCTCCGGGGCAGAGAAGGGGTGGGCGCCTTGTGCGGAGGCGCCCGCCCCTTCGTCATGTGCGGGTGGTGGACGCCGTGTTGAATTGCCTCACGGGTAACGGCTGGTAACGGGTAGAGCGCGACCGGTGGATCCCCACCCACCGGTCGCGCCCCTTTTACGCGGGCCGGACATGGAGCCGCAACCTCGACCGACCGCCGCCGAGCGGGCAAAGCCCCCCACGGCCTTCGCCACGCCTATTCGGTCGTCCAGGTTTCATGCCCGACGAGGTACAGCTTTTCGCTTCGCGCGCGCCACCGCGAAGCGTTTCAACTGTGGCCGAAACACCGTGGTAACAGCCCGTGATGACCTGCATACTCAGTGCTGGGGGCTGCTGGGGAGATTGTGGCTGCAACAAGTGGAGATTTGATGCTGCGTATTCATTTCACCGGGAAGGACCTCGGCGGGGTACGGATGGCCGCCGGGCCCGACCCGCTGTGGGAAACGATTCTCAGCTTTCATCGAATAAGAGACCGACGCGGCCCGCTCACCTTCGGGGAATGGCGCAGGGAAACGCGAACCCGGTTGAACGGTGAAACAAGTCTGCTCTCCGCGCTCGTTCCACAGCGCGGTTATTTCCCGGATTTCCTGACGCCGGCTCAGGGACGGCTCGGCTTTGACACGGGCCTGGAGGCGGGCCTTGAGGCGCTGCGCGCCACACCACAGGAGAGAATCCGCGCCGAACTCGCCCTGCTCGTCCTGGGGCGGTCCCGTGCGACCGGACGGGGCCAGGAAAGGGACCGGGGCAGGGGAAGGGACAGGGGCCGGGCCGGGGACGGGGACAGGGGCCGGGCGGGGGCCGGGGACTGTGCCAGGGACCGGGAGCGGGAGCGGGACCACGGGCGTGGCAGAGACCCGGGCGGATGGCTGGCCTCGCTCGCCGACGGCTGCCCCGGCTGCCCCGGCCGGCTCGTCGACGCGCTGCGTACGTACCACCGGGCCGCCGTCGAGCCGTACTGGCCCCATATCCGGGCCAGGGTCGAGGCGGACCGGGCGCTGCGCGGCCGGGCGCTGCTCGACGGCGGCGCGGACGAACTGCTCTCCACGCTGCCGCCGATGCTGCGCTGGCGCTCCCCGGTGCTGGAGGCCGACTACCCGTTCGACCGCGAACTGCTGCTGGACGGGCGGGGACTGCTGCTCCAGCCGTCGTTCTTCTGCCGCTCCACACCGGTCGTCTACCGCGACCCCGCGCTGCCGCCCGTCCTGGTCTATCCCGTCACCCATTCCGAGGCGCCCGCCGTCACGGAGCGTGGCGGACCCACGCTCGGCAGGCTCGTCGGGCATACGCGTTCGGCCGTTCTGCGCGCCATCGAGCACGGCTCGACCACGAGCGAGCTGGCTCGCAGAACCGGCGTGTCCCTCGCCTCTGCCAGCCAGCACGCCTGCGTCCTGCGCGAGGCGGGGCTCGTCGTCACCCTGCGGCACGGCAACGCCGTCCTGCACACCCTCACCCCGCTGGGCGCCGCCCTGTTGCGGGGCGGCGGCCAGGCGGAAGGGCTCTACGCCCGGAACGGGCCGGTGACCTCGTAGGTGATACCGCCCGACGAACTCCCGCTGGTACCGCGCTGGCTGGAGAAGTAGAGCCGCTTGCCGTCGGGGGAGAAGGCCGGTCCGGTGATCTCGGAGCCGGACTGGCCGCTGATCCGCAGGAACGGCGCGACGACATCGTCAGGGGTGATCACACAGATCTCCATGTTCCCGCCGTCCTCCGCGACGAAGAGATCGCCGGAGGAGGAGCCGGTGACATTGTCGACACCGGTCAGCGGCGCCGTACCGGAGACGAGCGAGTCGTCGTAGGCCAGCTCGATGGTCCCCGCGGCCACGTTGTACTGCCAGACCCGGTTGTCGCCCTTGGTGGTGAACCAGCAGGTGTTGTCGGCGTAGTAGCAGCCCTCGCCGCCGTTGAAGCGCTTCGCGCCGGAGACCTGGTTACGGGTGGCCGTCGAGGCGCCGCTCGGGTCGGGGACCGTCGCCCAGCCCACCGGGCCGCTCGTACCCGTACCCGCGGTCAGGACTTCCAGACGGCCCGCCGACAGATCGCCCCATGTGGTGGGCGTGAAGCGGTAGAAGCAGCCGTCGGTGGTGTCCTCGGTGAGATAGATCGTCCTGCGTACGGGGTCCGCGGCGGCGGCCTCGTGCTTGAAGCGGCCGATCGCGTCACGCCGCACCGGCGCCTTCACGCCCCACGGGTCGGTCTCGTAGACATAGCCGCGGTCCACCTCCTCGCAGGAGAGCCAGGTGTTCCACGGAGTCTTGCCGCCCGCGCAGTTCTGCCGGGTGCCGGAGAGGATCCGGTACGCCGCGGTGATCGCGCCCGTCGAGGAGAAGCGGACCGCGCTCGCGCCGCCCGACGGGTCGATCTCCGAGTTGGAGACATAGATCCAGCCGGTGCCGTCGGCGTAACAGGCGCCGCCGTCCGGGGCGTTGTGCCAGCTGTACGACGTGCCGGGGACCTGCTGCCCCGACCGGGCGATGACCCGGCTGGTGAATCCGGCGGGGAGCCGGATGTTGTTGGCGTCCGCCGTGCCGAGTGCTCCGTAGGGGCCCGCGCCCGGCTGGGCGGGTGCGGCGTAGGCGGCGCCGCGCCACAGGGTGCCGCCGAAAGCCGCGGCCGACGTACCGATGACCGCTCCGCGCAGGAAACTGCGACGTTCCACTGGTCGCTCCATGGTGGTGTCGTGACCGCCCCGCGGTGCCGGCCGACGCCACGGGGTCGCGCGTCGCAGGAGCCTAGGGGATGTCCATGGCCGCCGTCTGAACGAGTGGTGAGGAGTCGTCATTCCGGCCGGTCGTCCAGGGGGCCGGGAGAGTGGACAGGGCGGGATGAACCGGTGCGCTCACCCGGCGTGTTCTCGGCCGGGCGGCGGCTTGAGGGGATGGCGTCGGGGGCATCTCGCTCCGACGGCGGCCCGGCGGATTGCGTGGCCGTGGGCTCGGGGCTGGGAGTGACGAGGTCGGGCTTCGTCGGCGGGGCCTGTGAGGGCGGTGGGGTCGAAGGGCCGCGCACGGTCGGTGGGGCGAGGGGGACCGTCGGGGACGCGGGTGACTCCGGTGCGGCCAGGCGCAGAGGAAGGACGATGAGGGCGGCGACCACGCATGCCATGCCGACCCTGGACGCGGTGCGCAGCAGCCGGCGCCGGGCCGCGGCGCGGCGGATCGCCTCGTACCGGCCGGCGGGCGGGCCGAGGCTGTCGGAGGAGGGCCGCAGGATCACCGCGAGAGGGTCATCGGGCTCGAACTCCGGGCCGTCGTCAAAGCGTGTGGTCAAGGCTTCTCCTCAGATGGGCGCGGAGCAGTTCTCGGGCCGCGTGGAGGTCGGCCTTGACGGTTCCTTCCTTGCGCCCGGTCAGTTCGGACACCTCCCGGATCGGCATGTCGGCGTAGTAGTGCAGCAGGACCGCGACACGCAGTCGTTCGGGCAGTGACTGCACGAGAAGCCGTACCGACGGGTCCTCGTGTTCGGCGTGGGGGCGGACGGCGACTTCGGTGGCAGCGCGGTGCATGGCCTTGCGCTCGCGCTCCAGTTTGCGCCAGTGGTCTCGGACGAGGTTGGCCGCGGTGACATAGAGGAAGCCGCGGGGCTCCTCCACGGACGTCCAGCGGGCCCAGAGCCTGGTGAACGCCTCGGAGGCGATCTCGTGGGCCGTCCCGTCGTCGTCGACGAGACGGCGGCACCAGCCCGCGAGGCGCGGGTAGAGGGCGCCGAACAGCTCGGACGCTGCCTTCTCGCGGGACCGTTTCAACGCTCTCCAGGGTTGTGACGCATGTGTGAGGAAGGATCCCGGTCCCTTGGCATACGGTTCCAACGGACCGGGATCCGGGCGGCGGGTCAGGGACTTCCCGAGCTCAGCGCGGCGAAGACGATCACGTTGTCGAGGTACTCGCCACCGGCACGGGCGCCGCCGCAGGTGATGAGCCGCAGCTCAGGACCGCTCACGTCGCCGTATACGTCGTCGGTCGGGAAGTCGGCCTTGGCGACCGTCCGTACGGAGCTGACGGCGAACGGCGCCTCCGTGCCGTTCCTCAGACGCGCCACGATCCGGTCGCCCCGGTGCAGCCGCCCGAGGTGACGGAAGACCCCGTCCCCATAGCGGCCGACCGTGACATGGCCGAGGATCACCGACGGGCCGGCCTGACCCGGCGTGGGTGAGTGCCGGTACCAGCCCGCCCGGTCGTCGGCCGTGATCGGTGGCACCTGCACACTGCCGTCCGGCGCCAGCCCGAGCTCCATGACCGGGGTGTCGACCCCGATGGCCGGGATCCGCAACGCGACCGGGACCGAACGCCCGAGGGCGTGCGCGGCCGTCGCGGGGGACCCGGAGGAACGTGAGGGCGGTGGCGTGCCGCCGCGGCGGGCCGTTGTGTCCCGGCCCGCCCCGGGGCCGCCGCAGCTCACGAGCAGCGAGGCCGTCGCCACGGCGATGAACGCGCGCCTGGAGGGCGAGGTCATGCCCCGGTCGTCCCCCGGCGGCGCAGGACGAAGACGGCCGCGCCGCCCGCGACGAGCACCGCGGCGGCGCCCCCGCCGATCAGCCCGGCGTCGGATCCGGACGGCGTCGAGACGAGCGCCACACCGGTGTCGGGCGCTCCGCTCGGTACGACGGACACCTGGTCCCGGGCCGGGACCTTGGAGGGCCTGGCGTCCTGGGCCGGGGCCTCGGCCTCGGCCGGCCCGGCGTCCTGGGCCGGGGCCTCGGTGGCCGGGCGGGACGCCTGGGGAGTGGGCGTCTCGTCGGCGAACGCGGGCACGGTGCTCGCCAGCACGGCGGTGCACGCAAGTGCCGTGGCGCTCAGGATGATGCGGCGCATAACTCGCTCTCTTTCGTCGGTCCGCCCGGTGGTTCGGCGGACTGGGTAACGGATCGAGCGGAGAGACGAGGCAGCGGCGGAACGGGTTGTAAAGAAATGGCAAAGCCGTCGGAGTGCCCCGGCTCTGTCGGTGATCGACGCTCTGTCGGTGATCGACGGGAGAGGGCTCAGGCGGGCGCGGGGGTCCGTACGCGTGCCTCGTACGCGCGGACGGCGGCCTCGTCGTCGTCCAGGCAGCGGCCCGTGATCAGGTCGAAGCGCTGTTTGAGCAGCGGGGAGGCGACAAAGGGCCGTCCTTCGTGCGTACCGGTCAGCCCGCGTGACAGAACCTGCGCGCCGGAGAACGGATCGCGGTTGCCGATCGCGTACGGGCGGCCCGCGCGGTCCAGGAAGACCGCCGCCTGACGTCCGTCAGGGAGCAGCGCGGCCACTCCGCGCCCAGGGGTGAGCGCGGACACGTCGCAGACCGCGAACCATCCGTCGTCGAGGAGGAGTTCGAGCATCGCGGGTGAGGGGGTCGGCCTGCTCATCCGGCGTTCACCTCTTCCCGGGGCGTCAGGGTGAGGAAGGTCAGGTCCGGCTTGACCTGATCGCGTTCCGGTACGAACTTCACGGACGGGTCAGGGGTGTCCGGCGCGTTGACGAACGAGACGAACCGGCTCAGCCGCTCCGGGTCATTGATCGTCTCCGCCCACTCGTCGCGGTAGCCGGCCACATGCGCCGCCATCAGCCGCTCAAGCTCCGCGCAGAGCCCGAGCGAGTCATGGACCACCACGTCCCGCACATGGCCGAGCCCGCCCTCGATCCGCTCCAGCCAGGCGGCGGTCCGCTCCAGCCGGTCGGCGGTACGGATGTAGAACATCAGGAACCGGTCGATCAGCCGTACCAGCTCCGCGTCCGACAGATCCCGCGCGAGCAGATCCGCGTGGCGCGGATCGGCACCGCCGTTGCCGCCGACGTACAGGTTCCAGCCGTTCGCCGTGGCGATCACCCCGAAGTCCTTGCCGCGCGCCTCCGCGCACTCCCGCGCGCACCCCGACACCGCCGACTTCAGCTTGTGCGGCGCGCGCAGCCCCCGGTAGCGCAGCTCCAGTTCGATGGCCATCCTGACCGAGTCCTGGACTCCGTAGCGGCACCAGGTCCGCCCCACACAGGACTTGACCGTACGCAGCGACTTTCCGTACGCGTGCCCCGACTCGAAGCCCGCGTCCACGAGCCGCGTCCAGATCAGCGGGAGCTGGTCCACCCGGGCGCCGAACAGATCGATCCGCTGGCCGCCCGTGATCTTGGTGTAGAGACCGAAGTCCCGGGCCACCTCGCCGATCACGATCAGTTTCTCCGGGGTGATCTCGCCGCCGGGGATACGCGGCACGATCGAGTACGAGCCATTGCGCTGGATGTTCGCGAGGAAGTGGTCGTTGGTGTCCTGAAGGGCCGCCTGTTCGCCGTCCAGGACATAGCCGCTGACGCCCAGCGCGGGGGCGAGCGAGGCGATGACCGAGGCGACGGCGGGCTTGCAGATCTCACAGCCGTCACCGCCGCGCGCCCGCTCCCGGCCGTGCGAGTCGAGCAGCCCGGCGTAGGAGGTGACGCGCAGGGTGCGGACGATCTCGTACAACTCGGCCCGGGTGTAGGGGAAGCAGCCGCACAGCCCCCGGTCGCCCCCGGCGGTGGGGAGGAGTTGGCCGATCACCTTGACGCAACTGCCGCAGCCCGTACCCGCCTTGGTGTGTGTGCGTACCTCGGGCAGCGTGGCGCAGGCGGCGATCGCACCCTTGGAGACGTTGTGGCAGCTACAGATCACGGCGTCGTCCGGGAGCGCGTCGGGGCCGAGCGCGGCCGGGGCGCCCGCGTCCGCCGGCAGCACCAGCCGCGCGGCGGGGACGGGCGGTACGGAGCCGGTCAGGGGCCGCAGCATGCCGTACGCGTCGGCGTCGCCCACGAGCACACCGCCGAGCAGCGTGCCGTCCGGGTCCACCACCAGCTTCTTGTAGACCCCGGAACGGGAGTCCGCGTAGACGACATCCAGGCAGCCCGGCGTGGCGCCGTGCGCGTCACCGAACGACGCCACGTCCACCCCCAGCAGTTTGAGCTTGGCCGACTGATCGGCGCCCGTGAAGCCCGGCCCCCGCTCCCCGGCGAGGACCGCGGCGACCGTCGTGGCCATCTCGTATCCGGGCGCCACCAGCCCGTACACCCGGCCGTCGGCGGTCCGCGCGCATTCGCCGATCGCGAAGACAGCGGGGTCGGAGGTACGGCACCACTCGTCGACGACGATCCCGCCGCGCTCGCCGACCGCCAGCCCGGCGTCCCGGGCCGGCCGGTCCCGGGGCCTGATCCCCGCGGAGAAGACGACGAGGTCGGTGGCGAGAACCGAACCGTCCGACAGCGTCATCCCGTTGACGGCCCCCTCGGCGTCCGTCGTCACCTCGTCCGTGCCGACGCCCGTGTGGACCGTCAGCCCCATGGACTCGATCGTCCGCAGCAGGGCCGCGCCGCCGCCCTCGTCGATCTGGACGGGCATCAGACGGGGCGCGAACTCCACGATGTGCGTGTCGAGCCCGAGCCCCTTCAGCGCGCCCGCCGCCTCCAGCCCCAGCAGCCCGCCGCCGACGACCGCGCCCGTGCGGGCCGACTTCGCGTACGCCTCGATCGCCAGCAGGTCCTCGACGGTGCGGTAGACGAAGCAGCCGGTCGCGTCCCTGCCGGGCACCGGCGGTACGAACGGGTACGAGCCGGTGGCCAGGACCAGCGTGTCGTAACCGACGGTGTGCCCGGCCCGCGAGATGACCGTGCGGGCCGCGCGGTCGATGACGTCGACGGGGTCGCCGAGTCGCAGCTCGATGCCGTGGCGCGCCAGGAAGTCCGGTTCCACGAGGGTGAGTTCATCGGGGGTACGGCCCGAGAAGTACGAGGTCAGCCGCACCCGGTCATAGGCGGGCCTGGGCTCTTCCGCGAACACCACCACCCGCGCCCGTGCGGTCACCCCGCGCTCGGCGAGTGCCTCCAGGAACCGCTGGCCGACCATGCCGTGGCCGACGACCACGATCGTGGGGGTGGACATGTCGGGAACCTCCGCCGGGGGCCGGCATCGCTGGGTCATGCCCAGGAGCCTGCGCGGCGGCTGTTACCCGGCCGGATCGCCGCGATGTCGCCGACGGAACGCTGCGCTCAGCGCGGCGGAGCGGAGGGTGTGAGGGCGGATGCGAGGGCGGCTCCGGCTATCTCACACTCTCCCGGGATCCATGGACGGGGCACACCCCTCGTCCATAGGGTCGCGATCATGCCCGACATCTCGCTGACCATGCTCGTTGTGCTCTGCCTCGCCGCCGGGGCGGCCGGCTGGATCGATGCCGTAGTGGGCGGCGGCGGGCTGCTGCTCCTGCCCGCGATGCTCCTCGGACTGCCGCACGTACCCGCCGCGCACATCCTCGGCACCAACAAGGCGGTGGCCATCGTCGGCACCTCCGGCGCGGCGGTGACCTATCTGCGCAAGGCGCCGGTCGATGTGAGGACGGCCGTACGGATCGGGCTCGCGGCCCTGGCGGGCTCGATGGGCGGAGCCTTCTTCGCGGCCGGGATCAGCAGCGAGGTGCTCCGGCCCGTGATCATGGTGGTGCTGCTCGGTGTGGCGGCCTTCGTCCTGCTGCGGCCGTCCTTCGGCGGGACGGGGGCGGGCGGCCCGGTCACCCGGGTACGTACGGTCACCGCGATCGTGCTGGTCGGCGGCGGGATCGGGTTCTACGACGGGCTGTTCGGACCCGGTACAGGAACGTTTCTTGTGCTCGCGCTCACCGCCGTACTCCATCTCGATCTGGTGACGGCCTCCGCCACCGCGAAGATCGTGAACGTCTGCACCAACGGTGGCGCGCTCGCGATGTTCGCCTACCAGGGCACCGTGCTGTGGCAACTGGCCGCGCTGATGGCGGTGTTCAATCTGGCGGGCGGGATGTTCGGTGCGCGGATGGCCCTCCGGAAGGGGAGCGAGTTCGTACGCGGAGTGCTGCTGGTCGTGGTGTTCTCACTGGTCGCGAAGCTCGCGTTCGACCAGTGGAACGCGTGAGCGCGCGGATGGGGGCGGGGCACGGGGCAGAGGGGCGCGCGTGGCTGGGACCGGCCGCTCCTCCGGTGCTATCTCGTGCCGGTGAGATGGGAGTACACCACCACATTGCCCTGGTAGCCGCCCTTCTTGGCGAAGCCGCCGCCGCAGGTGATCACCCGTAGCTCCGCCCGGTCCGTGGCCCCGTACACCCTGCGGTCGGGGAACTCGGCGTTGTCGTAGACCTCCAGCGCGTCGACCGTGAAGACGGCGGTACTGCCGTCCGCCCGGGTCACCTCGATGTGATGGCCCTTCTTGAGCGTGCCCAGCTCGTAGAAGACGGCGGGCCCCTGCGCGTTGTCGACATGACCGGCCAGGATCGCGGTCCCCTTGGCCCCCGGGGTGGCGCCGTCCTTGTACCAGCCCGTGATGTTGCGGATACCGGAAGGCGGTACGTCGAGACTGCCGTCGCGCCCCAGCCCCAGCCCGAGGACCTGCGCGTCCACCGTGATCTCGGGGATGCTCAGACGCACCGGGGCCGACGGCCGCATCGGAGCCGCGGTGATCTGGCTGTGGCTGCCGGGGCCCGCGGCGAAGGCCTCCGCGGCGGTCGGCATGGGCGGCGTCACGGGCTCGGAGCCGTTCTGGACGAGCCAGATCCCGACAAGGACGGGAATGGCTATCAGCCAGCCCGAACCTCCGCCCCTGGTCCGGCCGCCGGCTCCGCAGGCGCATCTGCCCCCGCCGCCTCCTCCGCATATGGCGCCGCACCCGGCCCCGTACATGCCTCTGCCTCTGCGCCTGGCCCTGGCGGTCATCAGTCCTGTTCTCCTGTGTTCCCGTCGGTCGTGCGGATGGCTTCTGATCCTGTGCGGGGAGGGGGTCCGGTGCGGTGTGGAGGGGCCCGGAGAGGTTCCCCGCCCCCGTCAGCGATGAGCGTGACGGGGACGGGGACGCGGGGCGGGACCGGGGCGGTGGAGGCCGGCCCGTCAGCTTGCCTGCGCGCCGCTCGCCCGGCGACGCAGGAGCCAGGTCCCGCCGACGGCGGCTGCGGCCAGCATGGCCACGCCCGCCGCGATCTGGGTGGTGTCGGGGCCGACGCTGCCGCCGACCCCCGTTCTCACATGGCCGGTCGGCCCGCCGTGCTCCACGAAGAGCTCGCCGCGGGCCTCTCTGCCGTTGTCACAGCGCACACGGATGCTGTGCGTTCCTGTCCTGGCGTTGCGCGCCACCCGGAACTCTCCGGCCATGGCCTCCTTGGGGGCGGCGCGGCGTTCCAGCCTGAACTGCCCGGCGCCGACGGACTCGGCGAAGCCCCTGCCGCCACCGTCCCGTCCGCAGGCCGTGGTCCTGGCGACGACGGTGGTGCCGGGGCGCACATGCCTGGGGGAGAGCTCCAGCCGGGCCGGCTTCCCGCGGTCCTGCCCACTGTCCCAGTTGCCGGCGGGCCCTTCGTTACCGACAGGCCCTTCGTTGCCGGCGGGTCCTCCGTACCCGGCGGGTCCTCCGTTCCAACCGCCCTCCCGGCCGGTGTCGCGACCGCTGTCCCAGCTCCCGTCACGGTCCCCGGCGACGGCCGCCGTAGTGCCCGCGACGGTCAGGGCTATCGCGGCGGCTGCCAGGGCGGTTCCGGTTTGCAGTCGGACAGTGGTGGGCATGGTGGCATCCTCCGAGGCTGGCAGCGGCGCGGTACTCGTCACCCGCGGTACTCGTCACCTCCGAGATAAGGCGCCACGGAGCGCGCACGCCTGCTGATGGACGATCAGATTCGTCGGCCGGAGGGCGCCTGCCGGGCCCGCGCGCCGGTGTCGTCGCAGGTCACGGTGGAGCGGCGGCGGTCCATCGGCACAGCGGCCCGCGCCGCGCCGAACGGGTGACTCGGAGCGGTGCCGGGGGCCGTCCCGTCACTCAGACGCGGTCCCACTCCACCCCGTCGTACAGCTCGATCACCCTGCGCACCAAGGCCGGGTCCCCGGGGAAGACCGTGTCGTCGATCCGGCTCACCGGGGCGATCCCGTGCGAGTTGGTGACCAGGGCCGCCCGGTACCGGGGCAGGTCCGCCAGGGTGACCTCACGTCGTACCGAAGGGAGACCGGCGGCCGGGAGACGGGGCTCCACCAGCGCCATGGTGATACCCGTCAGAACCGGCGCGTCCGGCCAGACCACCGAATCGCCGTCCCAGAAGGCGATATTGGCGATCGCCGCCTCGGCCACCACCCCGCGCTCGCCCGTCAGCAGCGCGTCGTCGAAGCCCGCCTTCCTGGCCACCCGCCCGTAGTGCGTCTGAGCGAACCCGCCCAGATGCTTGACGTGCGCGACCGGGCGCAGATACGGGACGGACATCAGGCTCCGCGCCCGTTCGTCCGGGACCGCGGGCGGCCGTACCGTCACCATCACACTGGCCTCCTCCGCGCCCTCGGGCCAGTGCACGTAGACCCGCCCCGAGGCGTCCCGTACATCACCGAGCGCGTGCCGCAGCAGGGCGCGCACCCGCTCGCCGTCCAGGCCCGTGCCGAACAGCTCCCGGGTCGACGCGTCCAGCCGGGCGAGATGGAGGTCCAGCCCGCGTACCCGGCCGTCCCTGATCTGCATGGCGGTGAAGTGCCCGTATGTGTCGAGCGCGCGGAGCCGCAGATCGGCCTCCGTGGCGGGCCGGCCGTCGACCTCTGTCAGGAGCTGTGGTGCGCTGGAGGTAGTTGTCATGCACCTCACCGTATGCCTGTCAGTCCTCTATGAGCCGGCGAGGTCCTGGCCCGTGCGAGGCCAGTTCGTCGCCGGGGTTGGAGAGCACGCAGCGGTCCAGCGACAGACAGCCGCAGCCGATGCAGTCCGCGAGATCGTCCCGCAGCCGCCGCAGCGTACGGATGCGCCGGTCGAGGTCGTCGCGCCAGCACTCGGAGATCCGCGCCCAGTCCTCCCGGGTGGGCGTACGGTCCTCCGGCAGCAGCGCGAGGACCTCGCGGATCGTGGCGAGCGGTATACCGAGGCGCTGCGAGGTACGGATGAAGGCGACCCGGCGGAGCGTGTCCCGGCTGTAGCGGCGCTGGTTCCCGGTCGTACGGCGGCTGCTGATCAGCCCCTCGCGCTCGTAGAAGCGCAGCGCGGAGGGGGCGACCCCGCTGCGTTCGGCCAGTTCACCGACGGTGGCTTCCTTGGCGTTCCAGGCGAGTTGCGTCATCCGGCCAGCGTAACTTGACCTGAACCATGGTTGAAGTATGACGCTCTTCCCATGGACCTCACCACGCGGGAATCCGCGATCACAGCCCTGCCCGGACACGCGGGGAACGGGGGCGGGCTGCGGCTCGCCGTCATCCTGGGCAGCAACCGCGAAGGCCGCTTCGGCCCCGTCGTCTCCAACTGGTTCCTCGCCCGCGCCGCCGAGCACCAGGACTTCACCACCACCTTCATCGATCTCGCCGACACGGACCTGTCGGCCCCCCTCTCCTCCCGCCCGGGACCCGCCGTGCGGGCCGAACTCGACAAGGTCACCCCGGCGCTGGCCGACGCCGACGCCTTCGTCGTCCTCACCCCCGAGTACAACCACTCCTTCCCCGCCGCCATCAAGGCGCTGATCGACTGGCACCTCGTCGAATGGCAGGCCAAGCCCGTCGGCTTCGTCTCGTACGGCGGGATGTCGGGCGGGCTGCGCGCCGTCGAGCAACTGCGCCAGGTCTTCGCCGAGATGCACGCCGTCACCGTCCGGGACACGGTCTCCTTCCACAACGCGCACGCGGACTTCGACGCCGAGGGCCGGCACCGGGACCCCGCCGCGTGCGACGCCGCCGCGCGGACGATGCTCGACCGGCTCGCCTGGTGGGGGCTGGCGCTGCGCGAGGCCAAGTCCGTCCGCCCGTACGGCGGTTGACGGCCGTCGCGGCGCGCGACCACCACTTCGAGTACGGGGGACACAAGAGATGTCTGTTCTGCTCCGCCTGCTGGGCCATCGGCTCCGCCCCTATACCGGGACGCTCGCACTGGTCGTCCTGCTCCAGCTGATCCAGACGCTGTCCACGCTCTATCTGCCCACCCTCAACGCCGACATCATCAACAACGGGGTGCTGAGCGGTGACACCGGCCATGTGCTGTCGACCGGTGGGGTGATGCTCGCCGTCACCCTGCTCCAGATCCTCGCCGCCGGCGCGGCCGTGTACTTCGGCGCCCGGGTCGCGATGGGCGCCGGCCGCGATCTGCGGTCCGCCGTCTTCTCCCGCGTGCAGGACTTCTCCGTACGGGAGATGGGCCGCTTCGGCGCCGCCTCGCTGATCACCCGGACGACCAACGACGTCCAGCAGATCCAGACACTCACGGCGACCGGGCTGACCATGCTGGCCGCGGCCCCGCTGACCTGTGTCGGCGGGATCGCGATGGCCCTCCGACAGGATGTGCCGCTCGCGCTGCTGCTGCTGACCTTCGTACCGCTGCTCGCCGGCTGTCTCGGTCTGATCGTCCGGCGGATGCCACCGCTGTTCGAGGGCATGCAGCGGCGTATCGATCAGGTCAACCGGATGACGCGGGAGCAGATCACCGGGGTACGGGTCATCCGGGCCTTCGTGCGCGACACGCACGAGCGGCGGCGGTACGCCCAGGCCAACCGGGAGCTGATGACCGTCGCCCTGCGGACCGGCCGGCTCACCTCGTGGATGCTGCCGACGGTCATGCTGGTCTGGGAGCTCGCGACCGTCACGATCGTCTGGGCCGGCGGGCATCGTCTCGACTCCGGTGCGCTGGGGGCCGGTTCGCTGATCGCCTTCCTCGGCTATCTGATGCAGATCCTGATGGCCGTGATGATGACGATCTTTCTGCTGATGCAGTTGCCGCGCGCGGCGGTGAGCGCCGAGCGGGTCCAGGAGGTCCTGGACGCCGGGCCGTCCGGGGCCGGGCCGTCCGGTACCGAATCGTCCGGTACCGAATCGTCCGGTACCGAACCGTTCGGGGCCGTCCCGTTCGGGGCTGGGCTTCCCGGGGACCGGCTGTTCGGGGGCCAGTTGTCCGGGTCTCTGCTCGTCGAGGCCGGTCGGCTGGAGATCCGGGGCGCCGGATTCCGCTACCCCGGAGCCGAGGAGCCCGTCCTGCGCTCGGTCGATCTGACCGCGCGTCCCGGTCGTACGACCGCCGTCATCGGCTCGACGGGCAGCGGCAAGACCACCCTGCTCAATTTGGTGCCGAGACTGCTCGACACGACCGAGGGCGAGGTACTGGTCGGGGGCACCGACATCCGGGCCATCGACCCGGCCGAGCTCGCCCGTACGGTCGGCTTCGTACCGCAGAAGCCGTACCTCTTCTCCGGAACCATCGCCTCCAACCTCCGCTACGGGAAACCGGACGCGACCGACGACGAGCTGTGGCGGGCGCTGGAGACCGCGCAGGCGGCCGGATTCGTGGCCGCGCTGGCGGAGGGGCTCGACGCGCCGGTCGCCCAGAGCGGCGGCAATCTCTCCGGCGGACAGCGTCAACGCCTGGCCATCGCCCGGGTGGTGGTCGCGCGCCCCGAGATCTATCTCTTCGACGACTCGTTCTCGGCGCTGGACTACGCCACCGACGCGGCGCTCAGGGCGGCGCTGGCCAGGGAGACCGCGGAGGCGACCGTGGTGATCGTCGCCCAGCGTGTCTCCACCATCCGCGGCGCCGACCGGATCGTGGTCCTCGACGAGGGCCGGGTCGTCGGCACCGGCACCCATGAACAGCTCATGCGGAACAACGACACCTACCGGGAGATCGTCCTCTCCCAGCTCAGCGAGGAGGAAGCCGCGTGAGCGCTCCCGAACGCCGGGGGCCCGCGCCGCAGCGTGGCCCCGGCCTGATCGCGGGACCGTCCCTCGAACGTTCCCTGGACTTCGGCCGCTCCACCACACGGCTGCTGCGGATGATGGCGCCCGAGCGGGCTCTGCTGCTGGGCGTGCTCGCCACCGGGACGGCCGCCGTAGCCCTCGCCGTCGTCCTCCCGAAGATCCTCGGCCACGCCACCGATCTGGTGGTCTCCGGAGCCGGCGGTCCGCATGGTGTCGACTACCCGGCGGTGGCACGGGCCCTCGGCGTCGTTCTCTCCCTGACGGTCGCCGCCGCCGCCCTCAGCTGGGCGCAGACACGGCTCACGACGGAGGTCGTCCAGCGGGCCGGCTACCGGTTGCGTGAGGAGGCGCGGACGAAGCTCTCCCGGGTGCCGCTCGCGTACTTCGACCAGCAGCCGCGTGGCGAAGTCCTCTCCCGTACCACCAATGACATCGACAACATCACTCAGACCATGCAGCAGGCGTTCGGCCAGATGGTGCGTGGAGTGCTCACGCTCGTCGGCGCGCTGGCGATGATGTTCTGGATCTCACCGCGGCTGGCGCTGATCGTCCTGGTGACCGTGCCGGTGTCGGTCCTGGCGGCGGTATGGATCGGGAAGCGGGCCCAGCCACAGTTCGTCAAGCAGTGGGCCGTCACCGGCCGGCTCAACGGCCATGTCGAGGAGATGTACACCGGTCACGCCGAGGTGCTGGTCTTCGGCCGGAAGCGGGAGGCCGTCCATACCTTCGAGAAGCACAACGAGGAGTTGTACGAGGCGAGTTTCCGGGCACAGTTCATCTCGGGGGTCATCCAGCCCGCGCTGAGTTTCGTCGGCAATCTGACCTATGTGCTCATCGCGGTGGCCGGCGGGCTGAAGGTCGCCTCGGGGACGCTGTCCATCGGCGATGTCCAGGCCTTCTTCCACTACTCGTACGAATTCAATGGACCGGTCGCCCAGCTCGCTTCCATGGCCAACCTCCTCCAATCGGGCGTCGCCTCCGCCGAGCGGGTCTTCGAACTGCTGGACGCGGAGGACGAGCCGTCCCCCGCAATGGGCACAGACGCGATCACGGGCACAGGCACAGGGACAGGCACAGGTACAGACGCGAGCGCAGGCACAGGCCCGGCGGGCCCGGGCCCGGTTCCGGGCAGAGGGCCCGGGACGGTCTCGTTCGAGAAGGTGTCGTTCCGGTACGAGCCGGCGAAGCCGCTCATCGAGGACCTGTCGCTCGTCGTGGAGCCGGGGCAGACGGTCGCGATCGTCGGGCCGACGGGCGCCGGAAAGACCACGCTGGTCAATCTGCTGATGCGGTTCTACGAGGTGACGGGCGGCCGGATCACGCTCGACGGCGTCGATATCGCGCGGCTCCCCAGGGAGGAGCTGCGGTCGGGGATCGGCATGGTCCTCCAGGACACCTGGCTCTTCGGCGGCACGATCGCGGACAACATCGCGTACGGCGTCCCCGGCGAGGTCTCGCACGAACGCGTCGTCGAGGCGGCGCGCGCCACGCACGCGGACCGGTTCATCCGTACGCTCCCCGACGGCTACGACACGGTCGTGGACGAGGAGGGCGCGGGACTCAGCGGGGGCGAGAAGCAGCTCCTCACCATCGCACGGGCGTTTCTCGCGGAACCGGCCATCCTGGTCCTGGACGAGGCGACCAGCTCGGTGGACACCCGGACCGAAGTCCTCATCCAGCGGGCCATGTCCTCCCTGCGGTCGGGCCGTACGAGCTTTGTGATCGCGCACCGGCTCTCCACGATCCGGGACGCGGACGTGATCCTGGTGATGGAGAACGGCGCGATCGTCGAACAGGGCACGCACGACGAACTGCTGGCGGCGGAGGGCGCGTACGCACGGCTGTACGCCTCGCAGTTCGCGGACCTCGCGGTGTAAGGTCCCCCGGCCCGCCACCGAACATCCGGAACCCGAAGGAGTCCGCCCGTGCCGCTCGCCGAGTGCCTGACCGTGCTGACCACGACCGACAGCGCCGACAAGGCGGAGGACCTGGCCCGGGGTGTGATCGAGGCCCGGCTCGCCGCCTGTGCGCAGATCTCCGCGCCCGTCACCTCCGTGTACCGCTGGCGGAGCGCGATCGAGACCAGCGAGGAGTGGCAGATCCTCTTCAAGACCACCGCTGCCCGTTATGACGCGCTGGAGGCCCATCTGAAGGAGGCCCATGACTACGAGACACCGGAGATCATCGCCACGCCGGTGGTGCGGGGGAGCGCGGAGTATCTGACCTGGATCGCCGAGGAGACCGTCGCACCATGAGGGCCGAGGGCGGGCTTCCGTTCTTCGTCTACGGCACGCTGCGGCCGGGCGAGCGGAATCATGACCTCTGCCTGCGCGGACGCGTGGCCGAGGAGGAACCGGCCAGGCTGACGGGAGCGCTGCTGTACGACGGCCCCGGCTACCCGTACGCGATCGAGGCCCCCGGCACGTCCGCCCCTGACGCGGTTGCCTCCGGCACCGTCGTCGGCGAGCTGGTCACGGCGAAGCCCGGGGAGTACGGCGAACTGCTCACCGAACTGGACGAGTTGGAGGGGTACGAGGCACCCGACGATCCGCGCAATCTGTATGTACGGGTGGTCCGCGATGTCCTGCGGTCCGACGGCACCCCGGTCAGGGCATGGGTGTACTTCGCGGCGCCGCGCGTCGCCCGCGGGCTACGGGCACGTGGGCGGCTGATCGCGGACGGCGACTGGCTCGCCCACCTGCGCGGGCGCTGACCGGACATGGACGGTGGGCATCGTGGCGGGTGTCGGCGGGCGTGAGCAGGCGTCAGCGGGCGTCGGCGGGTGTGAGCGCGTGTCGGCGGGCGTCGGCTGGAGTGGCGGGTGTGAGCAGGCGTCAGCGGGTGTCAGCGGGCGCCTCCGCCGCCCGCCGCCAGCGCCTCGGCCACACCCGTCTCGGCCGGTCCGAGGAACATGGGGTTCGGCCGGAGCACCGCCTCCGCCGCCGCCTTCCCCGAGGCGAACACCTCCCGTATCCCGCCGTAGTACCAGGTCGCGTCATGCGGCTCCGCGACCCCGACGCCGTACGACTCGACGCCCGCCGCCCCACAGAGCGCCACCGCGCGCCGGACATGGAACCCCTGTGTCACCAGCACCGCCCGGTCGACCCCGAATATCTTCTTGGCCCGTACACAGGAGTCCCAGGTGTCGAACCCCGCGTAGTCGCTGACGATCCGGTCGTCCGGGACCCCGCGCTCGACCAGATACGTCCGCATCGCGCTCGGCTCGTCGTACTCCTCCCGGCTGTTGTCCCCGGTCACCAGCACCACCCTCACCTTCCCCGCGCTGTACAGCTCGGCCGCCGCGTCGAGGCGGTGCGCGAGATACGGCGTCGGCCGGCCGGACCACAGCCCGGCGCCGAAGACCACGGCGACGTCCCGGGCCGGAACCTCGGCGACCGTACGGATCCGGCTGTCCGCGACCGCGTGCATCCATGTCGCGGGCGCCAGCGCGAGCGCGCATCCGAGCATGACGGCCTGCACGAGGTGTCTCCGACGCCGTCGAGTGAGCCGGAAACGCGGCGGCCGGGCCTCTCCCGGCTGCCGCAGCCGACGTTTCAGCCGTGGCGCGCGTAGCCGTAGCGCGCGCGGCAGTAGCGCGCGTAGGCGTGACAGCCTCGGCGGTGGCATGGTCCCCCCTGGGTGGTCCTGGATTTCCCGTTCATCCCGCTACTCCACTCTGTATGACGATCGACGGCGCCGATCAGTTCGCGGATATGTCCGGTGGTGTCCAGGCCGCCAGCAGCAGTGACTCGGTCGCCGCCGACGCGTAGACCGCCGCGGCCAGCCAGGCCAGGGCGAAGCCCCCGGGATCGGCGGGCAGCAGCCGGCCCAGGACGTCATGGCGCCGGTCCGCCGCCGCGTCCGTCAGCGCCTCGACCCGCCGCGCGCCGGTGGTGAGGCCCACCGCCCGCAGCCGGCGGGGCAGTTCGTCGTCCGCCGACATGGCCGACACCGCGCGACCGCCCGCGACCGCGCGGTCCACGGTCCTGCGCAGCAGGTCCAGCTCGACGGGGAGCGCGGGTGGCTCCCCTGCCTCCGCGCGCTCCGTGTGTTCCGGCGGTACCGCCGGGATGTGCGAGCGGTTGAGCAGGCGCAGCCCCAGATCCGCGCGGACCGGCTGACCGTCGTGGCCGATCCAGGACGCGGCGAGCACATGCACCCGGTCGGGCCGGTCGGGCACGACCCGGGCGATCAACCGCAGCGCGAGTCCGCGGCGGCTCGCGAGCAGCGCGAGGTTCTCGGCGTAGGGGAGTTCCGTCCGCTCGTCGGGCGCCGCGAGCCGTAGTGTGGGCCCCCCGGCCACGGCGAAGCCCGCGCCCGTGACGACACCGTCGAGAAAGAGCAGATCGCCCCCTGCCGAACGGGCGTCGGCCGGCTCGGACAACCAGCTGAGCGCCGAACCCAGTTGTCCGGCGGGTGGCCGCTCCCAGAGGGCGGCGAGCGGCGCTTCCCGCCAGCCTGCGCCGACGGCCCGTACGGAACGTACCGCCGCGCCGCCGCCGATCCGGCCGTCGGGCGAGACGGTGGGCGCGGTGAGGATCACCCCGCCGCCGTCGCCCAGCTCCCGCAGCCCGAGCGCGCAGCCGCCGGGGACCGGCGTGCCCGACGCCTGGAGGGCGCGCTCCGGTCCGCCGGGAGCGACATCCGAGAGCGTACGGAGCGTGCCGTCGGGCGCGAGCGCGTAGACCGTGGCGCCCGCGTATCCGGACGCGGTCACCACGGGCTCGGTGAACAGCCCGTACAACCGCAGCGGCCCTTCCGGCCGGTAGTCGCGGCGGGCCGGGGAGAGGGCGGCGGCGGGGCGGCGCACCAGATCAAGCAGCTCCGCCAGCTCGCCCGACAGCCCCGCCAGCCGGAACGCCGGGTCGTCGGAACGGGCCTCGCCGAGCAGCCGCGCGATCCGCACCGCCGTGCCCGCGGGCCGGTACAGCCCGGCCAGCCGCGCGGAGTGGGCGGCATGGAGCAATTCGGCGCGGTGGACCGCGCCTGAGCCGGAGACGCCCGAGACCAGGACGGCGGTCACGGCGTCCCGAAGCGCGTCGAGGGCCATGGACTGGACCGGGGTGAGCGCGGGCTCGTCGGCGACCGCGGACGCCGGTGCCCCGGCCCCGGCTTCGCCCTGTCCCCCCTCCGGCTTCCCTTGCCCCTCTTGTCCGTTGGTCCGGTCAGTCCCCTTCTTCTCCTCCTCTTCATCGTCACCCTCCTCACGTACCGCGAGAGGGGCGACGGACAGGACCGCCGCGCGATGCAGACAGGCCGGGGCCAGGAGACAACTGCACACCGCGTCGTCCGGGTCGGTCACGATCCCGGCCGTCACCCTCAGTGTCACGGCCGTGTCCTCGGCGACCCGCACCAGGACGCCGTCGTGCGCCGCCTCCACCGGCCAGCCGGCGGCCTTCGCCACCGCCCCGTCCACGCGTTTGCGCAGCCGCGCGGGCAGCAGATCGAGCGCCCCGGCCGCCACTTCGGCGGTCACCGGCGGCAGTACCGCCGCGGAATCCGTCATCGGTGCGCACCTCCTACGCGTTCGCCGACCCACCGGGCCAGCTCCAGAGGGCTGAGCGCCGCCACCGGCATACCCGCCCCCACCAACTGGCCCGCCACCCCGGCCGAATACCGGGGCCGTCCCTTGTCGTCCAGCGAGGCACAGCCCAGGACCTGACAGCCCGCGTCGACCAGCGCCCGTACCTCCGAGAGCAGCGGGGAGACCGGGCCGCCCTCCTCGAAGTCGCTGATCAGCACAACCAGCGTGCGGGACGGCACCGTTACCAGCTCGCGGGCGTGGCGCAGCCCGCGCGCGATGTTCGTACCGCCACCGACCCGGACCTCAAGGAGCAGGCTCAGCGGGTCGTCGACCTGGTCGGTGAGGTCGAGTACCTCGGTGGAGAACGCGACGAAGTGCGTGCTCACCGCGGGGACACCGGCCAGTACGGAGGCGGTGAGCGCGGCCCAGACCGTCGAGGCCTCCATCGAACCCGAGACATCCACGACCAGCACCAGCCGCCAGTCGGCCGCCTTACGGGCACGGGTACGGAAGACGGGCTGCTCCGGAAGGACCGTCACCGCGCCGGTGTCCGGATCGCGGCGGGCGGTCGCCAGATTCGCGCGCAGCGTACGGGCGAGATCCAGCGGCCCGCCGGGACGGCGGGTCGGGCGCGGATGGGAGAGCCCGGTCAGGGCGGGGCGCAGCCGGTTGGCCAGCGCCTCGGTCAACTCCGCCACCAGCCGGGCCACCAGGGGCCGCAGCCGGGCGAGCTGGTGCTCGGGGAGTCCACCGGCGTACGAGAGGACGGTACGCAGCAGCTCCACCGATGGCCGGGCAGAGGCCGGGTCCAGCTCCAGGGCGGCGTCCAGCCGTCCCGTATCGGCGGCAGCGGCGAGCACCTCTTCCCGTACGCCGGGCCCGAACAGCGCGGACAACTCCTCGGACCAGGAGCGGACATCGGGATACGAAGCCCCGTCCCCGCCCCGGGAGCCGCCCGCGTCACGCTCCTCCCCGCGCGCGCCCTCGCCCCGTCCGTATCCGTACAACTCGTCGAGCGCGCCGGCGATCCGGGCGGCTCCACCGGTGAGCTCCCGCCCCCGCCCGAGCAGCAGTCGCCATCGCTCACCGGGGGTGAGCGCGATGGCCCCGGCCGGGTCGTCGCCCCCATCGAGGGAACCATGGCCCGGCACACCGGAGCCGACGGAGTCACTCGGGTCACCGGAGGTATCGGGGGCACCAGGCGTACCGGCGACATCGAGTTCACCGGGAGGCGCTTGTGCCGCACTCGCCCCGCCCCGCACGCCCGGTTCGGCGTCCGTATACAACCCCCGTGCCGCCAGGGCCTCTCGGCCCGCCAGATCGGCCGCCGCCAGGAGCGCCGAAGCCGCCGGATCCGACAGCGTCCCGGGGAGGGTGCCCGCGGCGAGGCCCGTGCGGTCCTCCACCACGGCGAGCAGCCGGGAGCGGGCCGCAGGGGCGAGCGTGTCGAAACCCGCGCGCAGGGAGGGGAGCCGGTCCAGGAAGCCGCGGTCGGGCAGGGCCTCGATCCGTTCCAGCAGCGGATCGAGCGCGCGGCCTGTCTCCAGCAGCGGGCCCGCCGCGAGCAGCGTCCCGCGCAGGAATCCCGCCAGATCGGCCCGGAGCCCGGGGGTCGTCGCGCTGTCCACGCGGGACGCCAGACGCGTGCCGAACTCCGCCGCCTCCCGGTGTCCAAGCAGCACCCGGGCCGCCCCCGCCGCGCCCCGGATCAGCGGGGTCGCCTCGGCGTCGAGGCGCTTCAGCGAGGCGTCGAGCCGGAAACCGCCGCCCAGGTCCTGTCCGGAGGTTCGTCGCGCGCCCACGGCCGTCGGCACGGCACCCAGCCGCGCCGTCGGCGTCGGAGTCGTGGTCAGCGTCGGAGCCGGAGTCGTCGTAGTCGGAGTCGGAGCCAGGGTCGGAGCCGGAGCCGGAGCCAGGGTCGGAGCCGGAGCCGGAGCCAGGGTCGTAGCCGGATCCGGAGTCGTCGGAGCCGGCCCAGTACCTCCAGTACGGGAGCGATCGGCCGACCCGCCGACGGACGGCGCCGCTCTCGATACCCGCCCGGGCTCCCCGGCCGCCCGGTCGGCCAGTGAGACCAGGGCGCGCGCGTCGGCGGGCTCGGTGGACCCGGCGAGCCCGTCCAGCGCCCGGACCCCGGCCGCGGCCAGCTCCTCGTATGCCGCGTCGAGCGCGTCCCGCTCCCACCCGGAGGGCAGCCCCGGCAGATGCCCCGCCCCGATCCGGTCCAACAGGGCGAGACCGGCGAGCAGTTCCGGCAGGGTGCCGGACGCGGGCAGCAGCCCGGCGGCCTCGGCGAGCCGCTCCGCGGCGAGTGCGGGCAGTCCGCACCGCGCCGCGTCCTCCAGGCCGGACAGCACCTCGGCCGCGGTCGGCCCGCCGCGCTCACGCTCCGTCGCGCGCCGTCGGCGCAGCATCCCGGCCGCCGCCTGTTCGAGCGTCACTCCGTGAACTCCCGCCACGTCCAGCATCGCGGCGGTCGACGGGGACCAGGCCACGGCCCAGCGCGTGGTCAGCGGGGCGGCGTCGCCCACGCCCGCCACCTCGCCCTCCTCCCCGTACGGGACACGGCAGACGGCGAGTCGGCGCAGACACAGCTCACGGCGCCGGTCCAGATCGCCGCGGTGCGCGTCGAGCCGCAGCTCCCGGCGGCCGGGCGCGGCAGGTGTGGGCAGCGACAGGCCGTCGAGCAGCGCCTCCACGGCCGGCCCCAGGCCGGAACGCGGCGTGCCCGGCGCGAGTCGGCCCTGCCGTGTCCCCACCAGCACCCGTTCCATGGCGGAGGCCACCACCCGGCCCCGCCCGAGCAACCGCCCCTGTGTGAGCACGGTCTGTGCCGCCTCGGCCAGCTCACCTCGGCCGGCGGCGGGCAGCCCGCGCAGCGCCGCCAGGTCGCGTGCGACCCGGACCACCTCGCGGGCGTCGGCCGGCCCGCTCGGATGCCCGGAGTCCCGAACGGCCGCGCAGATCCGTACCGCCGTCGCTGTCAGCAGATCGTCCAGCAGCGCGGGATCACCCGCCGCGAGATGCACCCCGCGCTGCCACTCCGGGTCGCGGATCCCGGCCGGATAGCCGGACCGCTCGTCCAGCAGCGCGTACGAGTACGGCACGAGCGAGGTGACGACGGCCTCGGCGGCCCGCACGTTCCCCGGCCCCGCCGACACGTCCCCGGGGCCGGGTCCCGCGGTGCCCGGCAGCAGCGAGGGCGCGTGGAAGGCGCCGATCACGGCCGCAGCCCGGCGGTCCCCGCGCTCGGCCAGCCGGCGCCGCATATTCGCCTCGCGGCGCAGATCGTACGGATCGACCGTGCTCGCGTCCGCCCGTAGGGCCCAGCCGACCAGCAGCGCGGCGCGCCGCAGCGCCTCGGGGCCGGAACCGGGCGCCTCCGCCTCGACCAGCCGGTCCCACAGATCGTCCCCGGGCCGCCCCCCGGCCCGTGCCCGCAGCGCGGCGGCCAACGCCCCACCGGTCCAGGCCGGTCCACCGGACTCACCGGATCCGTTCGGTCCGTTGGACTCACCGGACCCGTCCGGCTCGGCGTCCGCGCCCGGGCCGGACGCGCGGGCGGCCAGCGGCAGATCGAACGGAACGACGTCCACCCCCGCCTCCCGCGCCCAGCGGATCGCCGCCAGCTCCGGCGAGAACTCCGCGAACGGCAGGAACACCAGCCCGCCGCCCGCCGCCCCGTCCCGGCCGCCCGCCAGGGCGACCGGGGGGACCGTCGCCGGATCGGCGAGATACGGCAGCCAGGGCGCGAACTCCTCGGGCAGCTCGACGAACAGCACCTCCGGCGCCGCCCGGTCGAGCATCGCCGGGACGGCCGCGGCCAGCGCGGGGGAGTGGTGGCGTACCCCGATCAGATACGGCTCCCGGCACCCGGCGAGCCCGGCCAGCGCCTCGGAAGGCCCCTCGCCGCCGCGGCCCGCCGACGCGCCACCCGCCCCGGCCCCGTCCGCCGCCGTCCCGACCGCCCCGGCCCCAACCGTCCCCGCCCCGGACTCCGGCTCATCCCAGCTCATCGCGCAGCCCCCACAGCGTCCGCCACAGCGGAGCGCCCGCCTCCGCCCGGCGGCGCACCGGGCCGTCCCAGTACCCCAACAGCCGCGCGTGGTCCGCCGGATCGTCCTTGCGTACCGTCCCGAGCAGATGGCCGGGCAGCGTACGCAGGACATCCCGCCCGTCGCCGAGATACGCCGCGCCGAGCCCCATCGACGTGGCCACCTGCACCGCCTCGGCCGTCGACATGACCGTCGAGGGGCGTTCGATCTCCCAGCCCTCCGCGCTCCGTCCCGTCCGCAGATCCCGGAACGCGGTGACCAGCGCCTCCAGCACCGTGTCATCCACGGCGAACGCCGCCCCGCCGCGCGCCAGCGCCGCCGTCGCCTGACCGCGCACCAGCTCGGTCTCCGCGTCGAGATCGCCGATCGGGCCGACCGTCTCGAAGTTGAACCGGCGTTTCAGGGCGGCGGACATCTCGGAGACGCCCTTGTCACGGAGGTTGGCGGTGGCGATCAGCGTGAAGCCGGGCACGGCGTGCACCGTGCTGTCCCCGCCCTCGCCGCCCGCCAGTTCGGGCACGGACATCCGGCGCTCCGAGAGGATCGAGACCAGCGCGTCCTGCACCTCGGGCAGACAGCGCGTGACCTCCTCGACCCGGGCCACCGCGCCGCGCGTCATGGCCGTGAGGACGGGCGAGGGCACCAGGGCCTCCCGGCTCGGCCCCTTGGCCAGCAGCAGCGCGTAGTTCCAGCCGTAGCGGAGCTGGTCCTCCGTGGTGCCCGCGGTGCCCTGCACCGTGAGCGTGCTGCTGCCGCACACCGCGGCGGACAGCAGCTCGGAGAGCATCGACTTGGCGGTGCCCGGCTCACCGACGAGCAGCAGTCCGCGCTCGCCCGCCAGCGTCACCACACACCGCTCCACCAGCGCCCGGTCGCCCACGAACTTCCGTGACACGACCAGCTGTCCGCCGTCGGCCGACCGCAGCGCCTCGCCGTCGGAACCACAGACGAACAGCACCACCGCACGCGGCGTCAGCCGCCATCGCGGCGGGCGCGGCCCGTCGTCGTACGACGCGAGGAACGCCAGCTCCGCCGCGTACCTGTCCTCCGGCAGCTCCAGCTGCCGCCCCGGCTCGTGCTCCGCCGCCGTCATCTCTGTCACCGTCATCGTCTGCCTCCCCGGCCGCTCCGGCCCTGGAACTCCTCGAACCCCGGCACGTCACCCTCGACGACCCGCCGCCACGCGGCCCTGTACAGCTCCGGCACCGGCCGGTCGGGCACCACATAGGCATACAGGTCCCACGGCAGCAGCGCCGTCTTCCAGCTCTCCGCCGGCAACCGCGGCGTGTGCTGCTCCAGCCAGCCGCCCGGCAGGAACAGCGAGCGGCCCGCCCGCGCGCGCTTGGCCTCCACCACCAGGTCCGTGGCGGCCAGTTCGGCCCTCGCCTTCTTCAGCCGGGCCGGCTTCCACCCCGTCCACTCGGTCTGGTGACGGTCGGTCGGATCGGGCAGCGCGAGCAACATCAGATAGAGCACGGCGGCGTCCTCGGAGAGCCCGAACCGCTCCGCCGCCTCGCCCACCAGCTCCGGCGCGCCGAGCCGCGGGTCCTGCGGCCGCCCCGGCGGGCCGTCCGCCGTGACCAGCTCCATGAACTCCGCGCTGAGCAGCGTCCGCAACGCACTCAACTGCGGTGCCGGGCCCGCCGTCGCCGCCAGCAGCGTCAGATCCGGATGGTCGGGACCGCCCTCGACCCGGCCCCGGCCGTCGGTCCCTTCCAGGGGCAGTACGGCCGAGGGCCGCACCCAGACGCTCTCCCAGCGGTTTCCGTACCGCGAGGGCGTGAGCACCAGCGCCGGTGAGAGCTCGAATATCTCCTTGTCGCCCGCGCCACGCTCCGGCGCCAGGCCACGGGCCTCACGCAGCCGCCCGGACACAGGGTCATAGGCGGAGTCCCGGTCGACCCTCAGATGCAGCAGCAGACCGGGGTCCGCCAGCCGCTCCCGCAGCATGCGCGTGGTGACCGGCAGGATCTCGCGCAGCGGGTCGCCGTACGGCAGCCGGTACGCGAGCCAGCGCAGCGCCTCGACCGTGGCATAGAGCGTGGACCCGGTCAGCAGCAGCGCCGGTTCCGCCGGCTCCAGCTCGCCGTCGACCATCCGCTGTTCGGTGCGGCCGGTCAGCTCCTTCCGCCACTCCGGGTTGAGCGCGTCATGCGCCGAGGTGCCGCCGCCCAGCTCGGCAACCAACTGCCTGACCAGCGAGGGCGGTACGGGCCGTCGCCTGCCGAACGCCGTGATCCACGCCTCCACCAGCGGTTCCAGCGCGAACCCGGTGGTCCACAGCTCCGCCACCCGCTCGGGACCGGCGGGCAGCAGCAGCCCGCTGAAGGCCCGTCGCTCCTGGACGCTCAGCGCGCCGAGCGTGGCGACCCCCACCTCCACCTCGGCGTTCTTCGCGCCCAACGGCTCCAGATACGCGGCGGGCAGTGTGCCGTGGCCCCGATGGCTGCCCGTCTCCGGGGAGCCGAGCTGGAGCAGGGCGGCCGCCGTCGAGATGATCCCGACCCGCTCGGCGAAGTCGATGGCCTGCTCGGGGCGGTACGGCAGCGGGCCCCGCTCCCGTACCAGCTCCATGAGCCGGCGCACCACCGGCGCCCGTACCGGATCGTCCGCCGCGCCCAGCACCTCGGACTCGATGAGCACACATCCGTCCCAGCCGCCGAAGGCCCCGGCCGGGTCGTACTCCACGCAGTGCCAGTAGGCGTCCTTGTCGTCGGACCGGAGTTGCCCGAGGATCACCAGCCGCCGCGCCCCCGCGTGCCGTACGTCACCGGCGAGCTTGCTGCCGTCGCTGCCGGGGATCCGCAGCTCGACGGCGCGCAGCCGCCCGCGCGGGTCGATCAGCGGCGCGTCACCGTCCGTCTCGACGCTCAGCGCCGCGTCGAGGAACTCCAGCAGCGCGGCCCGGTGTTCGTCGGAGGTGACGGGTGAGGCGGCGCGCGACGCGAGCGCCGCCATCCCGGCTCCGGCCAGCGTCACCCACCCCTGATCCGTCCGCCCGATCGGCGTGTGCCCCGGCACCGCGGCGGGTGCCAGCGCCGTCGACAGCAGCCGGAGCTGTTCGAGGACCGCCGCGCTCTTCTCCTCCATGCGCTGGTAGTAGTAATAGCGGTACGTCGACGCGGCGAAGCCCTGCGATGCCTTGCTCAGCACAGCGTCGTGGGCGTACCGGACCTTCTCCTCCGCGTTCTCGGAGACCGGCCCTCGCGCCGCGTGCTCGGCGAGTGTGGCGATACGCCCGCTGTGCCGCGCCGCCCCGTTCACCAGCCCGGCCACGCCCGCCACCAGAGCGGGGTGGGTGATGTCCGGCAGCAGCCGGCGCACCGCCGCCTCCGCTGTCGTCCCCTCGGCCACCGAGGCCAGCAGCGCCCGCGCGTCCGCGTCCGTCACCGCGCGCAGCGCGGCCGAACCCCGCTCGTCACGCGTCCGCAGCGCGTGCCAGTACGACAACGGCGCCACCAGCGGGGTGCCCGCCGCGTACGCGCCACCCGGGCCTCCGTTCTCGAAGAACGCGACCTGGATGCCGTCGGCGTCGTACAGGGAGACCGACGCGCCATAGCCACGGGTCTCGCGCGGATGGAGCGAGGCCCCGCCGGGCAGCCGCAGCGGCGGCACGGGAATGCCGTCGGTGAGATGCTCGACACGAGCGCGATCGCGGGCCGGGACCGGTACGGCGGGGCTGTGGCTGCCGTCCACCGAACAGGCGGTGAGTGTCCCCTCCTTGGGGTCGTACGTCACCCACCAGCCGAGCAGCCCGTCCTTCGTGCCGAACGGCGAGGACTCCAGACCGGGCCGCACGGGCAGCAGCCGGCAGGCCCTCTCCAGCAGGCGCCCGCCACCTCCTGCCAGGGCCGAGTCGAAGAACGCGGGCACCGACACCCGGCCCCTGCGGGCCGATTCGGGGTCGTACTCCCACCACTGGTTCTCGTGCAGCACCCATACGGAGATACCGTCCGAGGCGACCGGGCGGCGCTCCCCCGCGAACGAGGTGTCGCCCGCGTACATCGGCCGCCCGCCATAGCAGCGCCCCCCGTCGGGCAGCTCGAAGGATGGCACCTGGGCGTCCGTCCAGTGGTCGTTCAGCTCGCCCTTGGGCTTGAACACCTCGGCGGGACGGCCCGACCACACGGCCCACCGGTCGTCGCCGTATCCGTTGGCGATCAGCCACTGGCCGCCCGCGTAACGGATCGTCGGCATGTCCCAGGACCGGGTCGAGGTCGTCGGGGGAGTCAGCAGTCGCTGATCGAGCACGGCCGTCGGCCCGACCGCCGCGACCTGCGTGCCGACCCGGACGACCAGGGCGGGCCAGGAGTCCCGCATCTGGTACCACGAGTCGGCGCGGTATCCGTAACGCTGTCCCGACGCCTCCGGGTCGACCTTGCCGAGCCCCGGCAGCGCCTCCTCCAGCGCCGGCCAGCCCAGCTCGTCGAGAATCCCCGCCCGCAAGGTCCTGGCCAGGGCGGGAGCGGGCGAGACCGCCGTGATGCGCCCTACCGCCTCCGGAGCCGTCGCCAGCACGGACGGCGAGGAGAAGCGGCTGAGCCGCCCCAACAGCTTGTCCAGGCCGGGCAGTCCAAAGGGCCGCGACAGATCGTCCGCGCGGTCGGTGAGCCAGCCTACGAGCACGGTGCGCAGCGCGGGATGGTCCGCGATCGCGTCGAGCAGCTTCGTGGCGTCACCGCTGTCGGCCACCTCCTCCACACCCGCGCGCAGCAGCCGCGTGAACCGGGGATCGAGGGTCAGCGCGACCAGATCCCTGCGCCCCGCGCGTTCGTCCCTCAGCCAGTCGTCCAGATCGAGGTGCGACGCGGCTTCCGGGGGGTCGGCCACCGGCACACCCCAGGCCAGACAGGCGTCGAGGAGATCCAGATCCGCCGTCACGCGCCGGCCGTACCCACGGAGCAGCCGTACCGGCGCGCCGTCGGCCACCAGCCGCTCCGCCAGCCTTTCCACCAGGGCCAGTTCGGCTTCGAGGCGAAGGCTGGTCCGCCAGCCGCGCTGCCGGTGCCCGGCCCAGGACGACAGCCACTCGGCGGCCGGAACCGACCCGTCCACCAGCAGCTCGACCGCCCCGCACCGGTCGAGCAGCGCCAGCCAGGACGCGTCGAACTCCTCGGGCCTCTCACCGCCCGTGGCGGGCAGCAGCGTCAGCAGCCGCTCCCGCACGGAGCGGTCCTCGGCCGCGATGGCGGCGAGGGAGGGCAACGCGGCCTTCCAGAAGCTCCCCGCCGCGCGGTTCATCGGGCCGGTGTGGATGATCTCGGCGAGCAGCGACCGCTCCTCCGCGTCCGCGTCCAGCCCCGCGCCCTTCGCGAGGCGGCGCAGATCCTCCAGCATGCCCGCGTACGGGGCGAGCCCGGCCGCGCACCGCTCCAGCGACACCGCCCTGAACTGTCCGTACGCGTCGGTCGCCGACAGCCGGCCCGTCAGTGCCCTGGCGTGCTCACGCAGCGCCTTGCCGGTCAGCGCGCCCGCTCCGGCGAACTCCAGGAAGACCTCGCGCAGCCGCTCCTCGTCGACCGCCAGCGCGTGCCGCTGCTCGGCCGCCCGCGCCTTGCCGAAGAACACCGAGGCCTGCTGCCGGGATTCGACGGCCAGGAAGAGCCGCGCCACCTGTTCGTAGTAGGTGGGCAGGAAGTGCGGGACGGAGCGGTCGAGACGCTCGCCGATCTCGTCGAACCCCTCCTTGGCCAGCCCCGGCTTGGTGCCCACGAGCCGGGTGAGCCGCTCCATCTCCTTGACGACGGCCAGTGCGTGATGGCCGTTGGCCGGGTCGTTCACCAGCGCCCAGGCCGGGAAGCCCAGCGACTGCCGCTTCACCCGCCCGACCTCGGTCACCTCGGCCGCGCCGAACCCCAGATACTCCAGGGCGAGATCCTCGGCGGCCCCGATCGCCCCGGACACCAGCCGTACCACCGCGCGCCCGTCCAGCGCGGGATGGCCGTACGAACGCGCCGTCAGCACATCGCCCCCGGCACCGCCGAGCGGCAGCACCGCGCCCGCCTCCAGCATGGTGTCCCCGTCCACCTGTGACCCGCTCAGCGGTCGCATGTCGCTCACAGCGCCTTCTCCTCGTCGCTCTCGACCACACGGCCCGCGTACACCAGCGCGGCCATCCGCTCGCCCTCCGACCAGGCGACCGGCCCCACTTCGGCGAGCGGCAGCCGCCGCCCCGCCGTGTCACGCCACTCCAGCGAGCCGGTCAGCGTCTCCGCCTCGGGGTAGTCGTCCCCCAGCCAGTACGCCGCCTCCAGCTGCCGGCCGTTCTCCACCAGCGGGCATACCGCCTGACCGCCACGCACCCGATAGCCGAGCGAGACCGCGCGGGCCGTGGCGTGCCGCAGCTGCGCGAACCTCCCGTCGGCATACGCCGACCACTCCTGCGCCGTACCACCGCTCCCGGAGGCGCTCCCGAATGCGCCCCCGGAGGCATCCCCGGTGATCCCTCCGGCGCCCTCCGGTTGTCGCCACACCTCGCGGAACAACTGCTCCGCGCCCTGCTCGACCCCCAGCTCGGCCGCGAACTCCCGCAGTTCCGCCAGCTCTTCGAGCAGCACCGGATGCGGAATCAGCACCGTCTCCACCTCGGCCGCCTCCAGCCACACGGAATCCCCGTCCAGATCGACGATCCCCAGCCCCCGCGCCGGATCGGCGTTCCGCAGGAAACCGGCACGCGCCGTCTCCGCCGAGCCGTCCGCCGCCACCGGGGCCACCACGAGATCGCGCAGCGCCGACTGCCATGCCTCGTCCGGCCACACCCGCGCCAGCAGGGCCACCGGCACCGGCAGCGAGCGCACCAGCCAGGTGTCCACCTGCTCCCGGCACTCTCGCCGGTGCCGCTCCAGCCACTCCGCCAACTGCCGCAGCCGCACGACCTCCGCGTCGTCCTTGAGCTTCGGCGGCACCTGCTTCAGCGTGCGCCCCGCGGCGTTCCGGCACAGCACGCGCGTGCCGTCAAGCGCGATGGCATACCCGCCCGTTGTCTCGATCCAGCCCATGGCAGGACCCCTCCCCGACCTTCTGGTTCCGAACTGCCATCACACTAAGTGAGGGGTCTGACAACGCCCCCGCGCCGTCTGTGAGGTGGTGGAAAACCACCGTCACCACCGCGCAACCACCCGGCAATCAGGACCCGCCACGATCGGTTCATGACGGAGCCGGCACACCACCGCATGTCACCCCCACAACCCCCCACACCGGCCGCGCGGGAGTCGCGGAAGTCAGGGGAGCCACGGGACGAGGAGCCGTTCCCCTTCGACACGGCGGGGCAGCTGTTCACCCGGATCACCGAGCGACTCGGTCATCAGCTCAGCCACGTCACACGGAACGGAACGCCGAGAAACCCGAGCGGCGACACCCCCGCGTCCCCCGGTCCGGCACCCGCCCTCGTCGTCGTCGCCCACGGCAGCCGCGACCCGCGCGCCCTGCGCACCATCACGGCGCTGCTCGACCTGGTCCGCGAACTGCGCCCCGGTCTCGACGTACGGCTCGGCCATATCGAGCTCAACGAACCGCGGCTGCCCGACACCCTCGCCGCCCTCGACGCGGGCCGGGCCGTCCTCGTACCCCTTCTCCTGAGCCGTGGCGTGCACATCAAGCGCGACCTGCCCGCGTTCGCCGCCGCCGCGCCCCGCCTGCGCACCCGGATCGCCGCCCCACTCGGGCCGCATCCGCTGCTGGTCGAGGCGCTGTACGCCCGTCTCGTCGAGGCCGGCCTGCCCATAAAGGGGAGGGACCGCGGCACCGACCCCACCGGGCACGACGCCGGGGTCGTCCTGGCCGCCGCCGGATCGCGCGACCCCGAGTCGGTCGCGGACACCCGCCGTACGGCCGTGATGCTCAGCGAGCGTCTCGGCGGCGTACCGGTCGTCCCCGCCTACGCGTCCGCCGCCTCACCCACCGTCCCCGAGGCCCTGCGCGCCCTTGCCGCCCAGGGCCGCCACCGCACCGCGATCGCCTCGTACTTCACCGCTCCCGGACACTTCGCCACCCGCAGCGCCGCCGCCGGATCCGGGCTCGTCACCGCGCCCCGGCTCGTCCCCGCGCCCCGGCTCGTCACCGCCCCGCTCGGCGCACACCCCGCGATGGCCCGGCTGCTGCTCCATCGCTACGACGAGGCCCTGGCGACACCTCCGACGTCCACCCTGACGTCATCTCCGACGTCACCCCTGACGGCGCCGCGCCCCGAGAGTCCCGGGGAGGGCGGCGTTCACTTGTCGAGTACGGCCTTCATGACGCTCTTCGCGATCGGCGCGCCGAGCTTGCCGCCGGAGATATCCGCCCGGGAGATGTCCATGTCCGTGGGGTCGATGAAGACCGCGACGGCGACGGACGCGTCGCCCTTCTGGCCGTAGGAGACGAACCAGCCGTACGGCACCTCCTGGCTGACATCGATCCCGCGCTGCGCGGTGCC
Source organism: Streptomyces sp. NPDC051662 (assembly GCF_040681655.1). NCBI lineage: Bacteria > Bacillati > Actinomycetota > Actinomycetes > Kitasatosporales > Streptomycetaceae > Streptomyces > Streptomyces sp. NPDC051662. The sequence continues at coordinate 212,028 of NZ_JBFAZD010000006.1, forward strand.
GGTCTTCCCGCCGACCGTGACGCCGTCGATCAGCGCCCTCTTCGCGCTGCCCTCCGCGGCGGTGAACTCCATCATCTCCCGCACCTTTTCCGCGGTGTCCTCGGAGACGGCCTGGCTCTTGATCGCGGGTTCGCGCTTGTCCAGGCTGGAGAGATCGGGGCCGCGCAGCTCCTCGACGATATAGGGCTGCATCAGCTTGCCGCCGTTGGCGAGAGCGGCGGTCACCATGGCCATCTGCATCGGCGTGCTGGTGAGACTGCCCTGGCCCATGCCCGTGAGCGCGGTCCCCGGCCGGTCCAGCTTCTCGGGGTAGAGGCTCTTGGTGGCCAGCATGTCGCCGAAGTCGTCGGAGTAGACATCGGCGTTGAACCCGAACTTCTCCGCCGTCTCGCGCATCTTCTCCGCGCCGACCTTGGCCGCCGCGTCGAGGAAGACGTTGTTGCAGGAGTACTGCATGGCGGTCTTCAGCGAGGCCCTGTCGCACACCTCGTCGCCCGCCTCACTGCTGATCTTGTTGCTGGAGAGCGGCAGGGGATAGGGCGAGACGGCGTCGGACGGAGCGTCGATGTCCGAGATCACCCCGTGCTCCAGAGCCGCGGCGGCCGTGAGGATCTTGAACGTGGAGCCGGGCGGATAGGTCTCCCGCAGCGCCCGGTTGGCCAGCGGCTTGCCCTTGTCGGCGTCGAGCGCCTTGAACGTGTCGCCCTCCTTGAAGGACAGTCCCGCGAAGGCGGAAGGATCGTAGGAGGGCGTGGAGACGAGCGAGAGGACCTTGCCGGTCCGCGGATCGAGGGCGACCACCGCACCCCGGGCGCCGAGATCGGTCAGCCCCTTGTAGGCGGCCTTCTGCGCCTTCGGATCGATGGTGGTGATCACATCACCACCGCGTGGCTTCTCGTCGGTGAGGACATCCAGGGCGCGCCCGAAGGCGAACCGGTCGTCCTGTCCGCTCAGCACCTTGTCGTACGTCTTCTCCAGCAGGGACATGCCCTGGGCCTGCGAGGCGTAGCCGGTGACCGGTGCGTACATCGGCCCCTCGGAGAAGGTACGCCGGTAGGCGAACTCCGCGTCCTTGACCTCCCGCGAGCCGGTGACCGGCCGGCCGCCCACGATGATGTCCCCGCGTGGCTGCGAGAACTGGGCGATCTTGACCCGGCGGTTGTTCTCGTGGTTGGCGAGGCTGTCGCTCTGGACGAACTGAAGCCAGTTGGCCCGCACCAGCAGGCCGAGCACGAGCACCCCGCAGAAGATGGCGATACGCCTCAGCGGCTTGTTCATCGAGCTCTCCTCTCCCACGCACCCGCGCGGTCACCTCCACGCACTCGTACGTGGTCACACATTCGATCTTCCTGGTAAAGATGCGACGTGCCGGCCTGCGGTTCCGGCGAGCCGGTACAACCCGTCCGGTGCCCGCGCCCGGAGTCCGCGCGGGGCACCCGCGCCGGTTACCTTCGGTGCATGGCAGGCACCACCGATACCACCACACCGCACTCTCCGGAACCGGCGCGCCGGTATGACGACGCGGCCACCGAACGCTGGGCGCCCGAACCCGACAAACGTCCGGGCCGCACCGCGTTCCAGCGCGACCGCGCGCGGGTCCTGCACTCCTCCGCGCTGCGCAGGCTCGCGGGCAAGACCCAGGTGGTGACCCCCGGATCCCGCAGCCAGGAGTGGGACGCCAGCCCCCGTACCCGGCTGACCCACTCCCTGGAGTGCGCCCAGGTCGGCCGCGAGCTCGGCGCGGCGCTCGGCTGTGACCCGGATCTCGTCGAGGCCGCGTGTCTCTCCCACGACATGGGCCACCCGCCCTTCGGCCACAACGGCGAGCAGGCGCTCAACGACTTCGCCGCCGACTGCGGCGGCTTCGAGGGCAACGCCCAGTCGCTGAGGCTGCTGACCCGTATCGAGCCGAAACGATTCGTCCGCTCGGAGGCGGTGGCCGCCACGCCCTCCGCCTCCGCCACGCCCTCCGCCACGCCCTCCGCCTCCGCCTCCGTCCCGGCGGCCGATCACGCCGAGGCCGGCGGCCTGGTCAGCGTCGGCCTCAACCTCACCCGGGCCGCACTGGACGCGGCCACCAAATACCCCTGGCCGCGCGGCGCGCATCCCACCGAGCCCGGTTCGGCGAAATTCGGTGTCTACGAGGACGATCTGCCGGTCTTCACCTGGGTGCGCAAGGGCGCGCCGGCGGACCGTATCTGCTTCGAGGCACAGGTCATGGACTGGTCGGACGATGTGGCCTACTGCGTCCATGACTTCGAGGACGGGCTGCACGCGGGCCATGTCGACCCCGCCGCGCTCACCTCCGCGTCCGAGCGGAGCACGATCTGGGCGGTGGCCATCGGCCGCTACGTACCCGCGGACACGGACCCGCGGGAGCTGGACGCCGCGCTCGACCGGCTGATGGCACAGGAGTGGTGGCCGCACGCGTACGACGGATCCGCCGTCGCGCAGTCCCGGCTCAAGGACGCCACCAGCCAGCTCATCGGCCGCTTCTGCGAAGCCGCCGAGGGCGCCACCCGCCGGGCGTACGGTACGGGCCCGCTCACCCGGTACGCCGCCGAGCTGGTCGTCCCGCGCGAGGCCCGGCACGAGTGCGCGGTCCTCAAGGCCGTCGCCGACCGCTATGTCATGCAGCGCGCCGAACAGGAGGTCCTCCGCGCCGACCAGCGGATCGTGCTGGCCGAACTGGCGGGCGCGCTCACGGCCCGCGCCCCCGAGGGGCTCGATCCACAGTTCCGCGCGCTGTTCGACACCGCACGCGACGACCGGGCGCGCAAACGCGTGATCGTCGACCAGATCGCGTCACTCACCGACGCGGCGGCCCGCTCCCTGCACACGGAACTCACCGGCCGCGGCTCATCGCCGCTCTGACACCGCTCTGACACCGCCCCGAGAACGCTCATCGCCGCCCCGGCCGCCCACCACCGCCGCTCTCACACCGTTGAGCGACCACCGCGCACACGTGCGGCCCACGCGGACCCGCGGATGGTCCAATGAGTGGTGCTCCGATGAAGGTGGTGCGATGAAGGGGTGACATGCGCCCCTCATGCCTCACGGCTCCTGATCATCGGTTGCAGGAGAGTAGCCGGATCACAGCAGTGAGACATGCCCGTGGAGCGCTCCCTCTTTCGCCATCACGCTCCGTGCGGGACGCTCGCAGATGGCGGCAGCGCGAAGAGGAGGCATCAAGTGGTCGACGCACATCGGACATTTGTCATCGTCGGCGGTGGACTCGCCGGGGCCAAGGCGGCGGAAACCCTGCGTGCGGAAGGGTTTACCGGCCGGGTGATCCTCATCGGTGACGAGCGCGACCATCCCTATGAACGCCCGCCGCTGTCGAAGGGGTATCTGACCGGTTCCGAGGAGCGGGACAGCGTCTTCGTGCACGAGCCAGCCTGGTACGCCCAGGCCCAGGTGGAGCTGCATCTCGGCCAGACCGTGACCTCCATCGACCGGGACACCCGGTGCGTACATCTCGGCGACGGCGCCTCCGTACGGTACGACAAGCTGCTGCTGGCCACCGGCGCGGAACCGCGCCGCCTCGACATCCCCGGCACGGACCTGGCCGGTGTCCACCACCTTCGCCGTCTCGCGCACTCCGACCGGCTGCGCCACGTACTCGCCTCCCTCGGCCGCGACAACGGTCATCTGGTGATCGCGGGCGCGGGCTGGATCGGCCTGGAGGTAGCGGCGGCGGCCCGCGGCTACGGCGCCGAGGTCACCGTCATCGAGACCGAGGAGACCCCGCTCCTGCGGGTCATCGGCCCCGAGCTGGGCCAGCTCTTCGCCGATCTGCACCGGGAGCACGGCGTACGGTTCCACTTCGGTGTCCGGCTCACCGAGATCACCGGACAGGACGGCATGGTCCTCTCGGCCCGTACGGACGACGGCGAGGACTACCCCGCCCACGATGTCCTCGCCGCGATCGGCGCCGCCCCACGCACCGCCCTCGCCGAGGCCGCCGGTCTCGCTCTCGCCGACCGCGCGGAGGGCGGCGGGATCGCCGTGGACGCGGCGCTGCGCACCTCCGACCCCGATATCTACGCGGCCGGGGACGTGGCCGCCTTCCCGGTCACCGGCTGGGGCGCCACACTCGCCACCGACCGGGTGCGCGTCGAACACTGGGCCAACGCCCTCAACGGCGGCCCGGCCGCCGCCCGCGCCATGCTCGGCAAGGACGTCGTCTACGACCGGATCCCCTACTTCTTCTCCGATCAGTACGACCTCGGCCTGGAGTACTCCGGCTGGGCCCCGCCCGGCTCGTACGACCAGGTGGTCGTGCGGGGCGACGCCGGAAAGCGGGAGTTCTGCGCGTTCTGGCTGAAGGACCGCAGGGTGCTCGCCGGGATGAACGTCAACGTGTGGGACGTCACCGAGGACATCCAGCGCCTCATCCGTTCCGGTGCCCGGCAGGATCTGGACGCCCTCGCCGACCCGGCTGTCCCGCTCGGCTCGCTGCCCTCCTGACCTGGCACGGACGGCCCCGGCGGCCCCGGCCGTGCACCGGACGGTCCGTGGATGTCGGTACGTCCCCGTAGAATTCACGCGTGGCCGGCAGGATCAACGATGACGACGTGAAGGCGGTTCGGGACGCGGTCCCGATCGACGCCGTCGTGTCCGACTACCTCCAGCTGCGCAGCGCGGGCGGTGGCAACCTCAAGGGGCTCTGCCCGTTCCACGACGAGAAGTCCCCCTCCTTCCAGGTCAGTCCGAGCAAGGGTCTCTTCCACTGCTTCGGCTGCCAGGAGGGCGGGGACACCATCGCCTTCGTGATGAAGATCGACCATCTCTCCTTCTCCGAGACGGTCGAGCGGCTCGCCGCCAAGGGGGGCATCACCCTCCGGTACGAAGAAGGCGGATACAACCCGGCGAGCCAGCGCGGCGAGCGCACCCGCCTGGTCGAGGCACACAAGATCGCCGCCGAGTTCTATGTCGAGCAGCTCGCCGGCCCCGAGGCCGAGATCGGCCGGAAGTTTCTCGCCGAGCGCGGTTTCGACCAGGCCGCGGCCGAGCATTTCGGCGTCGGTTACAGCCCCGTCGGCTGGGACCATCTCACCCGCTTTCTGCGCGGCAAGGGCTTCACCGACAAGGAGCTGCTGCTCTCCGGCCTCTCCCAGGACGGCCGCCGCGGTCCCATCGACCGCTTCCGCGGCCGGCTGATGTGGCCCATCCGCGATATCTCAGGCGAAGTGGTCGGCTTCGGCGCGCGCAAGCTGCGCGAGGACGACAACGGCCCGAAGTACCTCAACACCCCCGAGACATCGATCTACAAGAAGTCCCAGGTGCTGTACGGCGTCGACCTGGCGAAGAAGGACATCGCCAAGGCCAGCCGCGCCGTGGTGGTCGAGGGATACACCGATGTGATGGCCTGTCACCTGGCCGGGGTCACCACCGCCATCGCCACCTGCGGCACGGCCTTCGGCGGCGACCACATCAAGATCCTCCGAAGGCTGCTGATGGACAACGGCAGCGCCCGGGTGATCTTCACCTTCGACGGGGACGCGGCGGGTCAGAAGGCCGCGCTGCGCGCCTTCGAGGACGATCAGAAGTTCGCCGCCGAGACCTATATCGCCATCGCCCCCGACGGGATGGACCCGTGCGAGCTACGGCTCGCCAAGGGCGACGAGGCCGTCCAGGACCTGGTCCAGCCGCGTACGCCGCTCTTCGAGTTCGCGATCCGCCAGATCGTCGGGCGGTACGACCTGGAGACCCCGGCGGGCCGGGCGGCGGCGCTCGACGAGGCGGCCCCGATCGTCGCCCGGATCAAGAACGGCTCCTCGCAGCACGAGGTCGCGGTCCAGCTCGCCGGCATCCTCGGCATCCTCGACACCCAGTTCGTGGTCAAGCGGGTGGCACAGATGGCGCGCTGGGCGCGCGACCGCGGCGGCCGGGGACCGGCGCCCGCCCCCGAGCGCCGCTCGCAGCAGTCGCAGTCGTACGCCGCCCGCCCCCCACAGGGCCCCGCGGGCCCCGCGCTCAACCTCCGCAGTCCCGCCCACCGCACCGAGCGCGAGCTGCTGAAGCTCGCCCTCCAGCGGCCCGAACTGGTCTCCCCCGCCTTCGACGCCTACGGCGAGGACGAGTTCACGGCCCCGCCGTACGCCGCCGTACGCCGCGCCATAGAGGACGCGGGCGGCGCCGAACAGGGCCTGGAGTCCGCCCCCGAGTATCTGGCGAGGGTCCGTGACGCCGCGCCGAACGACGTGGTGCGCGCCATGGTCACCGAGCTGGCGGTGGAGGTCTTCCACGGCAAGACGATCGACGAGGTCTACGCGGGCCAGCAGCTCGTCCAGGTCAGACTGCGCGCCGTCGACCGCCGCGTCCGTGACGTGACCGGCACGCTCACCCGGCTGGGCACGCGCTCCGATCCGGACCATTACGCCGCCGTTCAGAAGGAACTGTGGGTGCTTCAGCAGTACGGCCAGTCCCTGCGCAACGACGGCGCCGCCGCCCTGTAGACCGCCTCCGGGCCTCCGTGCGGTAACGGCACGGTTACGTACAGGGCGCAAAAAGTCACCGCACGCCCCTCGTGGCAGCGATATGTCGTACCCCACACTGGGATGCGGTGCCTGAGTTCACCGGAGCGCGGCCGGCCTACCGACGGTGGGCGCCTCACCCCCGCGGATCCGCTCATCGTGTACGGGACGGAAGGCGGCCCGGCCGTCCTCGTCCCGCTGCCGTACGCCCCCCGCCCCGAACCGGCAGCGATCACCTGGAGGTCGCCCCCCGTGCAGACCCAGACCCAGACCCTCACCGAGACGTTAGCCGCGCCCCCCTCAGCGCCCCCCTCAGCGCCCCCCTCAGCGCCACCCCCCGCGCCTGCGCCCCCGTCCGCGCCCGCGCCCGCCTCGTCCGACGCGCCCCCCGCCGCGTCCCCCACCGGCCACGCGCCCGCCGCCCCCGTGCCCGCCGTCCCCGCGCAGAGCCGCGTCGCGCACCACCCCGAGACGGTCGTGCGGGAGGCGGAGGCAGCATCTCCCGAGTCCGTCGAGGAGCCGCTCACCGAGCATCCTGTGGAGGTGCCCCTCGTGCCCGAGCCCACGGGCCGGCCGGGCAGCCGTGCCGACACCGGCGGACCCTCCTCCGATCTCTTCCGCCAGTATCTGCGGGAGATCGGGCGGATACCGCTGCTCACCGCCTTCGACGAAGTGGACCTCGCCCGCCGGGTCGAGGCCGGCCTCTTCGCCGAGGAGAAGCTGAGCACCACCCCCGATCTGGACTCCCAACTGGCCCTCGACCTCGACCGGCTGGTCGTGCTGGGCCGGATGGCCAAACGCCGTCTCATCGAGGCGAATCTGCGGCTGGTCGTCTCGGTGGCCAAACGCTACGTCGGCCGCGGACTGACCATGCTCGATCTCGTCCAGGAGGGAAATCTCGGCCTGATCAGGGCAGTCGAGAAGTTCGACTACGCCCGCGGCTACAAGTTCTCGACCTACGCGACCTGGTGGATCCGCCAGGCGATGTCCCGGGCGCTCGCCGACCAGGCCCGCACCATCCGCGTCCCGGTCCATGTGGTCGAGCTGATCAACCGCGTCGTACGCGTCCAGCGCAGACTGCTCCAGGAACGCGGTTACGAGCCGACCCCCGAAGAGGTGGGCGCCCAGCTGGAGCTGGCCCCCGACCGGGTCAGGGAGGTGCTCAGGCTCTCCCTGGAGCCGGTCTCCCTGCATGCCCCCGTGGGCGAGGAGGAGGATGTCGCGCTCGGCGATCTGATCGAGGACGGCGACGCCGCGTCCCCCGTCGAGTCGGCGGCCTTCCTGCTGTTGCGCCAGCATCTGGACGCGGTGCTCTCCACCCTCGGCGAGCGCGAACGCAAGGTCATCCAGCTGCGGTACGGACTGGCCGACGGCCGGCCCCGCACCCTGGAGGAGATCGGCCGGATCTTCGGCGTGACCCGCGAGCGCATACGCCAGATCGAGTCCAAGACGCTCGGCAGACTCCGTGATCACGCCTACGCCGACCAGCTCCGCGGCTACCTGGACTGAGAAAGCGGCCTCCAGGTCCCAGCCCCAAGCCCCGGCCCCGGCCCCAAGCCCCGATCCCTGATCCCCGGTCCCGAAACGGACGCCGCGCCCGTACCCACCCGAAGGCGGAAACGGACGCGGCGTCCACGACCAGCGCTCACCAGCCGCGCCGGTCAGTCCACTTCGGCGACCGCCTGCGCGAACTGGGCCGCGTACAGCCGCGCGTACGCGCCCTCCGCCGCCAGCAGCTCGTCGTGCGTGCCCTGTTCGACGATCGCGCCGTTCTCCATCACCAGGATCACGTCCGCGTCCCGGATCGTGGAGAGCCGGTGCGCGATCACAAAGCTCGTACGGCCGTGGGCCAGCCGCGCCATCGCCTTCTGGATCAGCACCTCGGTCCGGGTGTCCACCGAACTGGTCGCCTCGTCCAGCACGAGGATCACCGGATCGGACAGGAACGCCCGCGCGATGGTGATCAGCTGCTTCTCACCCGCGCTGACCCCCGACCCCTCGTCGTCGATCACGGTGTCATAGCCGTCGGGGAGCGTACGGACGAACCGGTCGGCGTGAGCCGCCCGCGCCGCCTCCTCGATCTCCTCACGACTGACCTCGCGCGACGCGCCGTACGCGATGTTCTCCGCGATCGTGCCGCCGAACAGCCAGGTGTCCTGAAGGACCATGCCTATCCCGGACCGCAGCTCCGCACGGGACATCCGGGACACGTCCGTGCCGTCCAGCGTGATCCGGCCGCTCGTCACCTCGTAGAACCGCATCAGCAGATTGACCAGCGTGGTCTTGCCGGCGCCCGTCGGCCCGACGATCGCGACGGTCTGTCCCGGGTCCACCGAGAGCGACAGATCGTCGATCAGGGGCTTGTCGGGCTCGTACCGGAACGACACATGATCCAGCGTGACCTTGCCCCGCGCTTCGCGCAGCCGCTCCACCGCGGGGGCGTCGGCCTCCTGCTCCTCCGCGTCCAGCAGCTCGAAGATCCGCTCGGCGGAGGCGACACCCGACTGCACCAGATTGGCCATCGACGCGACCTGCGTCAGCGGCATGGAGAACTGCCGCGAGTACTGGATGAACGCCTGCACATCACCGATCGACAGCGAGCCCGAGGCGACCCGCAGTCCGCCGACGACCGCGACCAGCACATAGCTCAGATTGGAGACGAAGAGCATCAGCGGCTGCATGATCCCGCTGTTGAACTGCGCCTTGAAACCCGCCTCGTAGAGCTGTTCGTTCTGCTCGCGGAAGGCCTCGGCCGACTCGTTCTGCCGCCCGAAGACCTTCACCAGGGCGTGCCCGGTGTACATCTCCTCGATATGCGCGTTCAGCGTGCCGGTGACCTTCCACTGCTGGACGAACTGCGGCTGCGACCGCTTGCCGATCCTCGCCGCCACCACCACCGACAGCGGAACCGTCACCAGCGCGACCAGCGCCAGCAGAGGCGAGATCCAGAACATCATCACCAGCACACCGATGATCGTCAGCAGCGAGTTGATCAGCTGCCCCATCGTCTGCTGCATGGTCTGGGAGATGTTGTCGATGTCGTTCGTCGCCCGGCTCAGCACCTCACCGCGCGGCTGCTGGTCGAAGTACGACAGCGGCAGCCGCGACAGCTTCGCCTGGATCTCCTCCCGCATCCGGTACACCGTGTGGTTGATGACCCGGATGGAGAGCCGGGTCGACACCAGCATCAGCAGCCCGGCGGCGACATAGATCACCAGCACGATCAGCAGGACCTCACCCACGGCGCCGAAGTCGATGCCCTGGCCCGGGGTGAAGTCCACTCCGGAGAGCAGGTCGGCCATTCCGTTGTCGCCCCTGGCCCGCAGCTCCTCGATGGTCTGTGCCTTGGTGACACCGCCGGGGGTCCCCCGGCCGATGACCCCCGCGAAGATGAGGTCCGTCGCCTTTCCGAGGATCTTCGGTCCCACGACCGACAGCGCGACACTCACCACACCGGCCACGAGCATCCACCAGAGGGTGGTCCGCTCCACGAGCAGCAGCCTCACCAGCCGCTTGCCCGACCCCTTGAAATCCATGGACCGCTGTGTCGGGCCCGCCGCCATCATGCGTCCGCCTGGACCGCTCATCAGGCAGCCTCCGCCTCGGTCAGCTGGGAGAGCACGATCTCCCGGTATGTCCCGTTTCCCGCCATCAGCTCGTGATGGCGGCCCGACCCCACGATCCGGCCCTCGTCGAGCACGACTATGCGGTCGGCGTCCCTGATGGTGGAGACCCGCTGGGCGACGATCACGACGGTCGCCTCCGCGGTCTCCCGCGCCAGCGCGCCGCGCAGCGCCGCGTCCGTGGCGTAGTCCAGCGCCGAGAACGAGTCGTCGAACAGATAGATCTCCGGCCGCTGCACCAGCGTCCGCGCGATCGCGAGCCGCTGCCGCTGCCCGCCGGAGACATTCGTACCGCCCTGCGCGATCGGCGCGTTCAACCCGCCCTCCAGGGCCGCGACGAACTCCTTCGCCTGGGCGACCTCCAGCGCGTGCCACAGCTCCACGTCGGTCGCGTCCGGATTGCCGTAGCGCAGATTCGTCGCCACCGTCCCGGAGAACAGATACGGCTTCTGCGGTACGAGACTCACGGTCTTCGCCAGCAGTACGGGATCCAGCTCGCGCACATCCTGGCCGTCGACGAGTACCTCCCCGCTGGTCGCGTCGAACAGCCGGGGAATGAGCCCGAGCAGCGTCGACTTGCCGCTGCCCGTCGACCCGATCACCGCGGTCGTCTCACCGGGCCGCGCCACCAGCGACACCTCGCGCAATACGGGCTCCTCGGCGCCGGGGAAGCGGAACTCCGCGTCCCGCACCTCCAGATGTCCGTGCCGGCGCAGCTCCCGCACCGGGTTCTCCGGCGGTACGACGCTCGAACTGGTGCCGAGCACCTCCTCGATGCGCTCGGCGCACACCTCGGCGCGCGGCACCATCATGAACATGAAGGTGGCCATCATCACCGCCATCACGATCTGCATCAGATAGGCGAGGAACGCGGTCAGCGCGCCGATCTCCATCCCGCCGCTCTCGATCCGGTGCGCGCCGAACCAGACGACAGCGATCGACGACAGGTTCACGACCGTCATCACGGTCGGGAACATCAGCGCCATCAGCCGGCCGGTCGACAGCGAGACATCGGTCAGCTCGGTGTTGGCGCCCCGGAAGCGCTCCTTCTCGTAGTCGTCCCGTACGAAGGCCCTGATCACGCGGTTGCCGGTGATCTGCTCGCGCAGCACCCGGTTCACCGTGTCCAGCCGGGTCTGCATGGTCCGGAACAGCGGCCGCATCTTCCTGATGATGAGGCTCACGGATATCCCGAGCAGCGGTACGACGGCCAGCAGCACCGACGACAGCGGGATGTCCTGGCCGAGCGCCATGATGATGCCGCCGACGCACATGATGGGCGCGGACACCATCAGCGTGAACGACATCAGGACCAGCATCTGGACCTGCTGGACGTCATTGGTGGTGCGGGTGATCAGCGAGGGGGCACCGAAGTGACCCACCTCACGGGCGGAGAAGCTCTGCACCCGCTCGAAGACGGCGGCCCGCACATCCCGGCCGAGGGCGGAGGCGGTCCGCGCGCCGTAGTACACGGCGCCGATGTTGCAGATCACCTGGACGACACTGACGGCGATCATGATGCCGCCGAACCGCAGGATGTAGCCCGAGTCCCCCTTCACGACACCGTTGTCGATGATGTCGGCGTTGAGAGTGGGCAGGTAGAGGGTGGCGCACGTCTGCAACAGCTGGAGCGCCACCAGCAGGGCTATCGGTCTCTTGTACGGGGCGAGATGGGCTCGCAGAAGTCGTAGCAGCACGCGTAGTCTTTCGGGGTCGGCTCGGCATGAAGGGTCGCGAGAACGGGGATCAGCCCCCATCTTGCGTTATCGCCCCCGCCTCGCCCCACGGGTTTATGTCCAAGGACGAGTCAAGAACGCGCACGTGCCCCGGCCACCCCGAAAGCCCTCCCGAGCGCGCTCCACTCCGCTCCGCCGGACCGCCCCGCTCAGCCCCCGTGCCCGAACGCCCCGGGGTGGATCTGCTCCCGCGTCGCCGTGTACTGCTGCCGTACCGCCGTACCCACCGCCGCGTCCTCACCCGGCTCGAACACCTGGGCCGCCGCGCCCTGCCAGGCCGGCGGGTTGTGCGGGGAGAGCGACCCCCGCGAGACCCCGAGCGCCCAGGCCGCCTGCCGCGCCGCGCCGATCGCCGTGTAGTCGGCGGGCTGCGGTACGACCACCTGCGCCCCGAAGATCGCCGGAGCCAGGGCCTGTACGGCGGGCAGCTCGGCGGCGGCGCCCAGCAGGAACACCCGCCGCACCTCCACCCCCCGCCCGCGCAGCACGTCCATCGCGTCGGCGAGCGAGCAGAGCATCCCCTCGAACGCGGCCCGCGCCAGATGCTCCGGCTTCATCGACTCGCGCCGCAGCCCGGTCAGCGTGCCCGCCGTGTGCGGCAGCTGCGGGGTCCGCTCGCCCTCCAGATACGGCAGGAACACCAGCCCCGAGGAGCCCGGCGTGGACTTGAGCGCCAGCTCGGACAGCTCGGCCAGCTCCGCCGTACCCAGCAGCTCCGCCGTACCGCGCAGCGCCCTGACGGCGTTCAGCGTGTGCACGACGGGCAGATGCATCCCGGTGGCGTCCGCGAAGGAAGTGATCATTCCGGACGGGTCGGCCGCCGCCTCGTGATGGACGGCCATCACCGACCCGGAAGCCCCCAGCGACACCACGGCGTCCCCGACCGCGACCCCGAGCCCGAACGCGGCGGCCATCGTCTCGCCGGTCCCCGCCGAGATCAGCAGCCCCTCGGGGGTCGTCCCGGCGGTGTCCGCGGGGCCGAGCACCTCGGGCAGCGCGGCCTGGTGCCCGAGCGCCAGCTCCACCAGATCCGGCCGGTACGCCCCCGTACGCGCGGACCAGTAGCCGGTCCCGGAGGCCCCGCCCCGGTCGGTCGTCCTGCGCGCCGGACGCCCCAGCAGCTGCCAGACCAGCCAGTCGTGCGGCTGGAGCACCAGCGCGGTGTGCCGCGCCGCCTCGGGCTCGGTCCGCGCCAGCCAGCGCAGCTTGGCCACGAGCTGACTCGACTGCGGTACGGACCCGACGGCCTCGGCCCAGGCGTGCCGCCCGCCCAGCGCGTCGATCAGATCCGCGGCGGCGACCTGCGCGCGCTTGTCGTTGCCGACCAGCGCGGGCCGTACGGGGTTCCCCTGCCGGTCCAGCGCCACCAGGCCGTGCTGCTGCGCCGCCACCCCGATGGCCTGCACGCCCTCCAGCAGCCCGCCCGAGGCGGCCTCGCCGAGGGAGAGCAGCCAGGCCTGCGGATCGACCTCGGTGGCTTTGGGCTCGACCGGATGGGCCGCGTACCCCTGCCGCAGCACGGCACCTGTGTCCGCGTCGCAGACGACGACGCGTGTGAACCCGGACGAACTGTCCAACCCGGCGACTATTCCCATGACACCCGATTCTGCCGCACGCGCCGCACCAGTAGCGCTGCCGGGACGCCCCGGATGTCCTGATCCGGGTCAGGTATTGCTCGTACCCCAGTCGTCCTGGCCGTTCTGACTCCGCTCGCGCAGGGAGCGCACACGCTGGGCGACGGAGTCGGGGAGCTTGTCGCCGACGATGCCGTTCACCGAGTGGTACGCCTTGCCCGCGATCTCGCGGCCGGTCTGCGCGGCGGACTCGGCCGCGTTGCGCACCGCCGGGTTCTGCGACATCTGGCGGGCCGATTTCTTGAGCTCCTCGTAACGCTCACGGCCGGCGCGGGTCCCCAGGACATATCCGCAAGCCAGTCCCGCGATGAATGTGAGGCGGTACCGCATGGCTGCCACCCTTCCCTCTCGGCGTCGGAGTCCCCAGCGTCAGCGTCGGACCGTCGGTCTGTGCTCTGCGCCTACCCCGCCGGGGCCCGGGATCACCCGGCGTGCCCCGGGTCGATACCGATTGGCAAAGCACCCCCCTGCTTGCGCTAATGTATGTGTCGCAGCGAACGCGCGCCGCCCGGGAGGACCGGGGTAGGTACGTTCGGTGCAGACGCAGCAATCCCCTGTAGCTCAATTGGCAGAGCAGCCGGCTGTTAACCGGCAGGTTACTGGTTCGAGTCCAGTCGGGGGAGCGCGATCCCCTGTAGCTCAATTGGCAGAGCATTCGGCTGTTAACCGGAGGGTTGCTGGTTCGAGTCCAGCCGGGGGAGCGGTAGTACGAGGAGGGCCCTTCGGGGTCCTTTTTCGTGTGCCCGTTCTCACTCTCCGGTACTCCGCCGACCGGGCTTCCCGCCCCTTTTGGGTACCTCTTACGGATCTACTCCGTGGTTCGTGGAACCGGACGGCGCATGGCGAAGTCCTCATGGTCAGAGGATGCCGACCATCCGAGGCAGGAGATCGTATGAGCGGCTATGCTGCGGCAGACGGGCGCGCACAAATGTGCGCGACACGCCGTTAGGGGCGGTAGCTCAGCCGGTTAGAGCAGCGGACTCATAATCCGTCGGCCGTGGGTTCGAGTCCCACCCGCCCCACGGGAACGCCCGTTTGATGAATCGTTCCCACCTGGCATCCGAGCGCCCCACGTGGCCTAGACCACATGGGGCGCTCAGTGGTTTACAGGGTCTTGCGTGAGCGGTGCGTGAGCGGGCGTGCCGGACGGCCGTGCACGGCGGGCGCGGGGAACCACGGCTTCGGCATTCCTCGCTACCTCCTTGTCGACCTGGGGCAGAAGACTGGTGTACGTGTCAGACGCTAGCTGAATAGTTCCGTGTCGCAGCGTTTCCTTGATCGCGTGGAGGTCACCTCCACCCGCATGGATCAAGGTTGCAGCCACATGGCGCAGATCCCGGAGGCTGATCGGCGGAAGGTCCGCCTCGCGGACGAGCCGCCGGAAGACGTCTGACACCTTCTCAGGGTGCAGCCAGGACCCGTCCTCCTGTACGAACACCTTGCCCGTCGGGTTCCACGGCAGCCTCTTCCCGAGCCGCTCCTGACGCTCGTCCAGCTGCCGTACACGTGTTCCAGGAGGACCTGTGTGGTCCCCGGTCCGAGCGCTATGAGGGCCTCACTGTCCTCCGTCTTCGGCTTGCTTTCGACCGGCGCCCACCCGTCCTGAACGATCGTCTTGGATACCCGGAGTGTCTCGGCCCCGAGGTTGACGTCCGCCCACGTCTGCCCGACCGCCTCGCCGCGGCGAAGCCCCCGGAAGGCGATCAGATGGAACAGCGCGTACAGGCGGTCGCCTTCGGCGTGGTCCAGGAACGAACCGGCCTGTTCCGGCGTCCACACCATGACCGCTGACGGGGCCTCACCGGTCTCGCGCCAGTGTTCGACGTGCTCGGCCGACCACAGGACGGCCTTCGGGCGCTTGCCCGACTCCAGCTCGACATGCGATGCCGGATTGAACGTCAGCAACTGCCGGGAGATAGCCGCGTTGAGAGCCGCACGCAGGGTCGCGCGGATCCGCTGCTGGGTCGCCGGCCCCGTAATGCGACGGTACGGAGGCAGCTCCGATGCCCGGCTTCAGATGGACGTCGATATGAGGGCCGTATCCGCGCAGAGTGGTCTTGCGCTTCTTCTTCGCCGCGTGCCATTCGTCCAGCCAGGCCCCGACCGTCAGCTCACTGACGAGCGCCTGCCCGGCACGGAACCGACGACGTGTCTGTTCGAGGCCGGGCAGCGGCGCTTTCTTGTCCTTGCTGATGGTCTCCAGCAGATCGCCGATGCGGACCTGGCCGTCCGCGTCGTTTCCGTCTGGCAGGGCGAGCAGCGCCCGAACTTCGTCCAGGCACTCCTGGGCCTTCTTCGCCGACTCGTACCCGGACCGGCTGAAGCTGCGCCGCCCGCCGTCCGCTCGCGCGGGCAGCTCCTGGCGCACGGCGTACACCCCGTGTCTGCGGCTGGACAGTTGCGGGCAGTCTTTGCCCAGCGATCTGCCGTCCTCGCTGCGGCAGTAGCAACGGCGGTATGTCGAACCTTTCACGATGCCTCCTGGAACTGAACTGACCCGCCGGACACGGGCGCCGCTCACCAGTCTGTTCGGTGGACGGCCGGGCCTGGCCGGAATGCAGAACCCCGGCCGCAGCATGGTCAGTTGTCCATTGGATTTGCGCCGCGCCAGCGCTGCACCCAGAGGCCGTCACCGGTGATCCGTGTGAGGTATTCGTTCATCTCGTCGCATAGTCGGGGAGTGGCGAGGCCCGAGCGGATCACCCACGCGAACCGTCCCTGCACTTCCAGGGGCATGCAGGTAAGGCCGTGTGGCATCTCCCGCGCAGGAACGATCCTCCATGCGACATGGACCAGGCCGAGCCCCTCCGGCGCCTTGTAGACGCGGTCCGAGCCCTCCGGGTCCCAGGTCTGCACCCATCGGCCCTCGGCGCCAAGAATCTGCGCGTGGTAGTCGTTCAGGTCCCGGCAGAGGTGTGGATGGGCGTGGCCGTACCGGATGGCTACGGGAATGGCCCCGTCATCCTCGTTGAGCAGACATGCCCGACCGGTAGGGATGCCCGACTTCTCGCCCCCCAGAGAGAAGTCCACCCGTGTCACCTCATTGACTTTGATCATGTCGTGCGCCCCCCTCGGACTGACCGTACGTCAGTTCGAATCCAGGGCCGGAAGTGAAGACTCCGGCAAGGATCCCGTCATGCACAGTCGACTTGGTCCGCACCAGGGGTTACATGAATGTCGCTTAGGGTCACCCTCTGGGGGTGGCTCCATTCCCCACGTTTTCATGAGCTGCCGGACTCGGTGCTGGTCCTCGGGGCGCATTGCCTCGTAGTCGCGCACCATTGCCCGCACGGCCTCAGGCCAAATGGTGTCGATGCCGAAGAACTGGGCGCCGGCTGCATCCTGGACCCTCCAGAGGGGCACATTCAGCCCCTCCGCCAGGGCGCGCAACTCGGGTAGCTGTGGCGGGATTGTCGGGAGGCGCTTCTCCAAGCGATTGATCGCGCCGAACTTCCAGAGCGGTCCGCTCTCGATGTTTTCCGGGTCGCTGCACTGATCTGCCAGATCTCGGAGGCTCAATCCCAACCCTGCGCGTCGGTCGCGCACGAGGTCGGACAGATCGGTCCGTGCCGCTCGCTCCGCCACGAGGTTCATCCTGTCACTCCGCTGCCGTCAGGTGTCTATTCGGCCGGTGTACGCGAGGCGCCCTAATCCAAGTTCTGGCCAGCTCTAAGTCAACCCTTAGTCCGTCTGTATCGACAGATTGTCTATGCGGATGAACGGGGAGCGCCACTGGGGTCTTGCTATGTGGCTGGAGACGCGCCCTTGCGCGGCTGAATACCTGTCAGCTTGTTCATCGAAATGAACAAGGCGCGCGAGGTGAAGGCGTTGAGCGAACCCATGTACCGCCTGGCCGACCGAGAGGTCCTGCGCATCCTCATGAAGCGCACGGGCGACGGCCGGCCCGTCGGTATCCGCGGCCTGGCCGAGGCCGCCGGAGTACACCACAGCACCATCGGCCACCTCCTGACCGGCGTGCAGGACACCGCGCCGGAAAGCGTGGCTCTGGCCGTAGCGGACCGTATCGGCGTGGATCTCCCGGTCCTCTGGACCCGGGACGGTCGCACCCTCCGCAGTCTCCAGCGGCTGGCGGTGTCCGCGTGATGGCCGCACTCAGCATCGCCGAGATCCTCGACCAGCCCGCGCTGGTCCCGCTCTGGCCCACCGTCGGCAAAGCCCTGGGACAGGCGCAGTCGACTACGTACCAGCTCGCCGCACAGGACGAGCTGCCCTTCGAACTGGTGCGCCTGGGGCGACGCCGCTACGTGCGGCACGTCGACCTCTTGGCCTTCCTCCACCTGCTCGGCAGCAGCGATGCCGAGCAGGTGGCCCCCGCGACGGCGTCGAGCGAGCAGGCGCGCCCGTGACGCAGACGCACCGCACCGCGGCGCCCGGGGGCACCACCCCGGGCCGCCCGGCCCGCGCGGACGGCCGCCGTGTCATCGCGGCCCTGACCGTCGACTTCGGACTCGATCCGGACGGCAAGCGCATCCGGCCGCCCCGCGCCAAGTACGAATGCGCGCTCTGCCAGCAGCGCGAAGGTCCGGTACACGGCGTCCAGGCCGTCACGGAGTTCGCCGCCACCATCCGCACCGAACACCCCGCCCGATGCACCGCCAGGAGCATCGCGTGACCGACGCACAGACCCCAGACCTCCGGGCTTCCGCTCGCGAGATGCACGACGCTGGCCTGTGCGTCCTGCCCATCAAGGCCGATGGCAGCAAGGCCGCCGACGTACGGAGCTGGAAGCCGTACAAGGTGACCCGCTCCACCGAGGCCGAGCACGACCAGTGGTTCGGCGACGGCCGCCGCCAGGGCATCGCCACCGTTTACGGCGGCGTGTCCGGCAACGTCGAAATGATCGAGTTTGAGGGCCACGCGATCGCGGACGGCGTCCTCGAAGAAGTCACCGAGATCATGAAGGCGTCCGGGCTCGGCGCCGTGTGGGAGAGCATCCTCACCGGCTGGGCGACCGAGTCCCCGTCCGGCGGCCGGCACTACCGGGCGCGGATCGACGGAGCCCAGGTCCCTGGTAACACCAAGTTGGCCTCCTGCCTCGCTCGCGAGGACGAGTACACGCCGCAGGAACGGCAGCGCGTCGCCGAGAAGCCGACCACTCGCATCATCCGCGTGCAGATCGGGACACGCGGCGAAGGCGGGTACGGGCTGGTCGAGCCTTCCTACGGCGTCGCCCACCCGACGGGGAGGCCGTACGTACGTCTAGCCGGTGGGCCCGGCTCCATCCCCACGGTTGACGCCGATGTGATGGCAGCGATTCGGGCGGTCTGCCGGATGCTCGACACCCTGCCCAAGCAGGAGACCGTCAAGACAGCCCCGCGCGACATCCGGCCGGCGCCCGAGGGCTCGGTCCGTCCTGGCGAGGACTACGAGGCCAAAACCGACTGGGCCGACATCCTTCAGTCTCACGGCTGGACGCTCGTGGCGCAGCACGGGCAGACCCGGTACTGGCGGCGCCCTGGCAAGGACAAGGGGCTATCGGCGACGACCGGCCGCGACCCCGGCCGCGACCGGCTGTACGTCTTCTCCAGCTCCACCGAGTTCATCCCCGAAGTCCCTTACACGAAGTTCGGCGCCTGCGCGCTCCTCCACCACGGCGGCGACCACAAGGGAGCCGCGTCCGCGCTGCGTGGCCAGGGGTTCGGGACCGAGCCTCCGCGTCGTCGGCTCGCCCCGGTGGGGGGCCACTTCAGCGACGGATCATCCGCGCTCGACCCTGCCCACGTTCCCGAGCCCGACGATGCGCCGGACGGCGCCCTGGGGCTCCGGGTCGTCGCGGCACGGCCCGAGTTGGACATAACCAACGAGGCCGACGCCATCGACGGTGTCCTGATGCTCATGGCGGACGACCGCCTGCCGGACCTCTATAAGCGCTCCGGCGGCCCGTGCTGGGTCCATGAGGACGACAACGGCAACCCCCTCGTGCAGCAGCTCGGTACCGACAATCTTCGCGCGTACCTCGCCGATCACCTCACCAGCTACACGGTCCGAAAGGATGCGGACGGAGTATCCGAAGAGGTCCGGGAACTGTTCTTGCCGAAGACCTGCGGCACAGTCCTCGGCCGGAAGGACTGGCCACTGCCGCCACTTCGGGGCATCGTCACATCACCGGTCATCCGAGCGGACGGAACCCTCCTTCAGGCGCCCGGATACGACACGGCCACGGGCCTGTATCTCCAGCCGCGCGTACCTCTGCGACGCCTCCAACCGCAGGTCTCCGCAGACTCGTTGGCACGCGCCCGGGAAATCGTGCTCGATGAGATGCTGGCCGACTTCCCATGGGCCCAGCCCTCGGACCGGGCCCACTTCCTCGGCGCGCTGCTGACCCCGATCCTGCGCCCGTACTTCTACGGCCCCACCCCGATGTTCATCATCTCGGCGACGGCCCCCGGAAGCGGCAAGAGCCTGCTGAAGGACATCCTCAAGTACGGCTATGGCATCAGCGAGACCGCATGGCCTGAGAACGACACCGAACTCCGGAAGTCGATCACCACGCAGCTCTACACCACTGGGCAGCCGGTCGTAGTCCTCGACAATCTGCCCAACGGTCACATCGTCAAGTCACCCGTGCTCTCCAGCCTTCTGACCGCCGAGCACTGGGGAGACCGCGTCCTTGGTTCGACCGCGTCGGTCACCATGCTCAATGACAAGCTGTGGATCCTCACCGGCAACGGCCTCCGTACAGGCGGGGACAACGCGAGACGCACCATGTGGGTACGCCTCGACCCCAACGTCCCCGACCCCGACCAGCGCGACGGATTCCGCGTAGGCGACCTCCGCCCGTGGCTGCGCTCCAACGCCAGCACGGTCGTGGCCGCGCTCGTCACGATGGTGCGGGCCTGGCTCGCCGCTGGCGCCCAGACCGTCCGCACCCGGAAGGGCGACTACTCCGAGTGGGCCACCATGTTGGCCGGCCTCCTCGCCTTCCTCGGCGTCCCCGGATGGATGGCCGACCGTGACGACGCGATCCAGCAGGATGACGAACTGCTGGAGTGGATCAGCTTCCTGACCGCCTGGCGTACCAACCTCGGCGATCAGGCTGTCACGACCGGCGCCGTCCTCGGCTCTGTCGCAGACTCCGTCCCGCGCAACCCGAAGACCGGTGAGCTGCCGACGGCGAACGTGCTGGGCGGGTGGCTCAAAGCCCGGGACGGTCGTTTCTTCGGCGACCTCAAGCCAGTACGGGTGTGGGACTCCCACCGCTGCCAGAACACATGGCGCGTCGACGTCCACCAGCGCGCCCCAGCAGGGCACCCAGTGAGCGGGTCCACGCGCGATGCAGGGACCGCAGGGACCCGGCAGGGAGCACAGCAGGGACCCGCACCGGTCCCTGCGCGGTCGCTGACCTGCGCTCCTGCCGGGAGGCAGGGACTTGCAGGGAGATTCCCCTCCGTCCCACATAGCGCGCGCATCGCACACACATCACACAACACACATGTCTGTATGCGTAACGGAAAGCTCCAGCTCCCTCACCGCGCAGGCATACAGATCTCTCCCTGCAAGTCCCTGCCTCCCGGCAAAACACCAGGCCAGAGCAATTCACCAACGCTCCGCAGGTCCCTGCATTCCTCCCTGCGGCTCCCTGCGTCCGGGCAAAGCCTCAGCACACACGACGCCTGGCCCCGGCCGCGTTCGTCGCCAAGCCCGCGCACTGGCGGGGGCCGCGCCCACCAGCAAGCAGCACGGCTACTGCCGCACCAACAAGATCCCCGTACCGCGCGGCGCAACGGCCGGAGACGTCTCCGACCTTCAAGCAGCGCACCGAGTGAGCGCCATCCTGCGCCGCTTCAACTTCGCGGCTCTCGCCGCCTGAACGGAAGGAGTGGTCACATGATCAAGGACCGAGACCAAGAGGAATCCATGGCCGACCAGCGATTCACTGCCAGCAGTATCGCGGATGACGAGCTTGACCGGCTGTACGAGGAGCGGGCGGAACTGCTGGCCGAACTCAGCGGCCGAGACGCGGAAGCCCGCGAACGCTGGATTCAGCGGCAGCGTTGTGGACTGTGCCAAGCGGTACGACGACACCGGCAGCTACCTGTGCCCCGGCTGCACGAAGTCGACCCGCGTGCGATTGGAGTGCCTGCCGGACCTGTACGAGGGCCTGGCCCTGTTCCTCGCTCCGCCGGGCGGCAGCAGCCAGGTCCGAGGCTCGCGCCCCGTGTTCGCCCCGCTGCCCGTGTCGGAAGACGTCCTCGATCTGCGCGGGCCCGGCGGTCTGGTAGGCGTGGCGGAGCGGTGGGTGGCCATCATCCGCGAGCAGCGCGGCATGCGTCTGCCGAACCCCGCGGGCAGTGTGGGGGGCCGCCTGAAGACGGCGGTCGTCGAGGTGCTCGGACACATGCCGTGGGTGGCCGTGTCCTGGCCGGACGCCGGGGTGTTCGCTGCGGACATCCGTGAGGTCACCCGGTCGGACGACCTCCGCGACGAGGGCACCTACCACCGGCTTCTGGCGTCCCGGGCCGCCATGCTGCGCGGCTACCTCGGCTCCATGGTCGAAGGTCGGCACGAGCCGACCTTCCACGCCGACGGCATCCGCAACATGATCGCCGACCTCCCGGTCACTTACACCCCATACGCGCGCCCCGAGGATGGGGAGGGGACGACGTGCTGACACTGTCCGTCACCCGCTCCCGGGTGGCCGCCGTCCTGGACCAGGCCGCCGATCTCTTCGCCGCCGAAGGCTGGGATTCCCACCTCAACGCCGTCATCTCCGCCATAGACCGCGCGGCCGGCTACACCACGCCCGGCATCGACCCGGCCGCCGAGGAAGCCACCCTGCGCGCCTGGGACGCGGTGGTCGTCCACCTCGGCGAGCAGCTCATCGTCCCGTGGGAGGGCGAGCCGGGGCGCACGCAGGCTGACGTGCTCGCCGCGCTCCGTGGCGCCGCGAGGGAGGTGGACTGGTGAGCACTCCGCCGCTGCCCGGCAAGGGCCTCTCCGTCAAGGTCGACCAAGAGCTGTATGACGACCTGGCCGTGATCATGAGCGCGGGTAAGACCGGGGACACGGCCGGTATGACCGCGTCGACCGCGGTGAAGCACGCGGTATCACTCATCGCCGGTACGTACCGCAACGCCTGGGCCGCGGGCGTCTACCGCCGGGTGTCGAACCGCAGATCATCGCCTGCCAGATCGCCCCGTATGACCTCGGTATGACACCCGACGGTGACGCTCATATGCCGTCCGCCGCCGGTCATACCCCGCCCCCGCCGTAGGGGTATCCCGCGCCTCCACGCGCACCGGGTGGGGCCCGCCCGCGCACGCCGGGCATATATACCGTCCGGCGCCTGCGGCACCCCAGCCGTCATACCCCCGCCAAGCGGCGCCATTGGCGTCACTGGAGGCGGCCTTTCCGGTGATTGCCTAACGCCTCGCGAGGCGGATAACTGCCGCGCGGGTATGGCGCCTCAGCGAAGGATCCACCCCGAACCCGCAAGGAGCGCCATGTACGCAGCAGTCCGCCGGTATGAAGGGGTAACCGATCCTGCCGAGGTGGGCCGCCTCGTGAACGAGGGATTCATTCCCCTCGTTCGCCAGATCCCTGGCTTCGTGGCCTTCTACTGGATCAATCCCGGGAACGGAGTGGTCTTGTCGACCAGCGTCTTCCGGGACCAAGCCGGTGCCGATGAGTCGATCACGAGGGCGTCGGACTTTGTGCGGGAAAACCTCGCGTCACTACTTCCCAACGCTCCCCAGGTCATGGCCGGAGAGGTTGAGGCACATGCCTAGTGCCGCGACCGGCAACGTTCGCGCGTCAAGGAGCGGCGTCCGGTGCGTGCGGTCGCGAGGCGGCCAAAGGCCCTCGTAGCGGAGCTACTCGGGACTTCGGCCAACGGGACGAGCGCCCCGGCCCCGCCGCGAACACATCGCGGCGGGGCCGATTTGCGGGATCATGGGGCCGTGACCGCCCCACTCCTCGTGGACCCCTACGCCGCATCAGCCGCTACCGGCATCAAGCCCGGCACCGTCCGCCAACAGCTCCGCCGCGGCAAGCTCATCCACCACGGATACGACCGCGCAGGCCGTGTGCTGGTCGACCTCAACGAACTCCAGCCCGCGACGACCGCCAAGGCCGCTTGACCAGCCCGATCGCTCGGTGTAGCACTCAAAGGGCGTTCGGCATGCCCGGACGCCGCCATACTGCCCGCGAAGGCCCCGACCCCCACCCCCGGTCGGGGCCTTCGTCATGCACCGTGAACCGTCACCGAATAGGTACCGGTACCGGCACCGGCGGCGGATAGACAGGCGCCGGCTCAGTGTTGGGGAACAGCGGACCAGGCGTGGGAGACGGATCAGTCGGGGCCAGCAAGACACAGACGACCCACAGAGCTATCGCCGCCACCGACGCCCAGAAGCGCCACGATCTACCGAAGCGTTCATCGAGCCGTTCAAGCATGAGCCCCCCATCTCGTCCCTCCATGGTCGAGGCGAGGGCCCCGCACGGCCAAGAGGACGTAGGGCATCGTCCGGGTCACGGATGCATCACCCCCAGACGCGCGCACCGCCCTCGCGCAACGATGACCCCTTCTCATCCGCACAGTCCTGGGGGGACCATGCGCACAACCACCGCCGTAGCAGCCGCCCTGTTGCTCGCCACGCTCACCGCCTGCGGCAGCACCGACGACATGCAGGCCACGCCAGAGAAGGCACCGTCACCAGTACCCGCCACCAGCAGCGCCTTCCTTCGCCCCGACGCCGCGCAGGAGAAGACGCTCCTCGCCGCCCTTCGCGCCATCGACCCCGGCTTGGTCTGGAAGGACAGCAGCGCAATCAGTCGCTCAGTTGGGGTCTGCGACGACATCCAGACCGGCAAGGACCACGCCGCCGTCGTCAAGAACGCCGCCTACAGGTACGACGGCGGCCACGCCAGCGTCGATGACGCCAAGGGCCCGCCGTACAGAGCGACTACGACCCCGTGGCGAAGGTCTGGTGAAGCGCGCCAGGGACCGGGTGTACAAGGCCGCGGGCTGGGCCGCGTCCGCTGCCGGTACCGCGGTGAGGCTGTCGGTGCAGATCGTGCCCGGCACGGCCGGCGCGGGGCTCGTCTCCTACGGCTTGTGGCTGGCGTGGGAGCTGCTCGGTTTCATCTGCGCGGGCGCCTTCCTGCTCCTGCTGGACTGGAGGGTGCCGTGAGTCTGTGGTGGCGTAAAGACCGGCCTGCGACGGGGGGCGCGGGCCGGGATGCGGGCCTGCCCGGTGTGCCGCTGGACCAGGTCATGGCGCGGCTGAAGACCGGCTCCTACACCGAGGTCGACCTCTCGTCGGCCGAGTCGTCGTTGCAGGCGGTCGCGGTGTTCGCGGCACCGGACCTGATCGCGTCGGTCGGCAGTGAGCTGCCGATTGACGTGTTCCGGGGGAAGGGCGCGGACCGCAAGCAGCTTGGGGATGCCGTGGTGGCTGGAGGATCCGGACGGTTCGGGTCAGGGGGTGGAGGACTGGTCTTACCGGGCGCTGATGTCCTGGCTGCTGCGCGGCAACTTGTACGGCGAGTCGTTGCAGCGCTCGGCGACCGGTTTCCTCCAGCAGATGGATCTGTTCCATCCGGACCGGGTGACGGGGGCGTTGGAGGACGGTGCGGTCACGTGGTTCATGCAGGGCCGTGAGATCCCCGCCGACCGGATGGTGCACCGCCGGGTCAACCCGGTGTCGGGTGTGGTGCAGGGGCTGTCGCCGGTCCAGATGCATGCTGCGGCGATCGGTCTTCAACTGACGGCGGGGCGGTTCGGGTTGCGGTGGTTCCAGGACGGCGCGCTGCCCGGCGCGCTGCTGACCAACGGTGAGGTCGACCTCGACCAGGACCAGGCCGACAAGGTGAAGGCGAAGTTCATGGCGGGCCTGCGCGGCCGGCGGGAACCCGCGGTCCTGGGCAAGGGCTGGCAGTACAACGCGATCCAGGTCAACGCCGAGGAGTCGCAGTTCCTCCAGACGCGGGGGTACTCGACCGCGGAGTGCGCGCGGATCTTCGGGCCGGGGATCGCGGAGATCCTCGGCTACGAGACCGGCGGATCGATGACCTACGCCAACGTCCAGGACCGTGATCTGACGTTGCTGAAGTACGCGGTGGGCAAGTGGCTACGGCGTCTGGAGCGGTTGCTGTCGCAGTTCCTGCTCCGCCCGCAGTATGTGCGCCTGAACCGTGACGCGCTGCTGGAGACGAACACCGTGCAGCGCTACCTGGCCCATGCCTCCGCGCTTGGCAACCACTGGGAAACGATCAACGAGGTTCGGGCGACCGAGGACCAGCCGCCTGTCCCGTGGGGCGATGCCCCGTTCACTCCCGGGCCGGCCGCGCTGCCCGCCGCCGGTCCGGGCCCCGACAACCCGTAGCAGCAGGAGGAGTGACATGGCCGCGATCCGCGGACTGAAGGTGATCCGTGGCGCCGCCCTGGCGCCCGCCCTGGTCCGAGCCGACGGCGACGCCGTATCCCGTGCCGCCGCGGCGGACGAGGGCGGCATGCCCGTGATGACTGTGGAGTTCTCCAGGTTCGACAGGCAGTACACGGGTTTGGACGACAAGGCCCTGGATCTGCTGGAGAAGGTGGACGTCGCTTCTCTGGGTGAGGCGAACCTCGACTTCGCGTCTGTGTAGTTCATGTTCCTGCCCGATGAGCTGGAGCGGGCCGAGGCCGCGTTCGATGCGGCGCGTTCGGCGGCGACGGCAGATGAGCGGTGGGTGGCTGGGCTGAAGCAGTATGAGCCCGTACTCGATGCGCTGGAGTCGTCCCCGGGCCGCGTACAAGATCGGCAACAGCGCGACGGCGCTCGGCGTGATCCTGGCGGTGTTCGAGCGGCATCCGTGCGAGCTGGCCGAGGGCTGGTTCGACGCGGCGTCCGGTGAACCGATCCCCTCGGGGACGGCGCCGCTGGAGACGGTGTTCGGTGCCTGGGAGATTCCAGTGGAAACGGCGGCGGCAGTACGGGCGGTGGTGGACCGGCTGGTGCAGGACGGCAGGGTGCCGGAAGACGAGCCCTGGCGCGCCCTGGATCTTCTTGCTGGCGCGACGCCCTAAAGGGGCTCGTCGGCCAAGAGGCGAGTCGGGTTCGCCGTGCGTCCTCTACCGGAAGGATGAGATTTTCAAACCGCACAACGTCGGCAACGGTGCGAGCGACGGCTCGGAGATCACTATCTACGGGGCGTGGGGCAGCTGCCTGGGGACGGGTACGACTCACAGGTCGTACCCAGAGCGGGTATCACCTGGTACAGCGCCAACCGTCGGATGCCCCTGGCTGGTGGCGTACTGAGTGGCTGGGAAATCGCGCGACCAGGACGGCTCGGATCACGCCAACACCCAATGCCCCGAAGTCCGCTACTTCACAGGTGTGAACGTGGCAGGCGCCACCCACGGTGCGTTCGTACCCGTCAACTCGGCGGGCCCCGGGGCCGCCGTGCTGGGTGTGGGCGCCACCAGTGTGAGCGGTGCGGGGCTCCCGCGTGGGAGGGAGGGTCCTGGCTGCCGGGCAGGTGGCCCGGGAACCACTGGGATCGCATGGTTGTCTCGTGTCATGCTGGTCGATCTTGTTGACTCGGCTCGATTGTGCGTTATACGGGGGCTGTTGCGTCATGGGTTACACCATTCCTGAGGGTGTCGACGCCATGCTTGATGTCGTCGGTGTGGGTTGGCCGAACGTTGATGAGG
Source organism: Streptomyces sp. NPDC051662 (assembly GCF_040681655.1). NCBI lineage: Bacteria > Bacillati > Actinomycetota > Actinomycetes > Kitasatosporales > Streptomycetaceae > Streptomyces > Streptomyces sp. NPDC051662. The sequence goes on from NZ_JBFAZD010000006.1 coordinate 239,157, forward strand.
ACGCCTATCGGGACATGGCGGACGCGCTGCGGGAGTTCGCGGACGATGCGGATGATGACGGGCACGCCGCCCATCAGCACATTCAACGGCTGCTTTCGAGCGGGCAGAGTGAGTCGCTGACTGCTCTGGACCACCACTGGGCGAAGGTTCAGGGCAAGCACAAGGACTTGGCGGCGGCGGCCCGGATCGTCGGGGGTGCGCTGGACCGGGTGGCGGACATCATCGTGGCGCGGAAGATCGCCGCGGTGGGTGAGCTCGCGGATCTGTGTGCGACGGTGGGAATTACGCTGGCGTTCGCCCCGGTGACGGTCGGTCTTTCGACGCTGCTGGCCGGGGCCAAGATCGCCGCCACCAGGATCGCGTTCAAGCGGATTCTGAAGGAGATGGCGGAGGAGGCCGTGGCGGAGATCGTCGCGACGCTCACGCAGCCGGCGGTCGCCGCGCTGGAGAACATCGTGGCGGACCTGGCGATCCAGACCGCACTGAATGCCACGGGTGTGCAGGACGGCTACAACGCCGACCAGACCGCGCAGGCAGGCAAGGGCGGCCTGCAACTTGCTTCCGCCGGAGGGGCGGGCGGCCGAGGGCGCGGCGGCGGTCCGGAGATCGACCACGATGCGCACGGCCGGACGGGAACGAAGCTCGCTGGGGTGCAGATCTCCATGCGGGACAAGGCGGGGAGCAAGCTCGGCAAGGCCAAGGGGCACCACGGGCGGGCCAAGGGCAAGGATTCTTTGACGGCCGTCCTCGATTCCACCATCGAGAAGATGACGGAGAAGCTCGGTAAGGGGCTCAATGACCTGGGCGAGCACGTCGGCTCGACCTTGCCCAAGGCCATCACGAAGAGTTCGGTCACACACAAGGAGATGGACCAGGACATCCGCGACAGGATCAAGAAGATCACGTCCGATGACGGCAAGGACGGCAGCGAGGGCGGCGGGCGTGGTGGCGGCGCGGACGGCGGGCAGCGGAGCCGTCCCGCATCAATGCGGGAAGCGCCGGACAGTTCCCGCGCGTTGGCGGTCTCTCTTCGTAAACGCCGCTGCGAGACCGACCCCGTTGACGTCGCGAGCGGGGACATGGTGCTCCCTCAGACGGATCTGGACCTGCCCGGGGTCCTGCCGCTGGTCCTGCGGCGCACACACATATCCGGCTACCGCTACGGCCACTGCTTCGGGGCCAGTTGGGCGTCCACGCTCGATGAGCGGCTGGAGCTGCTCGGCAGCGGCGCGGCGTGGGCACGGGCGGACGGCTCGGTGCTCCTTTACCCCACCCTGCCCGGTGATGAGAGTGAGGAGGTCTGGCCGCTCGATGGAGACCGTCTGCCGCTCACCTACGTGGAGACCAGTGCGCTGGGGGACATCACGTACGCCGTGAGGGACCCGCGTACGGCCCTGACCCGGCGTTTCACGGGCAACCCCTACAAGTCGGGCGGCCTGTACTGGCTGCGCGAGACAGAAGACCGCAACGGCAACGTCATACGGATCGGGCGTACTGGGGACGGTCTGCCGACCACGGTGGTCCATGGGGGCGGCTACCGCGTTCTGGTCTCGTGCGACCCGGAACGGGGCCGCGTCACCGCACTGGCGCTGCAGACCCCGGACGGTCCCGTCCAGGTGCGGTCCTTCGGCTACGACGGCGACGGCAATCTGGCAGCCGTCACCAACTTCTCCGGCTTACCACTGCTGTTCACCTACGACGCGGAAGGCCGGATCACCTCCTGGACCGACCGCAACGACTCCACCTACCAGTACGTGTACGACAGCTCCGGCCGCGTCATCCGTACGGTCGGCCCCGACGGATTCCTCTCCTCCGCGTTCACCTACGAGGTCCACAGCGAGACCGGCCACGGCGTCACCCGCTACACCGATTCCACCGGCGCCACCACGGTCTTCCATATCAACGAGGCTTTTCAGGTGGTCGCCGAAACCGACCCCCTGGGACATACGGCCTATTTCGAGTTCGACGCCCAGGACCAGTTGCTGGCGCAGACCGATGCCCTGGGGCACTCGACCCGCTTCGAACGCGACGCCCATGGGAGCCTCGTCGGCCTTGTCGCCCCTGACGGTGTGCGCACCACCGCCGTGTACAACGAGATGCGGCAACCCGTCGAGGTCACAGAGCGCGGCGGTATCCGGCGTTCCTACGCGTATGACCAGCAGGGCAACCGCACCGCCGTTATCGAGCCCACCGGCGCCCGCACGGAGTACGAGTTCAACGACCGCGGTCATGTGACCGGCGTCCGCAACGCGGTTGGCGACGTCACGCGAATAACCTCCGACGCGGCCGGTCTGCCGCTGCGGATCACCGCGCCCGACGGTGCGAGTACCGTCTGCGCCCGGGATGCCTTCGGCCGCGTCACTACCGTCACCGACGCCCTGGGTGGCATGCTCCGCCAGGGCTGGACGGTCGAGGGAAAGCCCGCGTGGCGTGAGCTGCCCGACGGCACTCGGGAGGAATGGATCTGGGACGCCGAGGGCAATCTCGTGGGCCACACCGACCGTATGGGCCGCACCACTTCCTCCACGGCCACTCACTTCGACCTGCCCGCCACTACCCGCACCGCGGAGGGAGGCGGCTACCGCTTCACCCACGACACGGAACTGCGGCTGACCAAAGTCACCAACGCCCGGGGCCTTCAGTGGCATTACACCTATGACGCGGCCGGCCGGCTCGTGTCCGAGACCGACTTCGACGGCCGCACCCTGTTCTACGAGCACGACGCCGTCGGACGTCTGATACGCCGCACCAACGCCGCCGGCCAGAGTTTGACGTTCGAACGCGACGTCCTCGGCTGCGTCACCCAGCTGCACCACGACGATGGCTCCGTAGGCGTTTTCACCCGCGGAGAGACCGGCCACGTCTCACGAATAACGAACGCCCACGCCCGCATCGACCTCCAGCGGGATGCGGCGGGACGGGTCATCTCCGAGACCGTCAACGGGCGCACCCTGGCCTTCGCCTATGACGCGCTCGGCCGGCGCATCCACCGGCGCACCCCGTCCGGCGCCGGCAGCGACCTCGCCTACACCTGGGAAGGACTGGCCACCTACACGGCCGGAGACCACACCTTCCGCTTCGACCGCGACGTGCTCGGACGCGAAACCGCACGCACCCTTGAGGACACGCTCACGCTTCGCCAGGACTGGGACGAAGTGGGCCGCCTCGCCCGTCAGTCTCTCAGCACGCCGCACACCGACGTCCTGGAACGGACCTTCGGCTACCAGGCCGACGGCTCCCCCCTCAGTGTCGACGACAGCCACACCGGCCGCCGCACCTACACCCTCGACGCGGCGAGCAGGATCACCGCGGTCCAGGCTCGCGGGTGGAATGAGCAGTATGCCTACAACACCGACGGAGACCAGACCCACACCACCCTTCCCGCCCAGGCACCCGGCCAGGACAGCACCGGCGCACGCGGCTACGACGGCACCCGCATCACGCATGCCGGCCGAAGCCGGTACCACTTCGACGCCCAGGGCCGTATCACCCTGCGGCAGACCACCACCCTCAGCGGGAAGACCCTCACGTGGCGCTTCACCTGGGACGCCGAAGACCGCCTCACCCACGTCCAGGCCCCCGACGGAGCACGGTGGCGCTACCTCTACGACGCGCTCGGCCGCCGCATGGCCAAACAGCGCCTGGATGTCGAAAGCCGCGTCGTCGAAGCCACCTCCTACTGCTGGGACGGGGCGCAGCTGGCCGAGCAGTACACCGAGGGCACGACGCTGGTGTGGGACTACGCTGGGCTGTGCCCGCTGGCGCAGCGCGAGTTCAAGACCGACAGCGCCCAGCAGGAGATCGACCGGCGGTTCTTCGCGATCGTCACCGACCTGTCCGGCAGTCCCAGTGAACTTGTCGCAGGCGACGGGTCGCTCGCGTGGCGGGCCCGCAGCACCGCATGGGGCGCCACCCAGTGGAACCGTGACAGCACCGCCTACACCCCGCTGCGCTACCCGGGCCAGTACTTCGACCCGGAAACCGGACTCCACTACAACGTCAACCGCTACTACGACCCCGACCTGGGCCGGTACATCACCCCCGACCCGCTCGGCCTCGCCCCCGCCGTCAATCACTACGCCTATGTTCCCAACCCCTTCACCCTGGCCGACCCGCTGGGCCTGGCAGGCTGCGAGGCCGACCCCACCTGGGGAGGGCGGGTCACCTTCACCCAGGACGAACACGGCCGCCCGTACGAGATGAACGCGACCATCACGAGAGACATGCTCGACGAAGGCACGGACGCGCGTAACTCGCTGAAACCCCCCGGGTTCATACACGGCATCGACTACAACCAGGCCCGGGGACACATGCTGGCGAATATGCTCGGCGGTTCCGGAGATACCCTGGATAATCTGTTCACCATCACGCAAAATCCCACAAACAGCCCGCATATGAGGGACCTGGAGCAGTCGATCTACAACGCAGTCGCGGTGGACGGAGAGACCGTCACCTATAACGTCTACCTCGAATACACGGACGACAAGAAAGATTCCGTCCCGAAGTGGATTCAGATGGAGGCGCACGGAAGCGGCGGCTTCCATCTTGACGCGCAGTTCGAAAACCCCGACCACGCCGCACAGCAACAGCGACGCCTCCGAGGAGCCCCGTGACCGCCATCGCCGTACTCACCCAGCTCTGCCCACCTCCTCAGAGCCCACCTCCCGCCATCGACTGGAACGGGGTCGAGGCCGGCCTCGGCATGCGACTTCCCGAGGACTACAAGCAGCTCGCGGCCACCTACGGTCCCGGGGCCTTCTCCGGCTACATCCACATCTACCAGCCCCATGGCGCCACCGAATGGGTCGACCTCACCGGCCCCATGCCCGCCAGGATCCGCGTGCAGCTCCAAACGGACTACGACCGCGGCACACACCCCGTCCCGTACGACCCGCAGCACCTGTTCGCCATCGGCGGCACCGACAACGGCGAATACCTCTTCTGGATCACCGACCCGCAAGGTGCCCCTGACGCCTGGCGTATCGCCGTGAACGAAGCGCGTGGGCCACGCTGGTTCACCTTCGACGGCACGCTCACCGAGTTCCTCACCTCAGTCTTGAGCGGAGAGACGGCTGTCCCCCAGTTCCCCAAAGACCTCCTTGAACAGGCGACAAGTTTCACCCCCTCGCAACCCACCCTCTGGACACCCGCACAGGCCCCGACCAGACCACCCGTCGACAGCAACACCATCCGGGAATGGGCACGCGCCAACGGGTACGAAGTGGCAGACCGCGGCCGTATCACCGCCGAGATCCGCGAAGCATGGGAGCAGGCCACCAGCAGCTGAGCATGCTCCCCCGCTGTCTCCGATTCCGGGTTCTGACGGAGTGAGGGCCCCGAGGGCTGGATCCGCTTCCCCCGGAAGAGCCGAGAAGAAAACGCTGTTGTCGGCAGAGATGCTCAAAAGCTGTCAAATCATTCTTGGAGTCCGTCTTGCCTTGGCCTCGGTAGCCGTCGATGCATGGTGAACGGCGTGCGTTGGCAGAGAGGCGTGCGCTCCTCCCCGCGGGTGCGGGGGAGACTCAACTGTTCCTGCTGCCGTCCATGGCCCGGTGGCGAGCACCTGGGGGGTGGTGTATCAGCCGCCGGTCGACGGGCGTAGTCAAAGCGGTCCCAGCTCGTCTGCCGCATTCTTGGCGAACGGTGGTGGCTGGTGAAGTTCGAGACCGCAGGGTGGGCGGTCCTGGGTCTCCTGGGTGTCAACGCCATACAGGCGGAGTTGCGCGCCGTCGGCTCGGTTGCGTCCCACCCGTCAGCTGCCTCTCTCCGTGCCCTGCCCTGTTACGGCTGGCCTGCGTCGAGCTCGGCCCCTACCCGCAGGACAGTGCGAAGCCGAGGGCAGTCAGTACGGCCACCGTCCCGCTGGTGGCCACGGTCAGAGGCACCGCCAGTGAGGGGTGCAGATAGGTCACGTACGTAAGCCCGGTGAAGATCAGGCCGAGTACTGCAGCCAGGAGTAGCCACAGAAGCGTCTGATTCTGGTCCGGGGAGCCGGGTGAATTCATCGTTGTGGCCACCGCTTTGGGAGCTTGGGACCCTGTCCCTGACATCGGGACCGGCGGTCTGAGGTGACACGACGATCAGTCATCGGCGGTCGTCTCTAACGAGACGGAGCCCGTGATCTGAACTTTTTACTGGGCCGGCACTCTCGGCGGAGTCCTCGCCGAGGGCGAGACGCTGCGCCAGACCCTGCTGCTCAACCTGGTCGCCGCCGACACCAGCGGTGTGCGGTTCTGCGACGACGACCGTCCGGCCTGGCGGCATGAGCCGTGCGGCCCCGGCCCGGCAGGCCGACAGCGGCCGTCGGGCGTGCGTGACCTGTACACCTGGCAGAGCCGCCGGCTGCGCCTGCACTTCGACGCGGACGATGTGCACGGTGTCGTTCTCGGCTACGGCGATCCGCTGACTCCGCACAACATGCACACCGATGAGCCGATGACCGCGTGGCGTAGGAGCCCCGCTCAGGAGAAGAAACGCGGCGAGCCGCTCGTCTACCTGCCGCGCGAGCATGGGAAGGGCCGAGGCCGGAGGGGGCGCCGAAGCCGCCAAGGCACTGCGGCCGGGCATCCTGCGATCCGGCGCGTTCGGCCTGGCGCGGACTTGAAGCCCTCGTCGTATGGATCTCGCCCGCGCGTCAGGCAGCGAGACCGAAGGGCGTCGCTCGGCCGCCCGTGACCTGGGCTTCGCCACCCTGGACGGTCCCTACCGCACCTGGCTGCGGGACCTGACCGCGGCCGAGGACCCCGGAGCGCACCGCACCCGCTGGCAGCAGGATGCGTACCGGCATGTGCGGCGGCTCGGCGACCGGCTCATGAGCGAGGCGGGCGATGCCGCGTGGGAGGGCCGGGTGGTGGCGACGAAGAAGGGCTCCGAGTGGCTCAACTCGGCCCTCGCCGACAAATGGTTCCGCTTCCGCCTTGGCAAGGCCCTCAGTGATCCGTTCCCCTCCGACTCCTCCCCGAAGGTGCCCGCATGACCACCGTCACCGTGCCCACCAGCACCCAGCGCGTCGGACAGCTCACCGGCGAGATCATCCACCCGCTGCAACGGGACTACCTGGGCGACCAGTCCTACGCAGTGGCGGCGCTGGCCCGGCTGCGCCGCGGAGCGGGCAAGGAGTTCTCCCAGGTGCCGGACCTGTGGGGGCTGGTTGACACCGGAGCTCTCCACGACCAGCCGAAGGACGGCGGGCGGCCGCTGAACGAGGACGAACTGACCCGCGCCGAGGACGCCGTGCACGTGGTGCTGACGCTGTGGGCGCTGCACCAGCAGTCACGCGGCACGGCCATGCACCGGCCCGATCGCCGGTCCGCACCTGGGGGACTTGGCGCCGCCGTGCGCCGGCTGATGCCGCCCGGCGAGATTACGGAGCCCGTTCGCAAGCGATTGGTGCGCGCTGGCACCGCACCCGACCTGCCTGCTCTGGCCCAGCGTCTGCGGGACATCGTCGTGCTGCTGCGGGGCGCCGACATCCCCCTCGACTATGCGCTCTTGGCCGAGCAGCTCTACCGCTGGCAGGAGCCCGCCGGCCGCGACGCCGTACGCCGTGCCTGGGGACGGTCGTTCCACTCCTACCGCGCGCCCCAGGACAACGACGCCGACGCTCCGGCCTCATCCGACGACGACACCACCGACCTCACGGACAAGGACGCCTCGTGAACCGCATCTTCCTCGACGTGCACGCGCTTCAGACCGTGCCGCCCAGCAATCTCAACCGGGACGACACGGGAGTCCCGAAGTCCGCCGTGTACGGAGGTGTGCCCCGAGCCCGCGTGTCCAGCCAGGCATGGAAGCGAGCCACCCGCACCTACTTCAGCGACGAGAACCTCCTCGACCCGAGCGAGCTGGGCGTACGGACAAAGAAGGTCGCCGAAGTCCTCGCCGCCCGCATCACCGCCACGGATCCCGCACTGAACGGGGCCGACGCCCTCCGGCTCGCGGCCGAAGTGATCCGCGGAGCCACCGGCTCCAAGATCGAGGTGCCCAGGCGGAAGGCCGACGCCGCCAAGGACGGCGCGGACGAGCCGGCACCGGAGTCCAAGTACCTGATGTTCCTCAGCGCCCGGCAGCTCGACGGTCTCGCCGCGCTGGCCGTCGAGGGCGCCGACGACATCAAGGCCTACCTCAAGGACAAGGACAACAAGGCGCGCGCCCGGGAGGTCGCCGACTCCGCCGACTTCAACGTCGACGCCGCTGTCCAGGTCGCCCACGCCATCAGCGTGCACCGTGTCGACAACGAGTCCGACTACTACACCGCCGTGGACGACGAGAACACCGACGCGGAGTCGGGAGCCAAACCTGGGAGAGGGACTGCGCGAGGAAGAACCGCGCACCGCGCCGGTGCGGCGCGCGGTCGAAGCATTCGTACGGAGCTTCTCGAATCCCTGCCGACCGGCAAGATCAACACGTTCGGGCATCACACCCTCCCCGACGCCGTGGTGGTGAAACTGCGCACCACGCGGCCCCTCAGCTTCGCCGCCGAGTAGCGGCGGCACGCGCTGCGCTCCGTGGTCAGCACCAGCGTGGACGTATCGAACCCGCGCGCCGTGGCGGGCCGTGTGCCGGCCACAGCCCGCCCGGTACGACGGCACGAACCGTTCGACGCCCTGGAGGAAGAAAACCCCTGATGTATCTGACCCGCTTCCGCGTGAACACCGCGCGCCCCGGCGCCCGTCGCCTGCTCTCCTCACCGCAGTCGCTGCACGCGGCTGTCATGGCGTCGTTTCCCGCCCTGCTCCCGACCAGCACGAGCGCCGGCGGCCCCCGGGTGCTGTGGCGTCTCGACCACAACGCCCGAGCCGAGGTCTTCCTCTACATGGTGAGCCCCGGCACACCGGACCTGACGCACCTCGTCGAGCAGGCCGGCTGGCCTGCCGCAGCCGCCAGTGCGGACACTCCTGGCTGGCAGAGCCGCCCGTACGCTCCCTTCCTCGACCGCCTTACCACGGGCGGCATCTGGGAGTTCCGGCTCACCGCCAACCCCGTCCACCACATCCGGCGCAAGGACGGCGAACCGACGAAACGCACGGCACACCTCACGCCCGTCCACCAGAAGGGCTGGCTCCTCGATCCCGTCCGTCAGCAACGCGCCGGATTCCGCGTCGTCGAGAAGCCGCAGGACAAGCGGCTGCTGCCCGGCGGCACCACCGACAAGAAGTACGAACACCGCGGAGACCGGTACGAACTGACAGTCCGCGACGAGCGCGCCCTGTCCTTCGCCAAATCCCGCGAAGACAGGTCACCAGCCCACCGGGTGAAAGTCGTGACGGTCACCTTCGACGGACGCCTCGAAGTCACCGACGCCGACGCACTGCGCCGCACGCTCACCCAGGGGCTCGGCCGCGCCAAGGCGTACGGCTGCGGACTGATGACCCTCGCCCCCATCCCGGCGCCCCCGAAACCGGACTGCTGAACCGCTGCGTCAACGACATCAAGCACCTCTTGCTGCCGAGCGTCGCTGGCGAGGGGGCCACTCATGCCGCAGGCGAAGAAGACCGTGTCACGCTCCAGAGCGACGGCGGCCACGAAGTAGCCGCAGGACGCAACTACGGAGACGCCGACGAGGCGGTCATCTGGTGACCGTGATCGTCCTCACCAACTGCCCCGCCGGCCTACGAGGATTCCTCACCCGCTGGCTTCTGGAAATCTCCGCCGGTGTTTTCATCGGCAACCCCTCAGCAAGAATCCGCGACATCCTCTGGGAGGAGGTCGAGCAGTACGCAGGCCAAGGCCGCGCCCTACTTGCCCACACCACCAACAACGAACAGGGCTTCACCTTCCGCACCCACGATCACGCCTGGCATCCTGCCGACCACGAAGGCGTCACTCCGATCCGACGCCCGAACATCAGCACTCGTCCAGCAACGCCTGGCTCGCAATCGGGATGGAGTAAAGCAGCCAAACGTCGTCGATTCGGAATAGGTTGATCCGTCCCGATGTCCCTTCTAAGGGAAATGCCGAATTCGACGAAAGTGCTTCAGAATCGGTATCTCTCGCGCTAAAACCCCAGGTCGCGGAGTCTGCTCTCCGCGCCCGCGGGGATGGCTGTCGGCGTCTGTCGAACCGTCTTCAGCCGTCGTCGACATCTTCGGGCGGCAGCAGCGCATGGGCACGACGACCAGTGGCCGCTGCTGGCAACCCTGATGTGTTCCCGGAGATGAGGCGTCGCCGAGCCCGTTCATGACGTAGCCGCGCATTCGGCCGGTGCCAGCGGAGAGACGAACATCTTCTCCACGCCGTACATGTCACCTGACATGCCGTGCGATTGTCGTGATTCCGCTCGTGCATCATGGACGTGCGCAGTGCGGGGGAGGAAGAAGGACTTCCGGTGAGAGACCGGACCGCTGTTGAGCCCTGGGAGCGGCAGAGCCGTGAGTCCCCCCAGGCGTTCGAGGCGTTCGCTGCGTACCGCGATCTCGGCCCAGCGCGCAGTGTCACGAAGGTGGCACGTGAGTTGGATGAATCCCGGGCGCTGGAACGCCGGTTGTCGGAGGGCGCGCGGTGAGCCGGGGGCGCCCCAGCTAGGCTGGGTTGGTGGCGCGGGGCCTATCGCCTGGGAGACGCATGGGCCTGCGACGATTCGTGATCGATGCCTGGTCGTGGTTGAACTACAAGCCGGTGATGGCCGATGCCAGTCGTCCGGGCAGCCGCGCCTTCCCGGAGCTGGCCAAGACGTGGATGCCGCCGCATGAGCTGCGGCGGCCGGCCGCGTACAAGGTGCTGGCGTCGTACGACAACAACCAGGCCGGACAGCTCGCGGCGGCCGGGGATGACGCGGGTGCGCTGGAGCGTCGAGAGCTGGGCGACGCGGCGAACCTGGTGGACACCGCGCTCGGCTATCTGCTGGGCTCGGAGCAGAAGGTCGCGGTCGAGGGCGCGGAGCACGCCGACGAGGAGACGCCGACGCCCGGTGCGGCGGAGGCCGTCGCCGTGCAGGAACGGCTACGGAAGTGGGCGGACAAGGAACTGCTGACGTTCCGGGTCCAGCAGGCGGAGCGGGCGGCGGTGTTGCTCGGGGACAGCGTGATGGTCCTGGCGTGGAATCCGGAGAAGCAGCGGCCCACGCTCCGGGTCTACGATCCAGGTTTCATCTTTCCGCAGCGGGACGACGCCGAGGACGAGGACTTCCCGGGCAAGGTGCACTTGGCGTGGGAGCTGCCGGCGGACGACGATGCCGGGTTGAAGGCTCGGGTGCGCCGGGTCACGTACGAACTGGGGCCAATCTCCGTGAGTGGCGAGGACGATGCGGATGGCGACGGCTCGACGAGGGCGCGGACGTATCCGTGGGAGCCGGGCCGGGCGTCCAACACGACGTGCTACCTCACGGACGGCGAGTGGCTGCTGGAAGACCTGAAGAACGGCGAGACGCTGGACCGGCTGCCGATGAACAAGGCGAGTTTCCGGGTACGGCGGGACGGTACGGAGCTGAACCGGCTGGACCTGATGATCGACTTCCTGCCGGTGGTGCACATCGCGAACACGATCCCGGACGGCGGTGAGTACTGGGGCCGGTCGGTGCTCGCGCGGGTTTTGCAGGCGCTCGACGAACTCGCGGCCACGGACTCCGACAGTTCGGCGGCGTCCGCGACGACGGGCACGCCGATCATCGGGCTCGCGGGGGCGCGGCTGCCGGTGGACCGCGCGACGGGCACGCCGCAGGAGCTCCAGGTGAAGGCCGGGGCGGTGTGGCAACTCGGTGAGGCAGGGCGGATGGACGCGTTGGACACGTCGCCGCAGTTGGCCGAACTGCGCGCCCGGGTCGGTCACCTGCTGGAGCGGATCGCGGCGAACAGCCGAGTGACGGCGGCTGGACTGGGGATGCTGGACGCCACAGAGGTGCCGTCCGGGTACGCGCTGAAGCTGGCGCTGGGGCCGCTGGGTGCGTTGATCGGCATGATGCGGCTCGCCAGGGAGCATAAGTACCGGCTGCTGTTCAAGATGGTGCAGCGGCTGTACCAGGCCGGCCGGGCGGAGGGCTGGACGGCTGGGGAGACGCTGCCCGCGCGGCTGTCGTGGGCGCCGCACACACCGACCGACCGGGGCGCGGTGCTGGAAGAGGTCGTCAAGGCGTACGGGGCAGGGGTGCTGTCCCTGGAGACTGCGGTGGCGATGCTGCTGGAGGCCGGATACCCGGTCAAGGACGCTTCGCAGGAGGTGGCGCGAATCCGGGCGAAGGCCGAGCAGGAGGCCGCCGCGCGGATGGCGGAAGCCGCTGCCCGGCGTGGGCGTGAGGATGACGACGAGGAGCAGCAAGACGACGGGCCGGGCGTGGCTGGTGCGAAGGAGCAGGAGCGAGAGCCGGTGGCGGCAGGCCGGTGACGCGGCTCCCAGGGTGCCGTGAGCGGGGGCAGTGCCAGATGGTGCGCATCAACTCGATCTGGAGCCTGCTGACGTGCTCGCGGTACTCGGCGTGGTGGGGGGCTAGCCAGCTGCGGACCGGGACGTCGGTCTCCGATCCTTTAATGAAGGCTGGTGGCGTTAAAGGATCGCGGGCCCAATGACACACAAAACACACCCTGATCCGCGCGGATCATTTAAGCTCGGGGTGCAAGCTATAAGAGTCATCCGCCCGCCAACGGCTGACTCACTGGAGCCTCGCCCGCCACGAGCTCCGGTTCTCGTCGCCCAGCACATCAGGAAGCCTCAACGCGCTTAGCGGAGCCCTGCTCCGCAGCGCGGAGCAGGGCTCGCTGGGACGTGGCCCTTCAACGGCCGGCGACCACGACGTTACGACCGTCGTGGTCGCCGGCTAGGCCAACGCGTCGAACACCCAGATCGCTGCTTCCTCGACGATGTCCACCGCCTTGGTGGCGAAAGCCGATACGAACGCAGCAAGAACGATCAGGGCCAGATCGCGCCGACCGAGTCTGCGGGCCAGTTCCCGTAAGTGCCTCAACGCTTGCCACCTCCTCATCGCCCCGGACCCGTTGTCCGGGGACAGGGTGGTGGAAGTGGCGCCTTTCTGGCACGAGCAAGATTACGCGCGATACACACGCGACGTGGCCGGTTCGTGGAAATCGTGCCCCGGCGACAGAGCGAAGGGTCGGACGGTCTGACTAGGCTGATCGGAAGCGCGGGGGCGCGCACTGGAGGAATGAATGGTCCCGCCCCTGCCGCCTCGCCATCCTGTCGGTTCCCGCAGCGACGGGCGGCCGATCTTCCCGATTCTCGGCGCCAGGATCAGCAGGTCACAGTCACCCAGGACCGGTTGGGGAAGATGCTCACCCGGGAGAAGGCGCAGGGCGAACGAGCTGCGATGAAGCGGCTGTTGTCGACGCTCGGGTTCGACAACCCGAAGGCTTTGGCGGAGTTCGTCTCCACGCAGAGAGAGGCCGAGCGGGCCGCGCTGTCTGAGGTGGAGCGCCGCGAACAGGTAGCCCAGGAGCGGGAGTTGCAGGCAGCGCGACGGGAGGAGCCGGCTGCCGAACGTGAGCGGGCTGCGCTCCGGCGGGCCGCGCTCGTGGCGCTCGGCCGGGCTGGAGATGGCCAAGCTTCGGGGCCTGATCCCGCAGTTCAGCGATACAGCAGCCCAGTAATCCGGGTCCAGACCTTGGGGGACCACGCCCCCTCAACGTCGTGGACGGCATCGCCTCCGTGGGCGGTGTGCGGAGTATGACCGCAGCGTCCATGGAGACACCCACATGTCCATCCAGCCCGTTTCGAGTCCTCACGCGGTGGACGCGCGCGAACGAGCGGCGCACCACACCAATGGCCGACACATCGTCAGAATCCCGGGCGTGTCGCGCCCTCCACGGCAGGCGCGTTGACAGACCCGGGCCCCGGTGACTGTAATGGTCCGCGTGCCGCGTGGTACTGGCCGAAGAGAAGTGGGCGGGCCGGTCGCCATGGAGGCACCTTCACCGAGGGACGACGCCATGAGTTCATACTCAGCACTCCGCGCCTGACGCGTTCGACGCGGCGCCTCCGCGCATCGTCCCTTGTCCTTCGCGGTGCCGGGCACCGTCGTACACATCGCTGTTCTTCTCCGGACGAGGGTCCGCGCGCGGCCACCGCGCGTCGTGCGCCGTAGCGCGCGTACATCACGGTCATCCACCATCACCGCGTTCACCGCGGGACCTCACACTTCTCTGGAGAGACGACACCCGTATGCCCGCATCCTTCAACCAGACGATCATCGACGAGTTCCGGGCCAACGGAGGGAAGGTCGGCGGCCCCTTCGAGGGCGGCGATCTCCTTCTGCTCACCACCACCGGCGCCAAGTCGGGGGCGGAGCACACCGTTCCGCTCGGCTGGGTCCGCGACGGTGAGCTGCTGCTGATCGTCGGATCCGCGGGAGGCGCGCCGCGTCATCCCGCCTGGTACCACAATCTGCTGGCCCATCCCCAGGTACGGGTGGAGATCGGCACCGAGACGCTCGAACTGATCGCCGTCCCCGCCGAGGGGGAGCGGCGCGACCGGCTGTTCGAGCGGGTTGTGAGCGTGGCGCCCGGATACGCCGACTATCAGGCCGCCACCAGCAGGATCCTGCCCGTCGTGGTGCTTGAGCCCTCGGGGGCCGAGGAGGCGGAGGAGCCCGGTGAGATCGGCAATCTCGCCGACAAGCTGGTGCAGGTCCATGGCTGGCTGCGCGCGCAGCTGCGCCATATACGGGCCGAGACCGACGCCCACTTCGCCGCGCGAGCGGCCCACGAGGGCTCCGGTGAACCACCGGCCCCGGGCATCGGTCTCCAGCTCAGACAGCACTGTCTGGCCTTCTGCCAGTTTCTGACGTTCCACCACACCGGCGAGGACGCGTACTTCTTCCCGGCGCTGGCGGACCGTCAGCCGCGGCTGCGCGACGCCCTCGAACGGCTCGGCGAGGAGCACCGTACGCTCGCGCGCGTCACGGACGCCCTGCTCGCTCTGCTCGCCGACCTCACCACCGCCGACCCCGAACGCTTCCGCGCGGAGCTGGCCCGGTTGTCGGAGGAGCTGGTGGCGCATCTCGACTACGAGGAGGAGGCGCTTCTCCCCGCCCTGAGCGAGATCCCGTGGCCGCCCGGGCCGCCGGTGTCCGAACCGGCCGGGGGCGGAGCGAGCTGACGGACAGTCGGGAGCTCAGTTCAGGGTGTGAGTTCCCGACTGCCCAAGGGCCTCGTCGGCGTGGCCCTGACGAGCCGCCACTTTCTGGGGAGGCGAACGGCGGCGCGTGGGCCGCGAGCCCTGGGGCGGGAGCGGGCCGCTCAGAGGGCCCGCGGTGTTCCCCCGGCGGGCCGGCGGCGGACTCCCATCGCACCCCCGTGCCATCCGTCCGCCGCACGCCGACGCGTCTCTGAGCGGCCTTGCTTCCCAGTTCATCAGACCGGCTGGGCACCAGCAGGGCGTGAACGGGGCGGATTACGGGGGCCGGTAGTGGCATGTCTCCCCGTCACTTACGCCACCGCTCACGCCCCCGCCGCTCACGTCCCGCCCTTCACTCCGTCGGATCTTCCGTACCCTCGCCCGTGTACTCCGCCAGCATCCTGACCACCAGCCCGGCGGGGGCCAGTCCTCGGGCGATCAGATGGATGTCCCACTCCGCGCCGCGCGCGAGCTCCGCGTCGACCGCCGCCCACACCGCGCGCACGCTCTGCTCGTACGGCAGCCCGCCCCGGCCGGAGCCGAGCAGCGGGAAGCACACGGACCGCAGCGGGGGATCGAACCGCTCGTGTTCCTCCGCGAGCACCGCCAGGGCGCGGGCCACCGCGCGGGTGATATCGGCGGGCAGTACGTCGTAGTCGTTGGTCCCGGCCCGGGGTACGGCGACGGCCGCGTGGTAGACGCGGCGTACGCCCTGGTCGGCGAGGGCGCCCGAGCCGGTGACGGCCACCGTGCCGGGCAGTACCGGGCGGCCGGAGGTGCCCCGGGCGGTGGCCCAGTCGCGCAGTTCCTCGTGGATCGGGTCGCCGAGCAGCTCGCCCGTCAGCCCGCGCAGCGCGCCGGCCCGGCGCAGGGAGGCGGCCACGGAGGACTTGTACGCCTCGGGCAGTGCCAGATACGTGTTGACGGGGGACACCACCACATCCACGTCACGCAGCAGATCCACCGGGTGGACATGGAGGGTGACCGGTACGGTCCTGCCCTGTGCCCGGACGGAGAGGAGCCGGTGGGTACGGGCACTCACGGCGGGATCGGCGAGATCGGCGGGATCTGCCGGATCGGCGTGATCGTCGTGGGCCGCGTCGCCGGCCGCCGGAACCCGCTCGGCGACGGCCGCCCGCGCCAGACTGCCCACCTGCTCGGCGACCTGGTCGAGCACCACCGCCTCCTGCTCCTTGCGGAAGCGCTCGACGCTGACCCCGTACAGCTCGGCCGCGCGCCGTCTGCGGTCGGCGCCCGGCCAGTCACGGGTGCCCGGTGTCAGACCCAGGGTGTATTCGGCGGCCTCCTGGAGGGTGCCGCCGCCGAGCCGTGACACCGCCAGCCGCAGCAGCCACTCGACCGACTGCGACTGTGACCGGGCGGGGACCTCGGCCCGCCGGTCGTCGGCGGGGGCGAGCGCGAAGGCGATCCGGGCCAGCGACGGCACCTCCAGCCTGCGCAGCCGCACGATCCCGCCGCGCCGAACTGTCTTTATCTCCTCAAGGATTGAGGCATGGTCCGGGACAGGAGTGAGCGGCATGGCCGCAACGATGGCACCGGGCGGCCCGCGCCCACAAGCGGCGCACCGGCGCAGCGTCCGCGGGCCGCCGGGGAAGGCGCGGACGGGACGCTCGTATGATGCCCCCTCACGGGCACCGCACAGGTGTACGGACTGCCCCGGACCGCCACCGACCGGCATCCGCCCCCCGATCCGACCAGCCAGGGAGCACCGTGCCCGCCACCACGCCCCGCGTCCTCTATGTCACCGACCTCGCCTATGAGGCCAAGGGACGCAGATACTGCGATGAGGACATCCAGCTGTCGTCCCGGCTGCGGCGGGACTTCGCCGTGGCGCTGAGCCATCCTCTCGACGCCGGGCGCCTGATGGGGTCCTTCGACGCGGTCCTGGTCCGCAACAGCGGGCCCGTACTGCACTACCAGGAGGAGTACGACGCCTTCCGCGATCTGGCGCGGGCGACCGGGATCCCGGTCTACAACCCGCTGACCGGACGGGCCGACATGGCCGGCAAGCGGTATCTGGTGGAGCTGACCACGGCCGGGTACCCGGTCATTCCGACCGTGGACCGCCCCGAGGACCTCGCCCGGCTGCCGCGGGCCGAGACGTATGTCGTCAAGCCGAAGGCGGGCGCGGACTCGATCGGCATGGAGTTCATCGGCGCGGACCGGCTCGCGGACGTCTCCTTCGGCGGGGTCCTGGTGCAGCCGCGGATACCGTTCCGCTACGAGGTCTCGTTCTACTTCATCGACCGCGACTTCCAGTACGCCCTGTACGCGCCCGACCCCGAGCGGCGCTGGGAACTCACGCCGTACGAGGCCGGGCCCGCGGATCTGGCGTTCGCGCGGCGCTTCATCGAGTGGAACGCGCTGGACCACGGGATCCAGCGGGTGGACGCCTGCCGCGCACCCGACGGGGAACTGCTGCTCGTCGAGTTGGAGGACCTCAATCCGTATCTGTCCCTGGAGTCGGTGCGGGACGCGACCCGCGAGGCGTTCGCGACACGGCTGACGGCCTCGCTGCGGGACCTGCTGCGCTGAGACGCCGCGGCCGGGCGCATGGCCGGAGGAATGTCAGCGGGGTGCCTCCCAGGTCAGCGTCGTCGTCCGGCCGCCGTCCTCGCGCAGACCGTTGTCCGTGACGACCAGCCGTACCCCGGTGCGTCCGTCGGTCAGCAGCGCCATCGCGTCGACCTCCACCGCGATCGCCGTCACCCCGTCGCGCCGGTGCGCGGCGGCGAGCGCGCCACGCAGTTCGGCCAGCAGACTCCGGCCCGCCGGCTCGCCCACGAGCGTGTCCACCGGTCCCGTGAAACGCACGGACGGCCGGAATCCCAGCACGGCCGCCGCGCCGTCCGACTCGCGCAGCACCATCCCGCGCACGCTCGTCGGACTCTCGGCCGGCGGCTGCTGGAGCGCGAAGATCGTGGTCCTGACCTCCTGGATCGTGGAGTCGAGTTCGTCCACGGCCCGGCCGAGCAGCTCGTCCAGATCCGTCGAGGTCGCGCGCCGACGGGTCGACTCCAGCATCATCTCCGTGGCGAAGAGCCGCTGCACGACCAGATCGTGCAGATCGCGGGCGATCCGGTCACGGTCCTCGAAGACGGCCAGCTGCTCCCGGTCGTGCTGCGCGTCCGCGAGCACCAGCGCGAGCGCGGCCTGCGAGGCGAACTGGGTGGCCAGCAGCCGGTCCACCGCGCGGTACGGGCGGCCACCGCGCCGGCGCGGCAGCGCGAGGGTGCCGATCAGCTTGCCGCCGGCCTGGAGCGGCAGCATCATGCTCGGCCCGAAGCGCATCCGTACATGCGTGGTCATCCGGGGATCGGTCGACGAGTCCTCGATGAACACCGGCTCACCGCCGAAGAGTTGGACGAGTACGGGGGAGCCGGGCTCGATGGTGGTGCCGACGATGCCGGCCGGATCGCCGATCGTGGACGTGGCGACGATCTCCATCCCGCCCTCCTCGGTCGGCTGGAGCACGACGCCCGCGTACGCGTCGGCGAGCACCCGGGCCGACTCGGCCACCGTGATCAGCGCGTCGGAGGCGTTCTCGCCGGTCAGCAGCGCGGTGGTGACGGCAGCCGCCCCCTCGATCCAGCGCTCGCGCTGCCGGGCCGTCCCGTACAGCCGGGCGTTGCCGATCGCGAGCGCCGCCTGGGAGGCGAAGACGCGCAGCAGGCTCTCGTCCTGCTCGGTGAAGGAGCCGGTCCGCTTCTCCGTCAGATAGAGATTGCCGAGGACCGCGGTCTCCAGCTGGAGCGGTACGCCGAGGAAGGAGCGCATCCGGGGGTGGCCGGGCGGCACCCCGGCGGACCGGGGGTCGGCCGTCAGATCGTCCAGCCGCAGCGGCCTCGGGTCCTCGATGAGGAGCCCGAGCAGGCCGGTGTGTCCATCGGGGAGCCGTCCGATCCGCTGCCGGTCGGCATCGCTCATCCCCGCCGTGAACAGCTCGGTGAGTCCGCCGCGCTCGGGGTCGAGGACACCGAGCGCGCCGTACCGCGCGCCGGTCAGCTCGGCGGCGGTGTCGACGATGTGCTGGAGCGTGGCGCGCAGTTCGAGGTCGGTGCCGATACCGAGCACCGCTTCGAGCAGCGAGGGCGGCCGGGGCGTCGTCGCGTCGTCGTCGCCACGGCTCGTACCACCCTCGCCACGGCGCGCGCGGTCACCGTGGCGCTCGCCGTCGCCCGCTTCGCTCATCGCCCCGTCGAACCGTCGTACCGGTCCCGTCGCGCTCTCAGTGGGTGTCGGCGGCCAGCGGGTTCAGGACCATCGGTTCGATCTTGCCCTCCAGCATCGCCCCGAGCCCGAGCACCGCGCAGATGTCGGGGCGCTCCGCGATGGCGACCGGCATGCCCGTCGCGTCCCGCAGCATCTGGTCCAGGCCCGGGAGCAGCGCGCTGCCGCCGACCATCATGATCCCCCGGTCGCCGAGGTCGGCCACCAGATCGGGCGGGCAGTCGCGCAGCACCTTGCCGATGCCGTCGAGGACGGCGGTCAGCGGGGTGTAGATGGCCTCGCGTACGGCGGCGGTGTCCACCATCACCGAACGGGCGACCCCGGTGGCCACGTCCCGGCCGTGGATCTCGGTCTTGCTGGGCCCGCCTTCGGTGAGCCCGTTGTTGCTGAGCGCCAGTTGCAACGGGCGTACGGACTGGCTGGGCAGCATCAGTTCATGCTGGTGGCGCAGGTGCTGGATCACCGCGTGGTCGATGGCGTTGCCGCCGACCGGGATCCGTACGGCCGTGACGATCGAGCCGAGCGACAACACCGCGACCTGCGTGGTCGCCGCGCCGCACACCATGATCATGGTGGCGGTGGGCTGCTCCACGGGCAGTCCGCAGCCGACGGCGGCGGCGATCAGCGTGTCCACCAGCTCGACCCGGCGCGCGCCGAGCCCGACCAGGGTCTCGACGGCGGCGCGCTGGGCGAGCGGATCGCTGTCGTGCGGGGTGGAGGCGGCGGCGCGCAGCCAGGGCTTGCGGCGCAGCTGACGGCGGAGCTTGTCGCCCAGCAGATGCCGCAGCATGCGCTGCGCCATCTCGATGTCGACGACGGTGCCGCCGGTGACGGGACGGACGACGCGGATGTAGTCGGGGGTACGGCCGGTCATCTGCTCGGCGAGGGCGCCGACGGCGATGAGCGCGCCGGTACGGGTGTTGACGGCGGCCGCGCTCGGCTCATCGACGACGAGCCCGGCCCCCTTCACAAAGACCCGGGTCCGGGCGGCCCCCAGGTCGACGGCGATATGGCAACGTCGCAACTGCTCAAGACTGACGGTCACGGCAGGTTCTCCCGAGAGCGCTGAGGTGGTTCACCGGCGGCCGCCGGCCCTGTTCGCATAGTGCGGCGCCGGGGCACGCGCCGCGCGCTGGGGTACGCCAGACGGGCGTTCGGATTTGACGGCCTGCCAGGAGGAATGACGGGGAACCGGCGGATCGTACGGACGGTCAATCGGACCAGCGTTGCAGCAGTCCCCAGGTGAATTCCGCGACGCGGGCACGGCCGTCGGGTGGGGTGAAGGCCAGCCGCATCCTGGTCGGGGCGGTGCCCTCCATCGGCCGGGCGGGCGGGAAGGCCCGCGCGACCTCGTCCACCGTGCAGCACCACGGTCGCAGATCGTCGGCCGTACGCAGCTCGGGGCCGGCCGACCCCGGAGCGCGGACCAGCCATTCGTTCCATACGGCCCCGCCGGGCGCCACCATCACCTCGAAGCGCAGCTCGGGCCAGAGCGGGACGGGCCACAGCAGGGCGTCGCACTCCAGATCGCCGATCACGCGCCGGGAGGTACGCTCCGGCTCGCCGAGTACGGAGCGGTAGCGGGACAGCGAGCCGCGCGCCCGGGGCGAGCGCACCATCGCCTGCCAGCGGCGGTTGGCCTCCCGCATGCCGGCCAGGGACACGCCGAGCTCGCGGCGGGCCTCATCGACCAGCTCCGGTTGATGATCGGCCATCCTGCGCAGCAGGACGAGCTGGAAGTCGAGCGGCCCGAACGGCCCGGTGGAGGTCATCACGCCATCCTCCCGCGTCTCCGTGGGCCGGCCCCCAACCGGGCAGACACGCGCAGACATGGGCAGACATGCCATGCACGCGCCACTTCACACACGATCCTCACAACCTCGCCATGCCAGCCCTACCACCGGCCGCATAATCTGCGGGGCGCCATGGACTACTGCCCACAGTGTCGTCGGCACCTCAACGGCGCACTGATCTGCGCAGGATGCGGGACCCCCGCCGAGGAGCTGCGGCAGCATCAGCCTGTCCACCCCGGGTCGCACCACAGCCGCCACCCGGGCGGGGACGACAGGGACAACGAAAGTCACGGAGAGTACGACGCCGGGGCCGTGAGTGACTACGGGCTCGTCGGCCACGACCGCCCCGACGACACCGTGCCGCGCCGTGACTCCTCGCGCCGCAAGGGCTCGTACCGTCGAGCCGGGCGGAGCAAGGGCGCGGCCGGCAAGGCTTCGCGCCGTACCGGACCACGCCGGGCACGCAGCAGGCGGGGCCGCAGGTTTCTGATCGTCGCGCTCGGTGTGATCCTCGCGGCCGGTGCGCTGTCGCTGGCCGAGCTGGCCAGGGAATCGTCCCGCGACAACCAGGCCACCTCCGTCAAGGAGGAGACGCCCGTCGAGTTCGAGGGCGGCCCGCAGGACACGGAGGGCCCCGCCGAGCCCGGCGACCCCGGCGGATCCGCGACGCCGGTGCCGGCGTCCGGGATCAGTGCCGGCGGGGATGCGACTCCGGACGGCGGCGGTCCGAGCGCGTCGGGGCGTACCGACGCACCGCCGTCGGCCTCCATCACGCCGGAGACCGGGGAGACGGTCACGGACGGGCCGGAGTCGCCGGAAACCGACGACCCGGAGTCCGGCACGTCCGGGCCCGCCGAGCCGACGGACGAGCCCACGTCGGACGGCCCGACCTCGGCGAACCCGCCGCCACCGCCGCCGCCCGCGCCCTCTCCCACGCCGTCCGAGACCTGCACCTGGTGGCTCTTCATCTGCGTGTGACGCGTCCGACGGCTCTTCGGTGGCGCGTGTCCCAAGCACGCGCTCTAGAGTGCGCTTTCGCCCAGCATTCTCTTGAGCAGATCGCGTAGCGTCCCGCGCTCCTCGTCGGAGAGCGCGGCGAGCGGTTCGCGCGCGAAGTCCAGTGAGTCGCGCAGCCGCGTCGCGGTCTCTCTTCCCTCCTCCGTGGGCGCGGCGAGTTTCACCCGGCGGTCGGCCGGGTCGGGCCGGCGCTCCACCAGGCCGCGCGCTTCGAGCCGGTCCACGATGCCGGTGACATTGGACGGCTCGCACTTCAGCTTCCGCGCGATCCCGCGCATGGGCAGGGGTTCCAGGGACAGCAGCCCCAGGACGCGCGCCTGCGCGCCGGTGAGGGAGTGCCGGGCCGCGGCCTGCTCGTATTCCGCGTAGTAGCGCGCCACGACCGTGCCGATGAGTTCGACGACCTCAAGGGTGAGCGGGTCTCTTCGCGGAGTGGCCATGGGCATCAGGGTACTCCGTTGCTTGACAACATGAAATATTCAGGGGCATTGTTATTTCAGGTGGTGAAGCTTTTTCTCGGTTCCCTGACCTGGTACCCATGGCTCACCGTCACAGAACTGTCTGAGGAGGCTCCGCACCATGACCGCACTTCCCGAGTCCGGCCGCGCCTGGTTTCTCGTCGCACGCCCCCACGGCTGGCCCGAGCCCGGCGATGTCGCTCTGCGCGACGTGCCCGTGACCGAGCCGGGTGAGGGCCGGATCCTGGTCCGCAACCTCCACTTCTCGGTCGACCCGTATATGCGGGGCCGGATGAACGACGTGAAGTCGTACGTACCCCCGTACCAGCTGGACAAGCCGATGGACGGCGCCGCCGTCGGCGAGGTCATCGCCTCGCGCGCCGAGGGGTTCGCGGTCGGTGACCATGTCGTGCACGGGCTCGGCTGGCGTGAGTACGCCGAATTCCCGGCCGAGTACGGCACCAAGGTCGATGCCTCGCTCGCCCCGCTCTCCGCGTACCTCGGTGTGCTGGGCGCGACCGGACTCACCGCCTACGCGGGCCTGTTCGAGTCCGCCTCCTTCAAGGAGGGCGACGCCGTCTTCGTCTCCGGCGCCGCCGGCGCCGTCGGCAGCCAGGTCGGCCAGCTGGCCAGGATCAAGGGCGCCTCGCGGGTGATCGGTTCGGCGGGCTCCGACGAGAAGGTCAGGCTCCTCACCGAGGAGTACGGCTTCGACGTGGCCTTCAACTACAAGAAGGGCCCTGTCAGGGACCAGCTCAAGGCGGCGGCGCCCGACGGCATCGACGTCTACTTCGACAACGTCGGCGGCGACCACCTCGAAGCGGCGCTCTCCACGCTCAACCTCCATGGCCGCGTCACGCTGTGCGGTGCGATCGCGCAGTACAACGCCACCGACCCGACGCCGGGCCCGCGCAATCTGGCCCTGGCCATCGGGAAGCGGCTGCGTCTTCAGGGCATGCTCGTCTCCGACCACTACGGTCTGCGCCCGCGGTTCGTCGAGGATGTCGCGGGCTGGCTCGCCTCGGGCGAGCTGAAGTACCACGAGACCTCGGTCGAGGGCATCGAGAACGGTTTCGACGCCTTCCTCGGCGTACTCCGCGGTGAGAACACCGGAAAGATGATCGTCACGCTCAACAGCGAGACGCACTAGGCTCGTCCCAGGCCGCCGCGGTCCGTGGGCGCGAGTCGCGGCGTACAACAGGAGGAACTCACCGTATGACCATCCAGAAGCTCGATGTCCTCTACACCGCCGTCGCCACCGCGGAGAACGGCCGTGACGGCCGTGTCTCCAGTGATGACGGTCAGCTCGATGTCGTCGTCAACCCGCCCAAGTCACTGGGTGGCAGCGGCGCCGGCACCAACCCGGAGCAGCTCTTCGCCGCCGGGTACAGCGCCTGCTTCCAGGGCGCGCTCGGTGTGGTCGCCCGTCAGGAGAAGGCCGATATCTCCGGCTCGACGGTGACGGCCAAGGTCGGATTCGGCAAGCTTGAGGCCGGCGGTTTCGGTCTTGAGGTCGAGTTGGTGGCCTCCATCCCGAATGTGGACGAGGCGACCGCCAAGGATCTGCTGGAGAAGGCGCACCAGGTGTGCCCGTACTCCAACGCCACGCGCGGCAATATCAAGGTGGAGCTCTCCGTCGCCTGACGGACCGCCTGACGCGTTGTCCGTCGGCTGAGGGCCGTACCCGTGACCGGGGTGCGGCCCTCAGTCATGTCCGGCCGAGTCGGGTCCGCTTGCGTATCGGCGTATCGGCGCCTCGGTGTCTCGTTGCCTCGTGGCCGTTTCCGACCGTTGACGCGGAAGCGCTTCGACTCTAGCTTCCCGTTCGAGGTCGTGACCGAAGTTCGGCATGGCGAACGTCCCCAACTCCCGTGCGCCCCACCCCCCTCGACGCCGTAAGGAGAATCCGCGTGAGCCGCACCTCTCGCAGAACCACGCTCCTCCTGGCCCTGTCGCTCGCTGTCCTCGCCGCCTTCACCGCGTTCGTGCCCCCGCCCGCCGGGGCCGCCACGTCCCGGAACGGCGCCGGTCCCTGGATCCAGTACTACGACGGCGACTACTACCTGGTCACGACGGTCCGGTCGGCGGAGCTGACCATGCGCAAGTCGCCCACGCCGACCGGGCTTTCGACCGCGCCGAGCGTGCGGGTCTGGACGGACTCCACCGCCTCGCGCTGCTGCAACATGGGGGCGCCCCGGCTCCATTTCCGCGACGGCCACTGGTATCTGTCCTATGTGGCCGGCCAGGCCGTCGAGGACTACCACAGGACCCAGCGCTCGCACGTACTGAAGAGCGTCGGCACCGACCCCATGGGCCCGTACACCTACCGGGACCAACTCGACGACGACCGGCTGCCGCGCGCCGCCCCGCCTCTGCCGGGCGCCGCGCTCGCCGGGGCCTCCCGTGCGCGCGCGGCCACCCCGACCGCGTACACACTCGTGAACCGGAGCAGTGGCAAGTGCCTCGAAGTGGAGGGTGGTTCGAGCGCCGACGGCGCGAATGTCCTCCAGTGGGCCTGCCACGGCGGTGCCCGTCAGCGCTGGCGTGTCGAGGACCTCGGCGATGACACCAGCCGGCTGGTCAACGCCGCCAGTGGGAAGGTCCTGGACACGGCGGCCTGTTCCGTCGCGGACGGGGCCGATCTGCGCCAGTGGTCCTGGCTCGACACCATCTGCCAGGCCTTCCGTCTCGTCGTCACCGACCAGGGCGGCTGGGTGCGGCTCGTCGGCGCCCGCAGCGGCAAGGTCGCGGACGTCGCCGGCTGCTCGACGGCGGACGGTGCCGATGTACGGCAGTGGCCCTGGCTGGGCAGTACCTGCCAGCAGTGGCGGCTGCGCCCGGTCTGACAGTGCCGAGGGGGCCGCCCCCGCGTCTCGCGGGAACGGCCCCCGGGGCGGTGCCGGGCGGTCCCGGCGGCCCCTGGCGTCACATCAGCATCGGGTGAACGTCACGAGACTCAGCCGGCCGCCCCCAGCAGGGCTCTGCCGACCTGCGAGAACAGCCCCTTCGGGTGATCGCGGAACAGCGCCTCCGTACCGAACAGCACCACGGACCCGCCCTTCGCGGACGTACCGCTGACGACCGAGGCCCGGCCCGCCGCGTCCGAGGGGCCGCCCGTACCGTCGTCCTTCGCACGCCAGTGGCCGGACACCAGCGGGCTGCCGGTGCCGTACGACTGCTCGACCCGCACCCCGCGACCGAGGTCGGTGAACCACAGCGGCGAGTAGACGAAGGTGTGCGCCGGGGCGCCGCCCGTGATCGGGCCGCCCGCGTTGGTCACCCGCACCACACCGTTCGCGTCGCCGTTGCCCGCGACCGGCTTGACGGCGAGCAGACCCGCGGCGGCGTTGAAGGCCGCCCCCGTCGAACCGAGCGTGACCACACCCCCGCCACCGGCGAGGAAGCCGTCCAGGGCCGAGCGCGCGGCCGGATTGAGCGCGCCGTACTGGAGGCCGGAGGAGACGTACAGGACATCCGCCTTCGACCAGTCGAAGCCCGCGTTCAGCGTCGCGGTCGACACCGGCAGCACCTCGAAGCCCATCTCCCGCAGGGCGAACTGCTCGCCGGACGTCACCGCCGCCGCGACACGCGTCCGGGCCACCGTTCCGGAGCCCTTCTCCTTGGTGGCGGTGAAGGCGACGCCGTAACGGTCCGCGAGGACGCCCGCCTGACGACGCGCCGAGGCCGGCACGATCGCCGAACCGTCCGCCGCCCGCCGTACCTTCACGCCCTGTGCGAGCAGAGAGTTGAGGGCGGCCAGCTCCTTGGGGTCGTCCAGGCGCAGCCGCAGATCGCCCTGACCCGTCACCGCCCCGGTCGGGGACGCGGCCTGGACCGGACGCGTCGGGATGTGCAGCCCGCCGCCGGCCTTCTGGACCTTGTCGACGCTCGCGCCCCACAGCAGCCCGAGGCTCCACCCCGAGATGTCGTACATCGTGGAGACGTCCGCGCTGATGTCCCGGCCCTCGTCGAGGATCACATTGGCGATCCCGCGCTTGGCCTGGTGCATGTCGACGACATACGAGCCCGCCGGATACGAACGTCCCGCCAGCCGGAAGCCGGTACGGGCGCGCTCCACCCGTACGTCATTGGCGACCAGATGGTCCACCAGCCGGGCCGCCGCGGTCGCCGAGCGCTGTCCGGCACCGGCCGGGATCACATACGCCCGGGGGAAGGAGGTGGTGTACACATCCTCCGGTCCGATGCCCGGCACGCCCGGCACGGTCTCCTCGGACACCGGCCGCTGCGCCTCGCCCGCCGCTCCCCGCCGGAACGTCTCGATCTGGTCGGCGATCACCGACGTACGGTGGTCGAGCGTGTAGTCGAGGGTCGCGCGCATCACCGCGCCCGCGATGTCGGTGTTGATCGCGGAACGCCGGCGCAACTCCTCCACCGGCAGGCTGTTGTAGTCGTTGTTGTTGACGCGCATCGGGAACTCGACGGTGTGCGAGGCCACCGCGCCCTGGAACGCCATGTACTGCGGGGTGAAGATCGGCGGCCAGTCGTCCCAGCCCTCCTGCTGGTCGCGGAAGGGGATGACGGGCGGTTCGACCCCGTCCTCGCCGGGGGTGTAGCCGAGATCGTTCACCGCCTTCTCCATGCCGAGGGCGTTGGCGTAGCTGTTCTTGAGGAACAGGTCGTACTCGTAGTTCTCGCCGTGCGGCGGCGTCGTCGGCTCGATCAGCGTGCCGTTGACATAGCCGTGCAGATCGAGCATGACGGCGGGCTGCTTGTCGACGGCGATCCGGCGGATGGCCCCCGACTCGGGCTGCGAGGCGGTGATGAAGTCCCGGTTGAGATCGAAGCCGTTGCCGTTGGCGCGGGTCCCGGCGATCCGGCCGTCGGGGTTGGCGGTCACATTGAGATAGATCCGGTTCTTGGCGAGCAGGCCGGCCGTTCTGCCGTCCTTCGCCTTCGCCAGTTCCTCGATGAGCTTCAGGGCGGCGTCGGTGCCCTCCCACTCGTTGCCATGGATGTTGTTGTTGATGAAGACCGGGGTCTTGTACGACGACGTGATACGGCGGTCCTTGGCCGCCGCCGCCGGGGCGTCCTCGATCAGCTCGCGCATCCGCTCCTGCTCGCGGGACTCGCGGGAGCTCTCGGGCGCGGTGACGGTGACGAGATACAGCTCATGGCCGGCCGCGGACCGGCCCGCCACCTCGACGCTCACGCGGTCGCTCAGCTTCTGGAGCGCGTTGAGCCGGGGAGCGAGCGAGTGGTACGGGGCCAGGCCCAGCTTGATCGACTTGTCGGCCGGGTTCTCCGGCGGCGCGTCGAGGACCGTACGCCGGGGGTAGCCGCCGTCCTTGCGCAGTGCGGGAGGCGCGGACGTACCGAGGGTGCCGGTGGTCTTCTGGAGCGCGGCGGCGGTGGTGTCGGGGCCGCCGCTCTCCCTGACGGGGTGCGGGCGCCGGGTGTCCGGGCCCGGGGCGGCGGTCGCGGGGAGCGGGGCGACCAGCAGGGCGCCGGCGAGAGCGCTGACAGCGGTGGTGAGCAGGACGGGTCTGGGTATCCCCATACGTCTGTTCCTCCGGGTCTTCGGAAGTGACGGCAAAGTCAGAGGCGATCCAAGCGGAGCCGATCAGAAATGATCGGTGGCGATCGACGTTGATCGGTACGCAGGGTCTACCGGTTACTCACGCGAACATCAAGGGGGGTTCATGCGCAGCCGGTAGGCTGCCCCCATGCATGATCTCGGCGCCGGCTTCGGCTACTTGATGAAAGGCCAGCGCTGGGTCGCGGGCCACGGCCGCTGGTTCGGCTTCGGACTGCTGCCCGGTTTGGTCACTCTGGTCCTGTATGTGGGCGCACTGGTCGGCCTCGGCTACGGCGCCGACAATCTGACGGCCTGGGCCACCCCCTTCGCGGACGACTGGTCCTCGCCCTGGCTCGGTCTCTTCCGGGGCTCGCTGACCGTGCTGGTCTTCGCGCTCGGGCTGTTCCTCGCGGTGATCACGTTCACCGCCGTGACGCTGCTGGTCGGCCAGCCCTTCTACGAATCGCTCTCGGAGGAGGTCGACCGGGCGGAGGGCGGCGAGGTCCCGGAGTCGGGGCTGTCGCTCTGGCGCGAGCTGTGGATCTCCGCCCGCGACAGTCTGCGGATCCTGGTGAGGGTGGCGCTGTACGGCGTACTGCTCTTCGCGCTCGGATTCATTCCCGTCGTCGGGCAGACGGTCATTCCCGTGCTCGGCTTCTGTGTTTCCGGCTTCTTCCTGGCGGAGGAGCTGACGGCGGTGGCGCTCCAGCGTCGCGGCGTCGAGCTGAAGGAGCGCCTGCGGCTGCTCCGGGGCCGCCGGATGCTCACCCTCGGCTTCGGCGTCCCGCTCACGCTCGCCTTCCTCGTCCCGTTCGTGGCGGTCTTCCTGATGCCGGGCGCGGTGGCGGGGGCGACCCTGATGGTGCGCGAGCTGACGGCCCCGCCGGAGGACGCCTCCGACGACGACGCCACGACCGGCGGACAGGGCACGCGGAGGCCGGGCGTACCGCTCGCCATGGACAAGTAGCCTCGCCGTGGACACGTAGCGGCGACTGGATCCCTTCCGACCGCGCCGTCCGATCCGGAGTCGTATGCCCCACCGGACCGGACGGCGCCGTGCGTTCCGCGTCTGACGCGATACAGGCCGATCAGGAGGCTTCGGCGGCCACCGTGACGATCGTCCGCAGCTGCGCGATGATGTCCAGCCGGTTCCGTACGAACTCCGCGTCCGTCACGGACCCCGTCGCCGGGTCGGTGTTCCCCGCCCCGAACTGGAGCACCGGCGTGTGCACATGGCCGCCCGGAATGTCCTGCCCCAGCCGGTCGCGGAGCAGTGTCGCGCGGTAGGCGATCTCATTGGACAGATAGTCCCCGCCGCCCCCGGCGCGGGCCGCCGAACCGGGCGTCGGTCCGTCCGGCCGTACCACCGGCGCGGTCCCGCCCACCGGGATCTCGGTCACCGAGGTGTTGTCGTAGACCGGGAAGCGGCCGGTGTCCGCCGCCACGATCGAGCGGTACGGCAGGCTGGTCGTCGTCCACTGCGGCTGCGAGGCCGGATCGGTCACCGGTACGAGCCCGGTCTCCGAGATGTTCTCGTTGTCCCCGAACCCGCCGCGCCAGGCGCCGTTGAAGCGCTCGACATCGATCCGGCCGACCCGGCCCTGGCTGACCGTGGTGAAGAGATCGGCCTGGGACAGCGGCCCGCGCAGGGCCTGTTCGACGGTGCCGTCGGCGAAGTCCTCCCAGCGGACGGGGAAGACGGCGGTCTCGATACGCGCGGGCCCGTCGGCGGTCCTGATCACCGTGCCGTCCAGCGCCAGCGCCGTCGCCCCGGACGGATTGCTGATCCGGATGTCGCGGTCCAGGGTGAACGGGTCGAAGCCCGTCAGCACGATCCGCTTGACGCCCTTGGTCCCCTTCGCCCCCTTGATGCCGCCGTGTGCCGGGAAGTCCATGGAGTCCTGGCCGCGCGAGGAGCGCTCCAGCTTCCCCAGCAGCGCTGCCCGCCCGCTCTCGGAGAGACCGAACTCCGGCTGCCACTGCCGCAGTTCACGGGTGAGCGAGAGCCGTGCCCAGTACAGCGGCCGGTCGTCGTCCCGGCTCAGATCGCCGCGTGCGGGACCGCGCCCCTGCGCCCGGTCCACCGCCCGCTCCCACAGCCGCGCGCCGTTCCGTACGACGGCCCGCTCGGCCTCGGCGTACGAGTCCGCGCCGCGCAGCGACCGCGCGAAGTCCGGCGCCGCGGTGTCGAAGCCGCCGCGCCGCAGGATCTCCTGGGGTACGGCCCGGTCCAGTCGCTGTTCCTCGACGGTGAACGCGGTCGCGGTGGTGGCGGATCGGACGGCGGCGGGCTGAGCGGCGGCTGCGAGCGAGGGCGGTCCGGCGAGGGTGAGCGCGCTGGTGGTGAGAAGTACGAGCCCGAACAGCTCGGGGCGTACACGAAGGTGGCCCAGGGGCCTCATGAGTCTCACGGGAGTCCTTCCGTCGGGTGGCGGAAGTATCACCTCCGGGCGGGGCTGATGACCATGGGCCCGCGACACGCCCTACACCCGGCGACGATCGCTGTGCGACCATCCGGCGGAGACGGAGAGTCTTCGACGAGGAGGTACGGCTGTGGCAGACGCATCCGACACCCGGGCCGGTCAGATACGCGAGGCGGCCGTCGAGGCGGCGCTCGGCAAGCTGGAACTCACCGCCAAGGCGGGGCTGCTGGCCGGTCAGGACATGTGGTCCCTGCCCGCGCTCCCGGAGATCGGGCTGGCCTCCCTGGTGATGTCCGACGGTCCGATCGGGGTCCGCGGGGTGCGCTGGACGGCGAACGACCCGTCCATCGCCCTGCCGTCGCCGACCGCGCTCGCCGCCTCCTGGGATCCGGAACTGACCCGCCGGGCCGGCCGGCTGCTCGCCCAGGAGGCCCGCCGCAAGGGCGTGCACGTACTGCTCGCGCCGACCGTGAATCTGCACCGCTCACCGCTCGGGGGCCGCCACTTCGAGGCGTACAGCGAGGACCCGTACCTCACCGGCGAGATCGGCACCGCGTATGTGCGGGGCGTCCAGGACGGCGGGGTCGGTACGACGGTCAAGCACTTCGTCGCCAACGACGCCGAGACCGACCGCTTCACCGTCGACAACATCGTCGCCCCGCGCCCGCTGCGCGAGCTGTATCTCGCCCCGTTCGAGGCCATCGTCGCCAACGCCCACCCCTGGGGCATCATGGCCGCGTACAACCAGGTCAACGGCTCGACGATGACCGAGCACCGCTATCTCCAGAACGAGGTCCTGCGCGGCGAGTGGGGCTTCGACGGCGCGGTCGTCTCCGACTGGCTGGCGGCCCGCTCCACCGTCGGCGCCCTGCTCGGCGGGCTCGATGTCGCGATGCCCGGTCCGCGCACGGTCTACGGCGAGGCACTCGTCGCCGCCGTCCGCGCCGGTGAGGTGCCGGAGTCCGCCGTCGACGACGCCGTACGCAGGGTGCTGCTGCTCGCCGCCCGGGTCGGCATCCTCGACGGCGCCCCCGCGGCCGTCACCGACCCGCCCGCGCCGATCGACGGCGACGCCCTGGCCCGCGAGATCGCGCGCCGCTCCTTCGTCCTCGTACGCAACGAACCACGGACACACGGCGAGGACGGCGGCGGCCGGCCGGCTCCGGCCCTTCCGATCGATCCGGCGAGGACCGGCACGGTCGCGCTCAGCGGCGCCCCGGCCCGCGACGCCCGGGTGCTCGGCGGCGGCTCCGCGGTGGTCTTCCCCGACCATGTGGTCTCCCCGCTCGACGGACTCACGGCCGCCCTTCCCGATGGCTCCCTCAGCTACTCCCTCGGCGCCGACCCCAACGAGGAACTCGCCGACGCGGGCACCGGATTCGAGCTGACCGCCCTCTGCCGCGCGGCGGACGGACGGATTCTCGGGACCTCCACCGTCCCGGGCGGCCGGGTGCAGTGGGCCG
Source organism: Streptomyces sp. NPDC051662 (assembly GCF_040681655.1). Taxonomy (NCBI): domain Bacteria; kingdom Bacillati; phylum Actinomycetota; class Actinomycetes; order Kitasatosporales; family Streptomycetaceae; genus Streptomyces; species Streptomyces sp. NPDC051662. The sequence continues at coordinate 271,158 of NZ_JBFAZD010000006.1, forward strand.
GCGGCGATCTGCCCGACGGTGTCACCCACGAGGAGCTGCACACCGTCGAACTGACCGGCACCTTCACCCCGCGCGAGAGCGGCGAGCACACCTTCGGCACCCGCGGTCTCGGCGGCTTCGTCCTCACCGTGGGCGGCGAGGTCCTGTTCGACGGTACGGAGCGACTGGGCGCCGCCTCCGATCCGTTCGAGGCGTTCTTCGGCCGGCCGGTGGAGCGTGCCCGCGCGGAACTGACCGAGGGCGCGCGCGTCACGGTCTCGCTGCTGCACACCGTCCACAAGATCCCGGACGCCCCGATCAAGGCCGTCGCGTTCTCGCTGCTCCACCTCGGCCCGCGGCACGACCCCGACGAACTGATCGCCCAGGCCGTCGAGGCGGCCCGTACCGCGGGCACCGCCGTCGTGGTGGTCGCCACCACCGAACGCGTCGAGTCCGAGGGCTTCGACCGCGAGAACCTCAAGCTCCCCGGCCGCCAGGACGATCTCGTACGCGCGGTCGCCGCCGTCAACCCGAACACCGTCGTGGTCGTCAACACCGGCTCCCCGGTGGAGATGCCATGGCGCGAGGAGGTGGCGGCGGTACTGCTCAGCTGGTTCCCCGGCCAGGAGGGCGGCGCCGCGCTCGCCGACGTACTGCTCGGCTCGGCGGAGCCGGCCGGCCGGCTGCCCACCACCTGGCCGGTCGCGCTGGCGGACGTACCGGTCTCGGTGACCGCCCCGGCCGACGGCGAACTCCACTACAGCGAAGGCGTGTTCATCGGCTATCGGGCCTGGGAACGCGCGGGCGTGGCCCCCGCGTACCCGTTCGGCCACGGCCTCGGCTACACCGACTGGGAGTACGAGACGATCACGGCCACCACCGACGACGCGCGGGTACGGCTGCGCAACACCGGTGTCCGCGCGGGCCGCGAGGTCGTCCAGATCTATCTGGCCCCGATGGACGACACCGTGGAGCGCCCGGCCCACTGGCTGGCCGGCTTCGCGTCGGTCGAGGCAGGACCGGGCGAGACGGTCGAGGCGCGGATCCCGCTGCGGCGCAGGGCGTTCGAGATCTGGGACGAGGACTCCGGCTCCTGGTCGTTCGTCCCTGGTATGTACGAGGTCCAGGCGGGCAGGTCCGTCGCCGACCGCAGGCTGAACTCCGTGGTGGACGCTCGGGTGTAGCGAGCGGGACGTACGGGACGACGACGGCCCCGGGGCGGACCTGACACCGCCCCGGGGCCGTACCCGTACCCGTATCCGCGCCTCTTCTACCGGACGCCGAAGCCGAACGTCGTGGTCGAGACGAACACCTCACCCGGCCGCAGCACCGTGCTCGGGAACGCGGGCCGGTTCGGGGAGTCCGGGAAGTGCTGTGTCTCCAGGGCGATCCCGTCCCCCGGACCGTACGGCTCCCCGTCGAAGTGGTCGCCGGTGTAGAGCTGCATCCCGGGCTCCGTGGTGGTCACGGTCAGCACCCGGCCCGACACCGGATCGAACAACTCGGCCGCGGGACCGGTCCCGTCCAGCACGAAGTTGTGGTCGTAGCCGGAGCCCACCGGGCGCGGCTCGCGGAAGTCGAAGCGGGTGCCGTCGACCGGTGCCAGCTCCCCGGTCGGTACGGCGGTGCCGTCCACCGGCGTGATGTGTTCCGCCGCGATGCGCAGATGATGGCCGGTCGCGGTGCCACTGCCCGCGCCGCCCAGATTCCAGTAGGTGTGATTCGTCGGATTCACATGCGTCGGGGCGTCCGTCACCGCGCGGTAGTCGATCCGCAGCGCACCGTCCGCGTCCAGCGTGTACGTCGCCGAGATGTCCAGCCGTCCGGGGAAGCCCTCCTCTCCGTCGGGACTGATCCGCGACAGCCGTACCCCGTGGTCCCCGGCCGGCTCCGCGTCCCACACACGCCGGTCGAAGCCCCGCTCACCGCCGTGCAGACTGTTCGGCCCGTCGTTGGCGGCGAGCCGGTGTGTCCGGCCGTCGAGGGTGAAGGCCGCGCCCCTGATGCGGTTCGCGTACCGGCCCACCAGCGCCCCGAAGTAGGGCCCGCCCACGCCCAGATAGCCCGAGAGATCCGGGAAGCCGAGCGCCACATTGGCGACGGTGCCGTTCCGGTCGGGTATTTCGACCGACTGCACGATGCCGCCGTACGTCAGCAGACGTAGCCGGATACCGGCCCGTTCGAGGGTCCAGCGGTCGACGGGCGTACCCTCACCGGTCGCACCGACGCGCTCCGTATTCATGACAGTCACGAGGGAAAACCCTACGCGGGGGAGCAGCGGTTACGTGGGCGGCTTCACAGCCGTGACATTGCGGTACGCGATCTCCGCCAGCATGCTCTGCCCGTCCTTGCTGGGATGGAACCAGTCCCAGTGGCTCAACTGATCACCGGTGAACCGGAAGTCGAAGACCGCACCGCCGTCGTACCGGCAGCGCGGATCCTTCGCGCACACGTCCTTCAGCACGTCGTTGTACGCCACGACCCGCTCGTACACCATGTTCCGCCGGTCCTGCGCCTTCTTGCTCATGTCCTGCGAGTCCCCGAGCATCGTGGCGCAGATGCCCAGCTTCCAGATCTGCCGGCCCAGCGGATTGCCCCGGCCCGTCGACCAGAGCCGCTTCAGATCCGGCACGCTCGACACATACACCTGCGCCTTGGGCGCCCCGGCGCGCAACTGACGCATCGACGCCTCGAACGACTTACGGAAATCGGTGACCGGTGTCATCTGCCTCGCCGTGTCCTGGCAGGCGTCATTGGCGCCCACCATGATCGTGACCAGCTCGGGCTTGTTCTGCGCGGCCTGCGCCAGCTGGCCCGGCAGGTCGGACATCTTGGCGCCGGTCGCGGCGTGGTTCCAACTGCGCTCCTTCGCCGCCGGAGCGCCGAGCAGCCGCAGGGCGAGGCTGCGTACCTTGCTGTCCGTACCCGTCGACCAGGACACCTCCGGGCAGTCCGCGAGCACCACACACGCGTCGAAGCCACGGGTGATGGAGTCACCGACCGCCGCCACCGAGGCCGGGGCGCGGTTCCACAGGGGCGGGCGCGCGGAGGGGGCGGTGCGCTCGGCCTCCGTGCCGGACGGGGATCCGCCGAGGGCGGTGCAGCCGGCCAGCAGGCCGGTCACGGCCAGCGCCGTGGCGGTCGCGGCGGCCGTCCCGGCGCGGGACCGGCGCCCTCCGCGCCCCTCGCGGGCCGGGTGGCGATCCCCGTTCCGACCGCCGCTCCCGCTCCGGCTCCGAAGGCTCTTCGGCATCAGGGTCCTTCCCCTTGGCGTCCTCTTGGCATCCTTTTGAGAAGTCTGGCGTCTTCAGGCATCCCGGGGCATCCTGCCGAGTGAAAGCTTCGCGCATATCGGCCCCCGGACCGACCGTACGTCACCGCGGGCACCCCGCCGCACGGTAGTTTTTCCACGTCGAACCAGAGGTGTCCGTTCTCTTGGCTCCGGTAAATTACATCACGTCACATGCTGTCCCTTTTGCGGAGTTTCACTCCCGATGCTGTTTACTGAGGCCGCTGGGAAAGGCGAACCTCGTCCCACACTGGAGGTCCCGGTGACGACACGTGGAGTTCTGTACATTCACTCCGCACCACGCGCGATGTGCCCGCACATCGAATGGGCGGTGGCCGGAGTGCTCGGTCTGCGGGTCCAGCTCGACTGGATCCGGCAGCCGGCGTCGCCGGGCACCTGGAGAGCCGAGGTCTCCTGGAAGGGCCGGGCGGGTACCGCCTCCACCATCGCCTCCGCGCTGCGTGGCTGGCAGATGCTCCGCTTCGAGGTCACGGCGGAACCCTGCGCCACCGCCGAGGGCGAGCGCTACAGCGCCACGCCCGATCTGGGCATCTTCCACGCCGTCACCGGTATGCACGGCGACATCCTGATCCCCGAGGACCGGCTGCGCGCCGCGCTCGCGCGCTCCCAGCAGGGTGAGACGCAGCTGGAGGCGGAGGTCGCCAAGCTGCTCGGCAAGCCGTGGGACGACGAGCTGGAGCCGTTCCGCTACGCGGGCGAGGGCGCCCCGGTCCGCTGGTTGCACCAGGTCGTGTAAGTGGGCGGGGCCGTCCCGTCCTACCGTGGTCCCATGGCTGATCATCTCGCAGTAGCTGTCCTCGGCACCGGCATCATGGGCGCCGCGATGGCCCGTAATCTCTGCCGCACCGGACATGACGTCCGCGTCTGGAACCGCACCCCCGCCAAGGCCGAGGCGCTGGTCGCCGATGGCGCGCGGGCCTTCGCCACCCCCGCGGAGGCCGTCGCCGACGCGGATGTCGTCCTCACGATGGTGTACGACGGCCCCGCCGTGCTGGAGGCCGTGACGGCCGCAGGACCGGGTCTGCGGCCCGGCGCCATCTGGCTCCAGTCGACGACCGTGGGCGTCGAGGCCGTCCCCGCACTCGCCGATCTGGCCCGTCATCATGGGCTCGTCTTCGTCGACGCGCCCGTACTCGGCACGAAGGCGCCCGCCGAGAGCGGCGAGCTCCTGGTCCTGGCCGCGGGCCCCGAGGAGGCGCGCGCCCCGCTCGCGTCCGTACTCGACGCCGTCGGCAGCCGTACCGTCTGGCTGGGCGAGGACGGCTCCACCGGCGCGGCCAGCCGGCTGAAGCTCGTCTGCAACAGCTGGGTGCTCGCTCTCACCAACGGCACGGGCGAGGCGCTGGCCCTGGCCAAGGGGCTGGGCGTGGACCCGCGGTACTTCCTGGAGGCCATCTCCGGCGGCGCGCTGGACTGCGGCTATCTCCACGCCAAGGCCGCCGTCATCACGGAGGGCGACTACACCCCGAGTTTCTCGGTCGTCACGGCGGGCAAGGACGCCCGGCTGATCGTGGAGGCCGGGGCGTCGGTGGGCGTACGACTGGACGGGGCGGCGGCGTCCGCCGAGCGGTTCCGCCGGGCGGCGGCCCAGGGGCACGGCGACGAGGACATGGCGGCGATGTACTTCGCCAGCTTCGACGACTGAGGCGCCGCCCGGTCACCCCTCCTGCCCAACTCCCTTCCCTCGATGGGGTGATCGTCCGGCCGGTCCGGGCGTGTCGTCGTGCCCGGCTGCGACCCTTCGTCTAGGCCCTGTCCGGGGCGACTCCGTGTCAGGGAAGGGGCGGCGTGACCACACCCGGAACGGTCTGGGGTGCCTGCCAGTCGCTGGGCGGCACCCTCGTCAACGATCCGGCCGTGGTCACCCGCGCTGACGGCCGGCTGACCGTCCTCGCCGAGGGCCGGAATCACGCGCTCGTGTTCATCGGGCAGAACAGAGATCTGAGCTGGTCCCCGTGGACGGAGCTGCCCGGGTCCTGGACCCGGCTCAGCGGGGTGCCCGCCGCGATCCTCGGCCGTGACCGGCTGATCCAGGTCTTCTGGCGCACGACGGGCGATGAGCTGTTCGCCGCCCGGATGAGCCGGACAGCGGGCGGGTTCGACAGCGATCCGGTCCAGGTGGCCGCGGGAGCCGTGGGCGATCCCGCCGCGGTCCTCAACGCCGACGGGCGGATCTCGGTGTTCCACCGGAGCCGGGACCACACGGTCCGGTCGGTCAGCCACACCTCGGTGGCGTACGCCGTCTGGGCCCCCGCCGCCACGATCGGCGGAGCCGCCAAGGGTGTTCCTTGCCCGGTTCTGGCGGCCGACGGCCGGGTGGCGGTTTTCGTCCGTGGCACGGACGACGAGCTGTGGATCGCGGAGCAGCGGATCCCCGACACCCCCGGCGACTGGACCCCCTTCGAGCGGCTCGCCCGGACCCCCGCCGTGCACGACCCGAAGGCCGCGCTCGACGCGGACGGCCGTATCCGGGTCTTCTGGCAGGGCCGGGACGGAGTGGGCTGCTTCCTGGGCCGGCAGGGGGACTACGCCGCGTGGAACCCGGAGGGCTCGCTCAAGGGCGGCCCGGTGGGCGCGCCGTATCCGTTCCGCTCGCCGCTCGACGGACGTCTTCGGATCTTCGCGGTGGGTCCCGACGGCGGGCTGTGGGTCGCCGAGCAGAAGACCGTCAACAGCGACCAGTTCACCGACTTCGCCGCCCTGAGCGGCGCGTTCGCGGGTGCCCCGGTCCCGGCGCGCCACGCCGACGGCCGGATATCCGTCTTCGCCCGCGGCACCGACGGCGCGCTCCAGTACGTGACAGAGAACTGGGCGCCTTAGGGCCTGTCCGGCGGCGCGCGGAAACCGGAGACGCCCGGCCGGGAATCCCGGGCCGGGCGTCTTCGTGAGGTTCGCGGGGAACGGCGCGCGGTCAGACCGTACGCAGCGCCAGAACCACGTTGTGGCCGCCGAAACCGAACGAGTTGTTGATCGCCGCGATCGTGCCGCTGGGCAGATCACGGGGGCCGTCGACGACGATGTCCGCGACGACCTCCTCGTCCAGATCATCGACATTGATCGTCGGCGGGGCCTTGCGGTGGTAGAGCGCGAGGACCGTCGCCACGGTCTCGATACCGCCCGCGCCGCCCAGCAGATGGCCCGTCATCGACTTCGTCGCGGAGACCGCGACATGGTCCAGATCGTCGCCGAGCACCCGGCGCAGCGCCTTGATCTCGGCGACATCGCCCTGCGGGGTCGACGTGGCGTGCGCGTTGAGGTGCATGACCTCGGCCGGCTTGAGGTCCGTCTGGTCGAGCAGGTTCTCCATGGCCTTGGCGATACCGCGGCCGGTGGGCTCGGGCTGGGCGATGTGGTGGGCGTCCGAGGACAGACCCTGGCCCAGCAGCTCGCAGTAGACCCGCGCGCCGCGCTTGGCCGCGTGCTCGGCCGACTCCAGGACGATGACGCCCGCGCCCTCACCGAGGACGAAGCCGTCGCGGCCCTTGTCGTACGGGCGTGAGGCCTTGGTGGGCTCGTCGTTGTTCTTGGACATCGCCATCATGTTGGCGAACGCCGCGATGGGCAGGGGGTGTACGGCCGCTTCCGTACCACCGGCGACGACCACGTCGGCGCGGCCGGTACGGATCATCTCCACCGCGTAGCCGACGGCCTCGGCGCCCGACGCGCAGGCGGAGACCGGGGTGTGCACACCCGCGCGGGCGCCCACCTCCAGGCTGACGTTGGCGGAGGGGCTGTTGGGCATCAGCATCGGCACGGTGTGCGGGGAGACACGGCGTTCGCCCCGCTCCTTGAGCACGTCGTACTGGTCGAGCAGGGTGGTCACGCCGCCGATGCCGGAGGCGATCACGGTGCCGAGCCGGTCGGGGTCGACCGAGGGGTCCTCCCCGGCCCTGGCGGTGTAACCCGCGTCCGCCCAGGCCTCCCTGGCCGCGATCAGCGCGAACTGCGCCGAGCGGTCCAGTTTGCGGGCGAGCGGACGGGGCAGGACATCGCCCGGGTCGACCGCGGCGACCGCGGCGATACGGACCGGCAGTTGGGCGAAGATCTCGCCTTCGAGCGGGCGTACCCCGGAGCGGCCCGCGAGCAGACCTTCCCAGGTCGTCGCGGTGTCGCCACCCAGTGGTGTGGTTGCGCCGATACCGGTGACGACCACGGTGCGATTGGTCGAGTTCACTGGAATTCTTTCTCCACGTGTAGAGGGTGCTGAATTTTTACGGCGCCACCACCGGGTGGCGGATGCCGCGCGATGGGTCAGCGCGAGTGGTCAGGCGGTCAGACGGCCTGGTGCTTCGCGATGTACTCGGCGGCGTCGCCCACCGTCTTGAGGTTCTTGACGTCGTCGTCCGGGATCTTCACGTCGAAGCGCTCTTCGGCGGCGACGACGACCTCGACCATGGACAGCGAGTCGACATCCAGATCGTCGGTGAAGGACTTGTCCAGCTGGACGTCCTCGACCGGGATACCGGCGATCTCATTAACGATCTCGGCGAGACCGTCGACGATCTCTTCCTGGGTGGCGGCCATGTTGGCGCTCCTTCGATGTTGAGCAGAGGGATATATAGGAACACGCTCCGGAAAGATCCGGTGTGCCTAGGGGAGGGTAACGACCGTCGCGGCGTAGACAAGACCCGCCCCGAAGCCGATGACGAGCGCGGTGTCGCCACTCTTCGCCTGTCCGGTCGCCAGAAGCCGCTCCATCGCGAGCGGGATCGAGGCGGCCGAGGTGTTGCCGGTGGTCTCCACGTCACGGGCGACCATGACGCTCTCCGGCAACTTCAGAGTCTTCACCATCGAGTCGATGATCCGCATATTGGCCTGGTGCGGAATGAAGACGTCCAGGTCCGCGGAGCTGATTCCGGCGGCGTCCAGCGCCTGCTGGGCGACCTTCGCCATCTCGAAGACGGCCCAGCGGAAGACCGCCTGGCCCTCCTGTGTGATGGCCGGAAACTTCTCCGCCGTTCCGTCGCGATAGACATCCCACGGCACGGTCTGCTTGATGGTGTCGGACTTGTCGCCCTCGGAGCCCCAGACGGTGGGGCCGATCATCGGCTCCTTGGCGGGTCCGACCACCACGGCGCCCGCGCCGTCGCCGAACAGGAAGGCCGTCGCGCGGTCCTCCAGATCGGTCAGGTCCGAGAGCCGCTCCACACCGATGACAAGGACATGCTCCGCGGAGCCCTCGACGACCATGCCCTTGGCGAGGGTCAGTCCGTAGCCGAAGCCGGCGCAGCCCGCGGAGATGTCGAACGCGGCGGGCTTGCCCGCGCCGATCCTGTCCGCGATCTCGGTCGCGACGGCCGGGGTCTGCTTGAAGTGCGAGACGGTGGCGACGATCACACCGTCGATCTGCTCCGGCGTGATCCCGGCGTCCGCGATGGCCTTGCCGGACGCCTCGATGGACATCGCGGCGACCGTCTCCTCCGGAGAGGCCCAGTGGCGGGTCGCGATGCCGGAGCGGGAGCGGATCCACTCGTCGGACGAGTCGATCGTTTCGAGGATCACCTCGTTGGGCACGACCCGGGTCGGGCGGTAGCCGCCCACGCCCATGATGCGCGCGTGCGGGGCGCCCTTGCTGGGCTTGATCTTCGACATGCTCTCTGACTCCTATTCAGCAGTGGAGGAGTGCTCGGCGATCAGCGCCCGGGCCGCGTCGAGGTCATCTGGTTTCTTCAGCGCCAGGGTCTTCACACCGGGCAGGGCACGCTTGGCGATCCCCGTCAGCGTGCCGCCCGGGCACAGCTCGATCAGCGCGGTCACGTCCCGCTCCTTGAAGGTCTCCATGCACAGGTCCCAGCGGACCGGGTTGGCGACCTGGCCGACCAGGCGGGTCACGATTCCGGAGCCGGTCGCGACGGGCTGACCGTCGCGGTTCGAGACGTACGGTACGACCGGGTCGGCGACGGAGAGGGAACGCGCGGCCGTGTCGAGCTTCTCGACCGCGGGTGCCATGTGGTGCGTGTGGAACGCGCCGGCGACCTTGAGCGCCACCACGCGCCGTACGCCCTCGGGCTTGTCGGCCTCCAGCGCGGCCAGTTGCTCACGTGTGCCGGCCGCGACGATCTGGCCCGCGCCGTTCACATTGGCGGGGGTCAGCCCGAGCTTCTCCAGATGCGCGAGGGTGGTGTCCGGTTCGCCGCCGAGCAGCGCCGACATCCCGGTCTCCGAGATCGCGGCGGCCTCGGCCATCGCCTGGCCCCGGGCCCGTACGAGCGTCAGGGCGACCTCGTCGGAGAACACACCGGCCAGCGCCGCCGCCGCCAGTTCACCGACGCTGTGGCCGGCCGTGACACCGACTTCGCGCGCGACGTCCTCAGCGGTGGGGAAGAGTTGACGGGCGGAGAGCAGGGCGGCGGCCACCAGCAGCGGCTGGGCCACGGCGGTGTCCCTGATCTCGTCCGCGTCGGCGTCCGTGCCGTAGTGGACCAGGTCCAGGTCGATGGCGGCCGACCAGTCCCGCAGCCGGTCTTCGGCGCCGGGCAGTTCGAGCCAGGGAGTCAGGAAGCCGGGCGTCTGAGCGCCTTGGCCGGGAGCGACGAGTACGAGCACCCTCACACTCTCTCTTGCGAAGGGTCTTCACCGCCCGTGGGGAGGGGAACGAAGAACCGCTGGGGTAATTGTTGGAGTACGACAAAAGTCTAGGTCCCCGGATCCCCGTCGGCCAAGCGCCCGAGGATCAGGGCAATCCGCAGCGTGAACGCGGACCTCACGTCGGAGGGTGACCATCCGGTGACGTCAGTCACACGTCGCAGCCGGTAGCGCACGGTGTTGGGGTGCACGAACAGCATCCTCGCCGCGCCTTCGAGACTGCTCGCCTGTTCCAGATAGACACTCAGAGTCTCCAGCAGCGCGGACCCCGCTTCCTCAAGCGGTCTGTAGATCTCCTCCACCAGTTGCTCACGCGCGGCGGGGTCGGACGCGATCGCGCGCTCCGGCAGCAGATCGTCCGCGAGCACCGGGCGCGGTGCGTCCTGCCAGGCGAAACACGCCTTGAGGCCGGCCGCCGCGGCCTGCGCGGACTTCGTGGCGGCCAGCAGATCGGGCACCACAGGACCCGCCACGACAGGGCCCGCCGCGTAGGGGCCGATGAGCGCCTTGGCGACCTGGAGCGGGTTGTCGCTGCCACCCGCGATCACCACGAGCCGGTCGCCGAGCACCCCGGTGAGGACCTGGAGCTTCGCGTGCCTGGCCGCCCGGCGGATCGCCTCCACGGTCAGTTCGCTGTCCCCGTCCGGGGCGGTGCCGAGCAGGACACAGACATGCTCGGGGGAGTTCCAGCCGAGGGCCGCCGCCCGGGAGACGGCGCCCTCGTCGGCCTCGCCGGAGAGCACGGCGTTCACGACGAGCGACTCAAGCCGCGCGTCCCACGCGCCACGTGCCTCGGCGGCCTGCGCGTACACCTGCGCCGTGGCGAAGGCGATCTCCCGCGCGTATACGAGGAGCGCCTCACGCAGCGCGGACTCGTCGCCCGGGGCCGCGACCTCCTCGATCGCGGTCTCCATGACCTCGATCGTGGTCCGGACCATCTCGACGGTCTGGCGCAGGGTGATCGCCCGCGTCAGCTCGCGCGGGGCCGTGCCGAAGACATCGGTGGAGATGGCCTGCGGGGTCTCGGGGTGACGGAACCACTCGGTGAACGCGGCGATACCGGCCTGGGCGACCAGCCCGATCCAGGAACGGTTCTCCGGCGGCATCGCGCGGTACCACGGCAGCGTCTCGTCCATGCGGGCGATGGCGTTCGCGGCGAGCCGTCCTGAGGACTGCTCCAGCCGCCGCAGCGTCGCGGGGTGCGGATGGGGTTCGTTCGAGGGTTCGGCCACGGGGTCAAGAGTGCCTTATCGGGGCTACCGCCTGCGGGGGCGGGGTCGGCGGGCCCTCTCGTGCCGTCCCCGCCGCAGCGCCTACCGTGAGGCTGTGATTCTCGTACGGTACGCAGCACAGCGCTATGTCGGCGGCGACCTCTCGGCGGGCATCGAGTCCCTGCACGCCTTCTCCTTCGGGCGCTTCTACGACCCGGACAATCTGCGCTTCGGCGCGGTCCTCGCGTGCAACGAGGAGCGGCTCGCGCCCGGCGCCGGGTTCGACGAACACCCGCACAGTCATACGGAGATCGTCACCTGGGTCGTCGAGGGGGAACTGACGCACCGCGACTCGGCCGGCCACGCCACCGTCGTGGGCCCGGGCGACGTCCAGCGGCTCAGCTCGGCCGGCGGGGTGCGGCATGTGGAGCGCAATGACGGCGACCGGCCGCTGGTCTTCGTACAGATGTGGCTCGCGCCGCTGGAGCCGGGCGGCGACCCCGCGTACGACGTGGTGCGGGGCATCGCCGACTCCACGCCGTACGCACTGCCGGGGGCGGGGGCCATGCTGCACGTACGGCGACTGCGGGACGGCGAGCGCTCCGCCGTGCCCGACGCGCCGTACGTGTACGTCCATGTGGTGCGCGGCGGGGTACGGATCGACGGGGCGGCGGGGCCCGCGCTGGGGCCCGGCGACTCGGCGCGGATCACCGACGCCGAAGGGCTCGAACTGACGGCGGGCCCGGCGGCGGAGGTACTGCTCTGGGAGATGTCGGGCTGAGCGCCCGGCCGGCGGCTCAGGCCGACAGCTCCGCGAGGACCGCGTCGGTGAACGGCGGCCAGGCCGCGACCGCCCACGGTCCGAAGTCGCGGTCGGCCAGCGCCACACAGGCGGCCCCCGCGTCCGGGTCGACCCACAGGAACGTTCCGGACTGCCCGAAGTGCCCGAAGGTGCGCGGCGAGGACGAGGCGCCCGTCCAGTGCGGGGACTTGGTGTCCCGGATCTCCAGGCCGAGACCCCAGTCGTTGTTCTTCTGGAAGCCGTAGCCCGGCAGCACCCCGGACAGCCCGGGATGGACGACCGTCATCGCCTCCAGGACCGTGCGCGCGTCCAGCAGCCGGGGCGCCTGGAGTTCGGCGGCGAACCGTGCCAGGTCGTCGACGGTCGAGATCGCGTCCCTGGCCGGCGACCCGCCCTCGGGCAGCGAGGTCGCGGCCATGCCGAGCGGCTCGAACACGGCCTCGCGGAGATAGTCGTGGAAGGCGATCCCGGTGGCCTTGGCGATATGGTCGCCGAGCACCTCGAAGCCCGCGTTGGAGTACAGCCGGCGGGTGCCGGGCGCGTTGGCCACGCGGTGCTCGTCGAAGGCCAGACCGCTGGTGTGCGCGAGCAGATGACGGACGGTGGCCCCCTCGGGCCCGGCCGGCTCGTCCAGCTCGACCGCCCCCTCCTCGTACGCCACCAGCGCCGCGTACGCGGCCAGCGGCTTGGTCACGGAGGCCAGCGGAAAGCGCCGCGCCGTGGGACCGTACGACCCGACGACGGTGCCGTCCGCACGGACGACGGCGGCCGCCGCGTTCGGCACCGGCCAGTTCTCGATCATCCCCAGGCTCTGCATGGCTACGAGGTTAGCGAGAGCGTCAGTCGCGTCGAAAGGGCGGGGGGTACGGGCGGGACGCGGTCGCGGTGGCTCGAAACTCGCTGACATTTCCGCTTGCCTGGAGTGCACTCCAAGGATCTAGCGTTGAGGACATGACGCTGACGGAGAGCACCCCCGTACGGACGGCCCGCGTGGACGACTGCTCGGCGGAGCCGCGCCCCTATCCGCGGCCCGACTGCTCGGCGCGCTACACGATCAGCGAGGTCGCCGCCTTCACCGGACTCTCGGCGCACACCCTGCGCTGGTACGAGCGGATCGGTCTCATGCCGCATGTGGACCGGTCGCACACCGGCCAGCGCCGCTTCAGCAACCAGGACCTGGACTGGCTCGCCTTCGTGGGGAAGCTGCGGCTCACCGGCATGCCCGTGGCGGACATGGTCCGGTACGCGGAGCTGATCAGGATGGGTGAGGACACGTTCGAGGAACGGCAGCAGCTGCTGGAGCGGACACGCGGTGATGTCCATCGGCGGATCGCCGAGCTACAGGACACTGTCGCCGTACTCGACTACAAGATCAGCTTCTACGCGGGCGCCCGCAAGGCGTCGGAGAGGGTCTGAACCCCGATGAGCGACAGCAGGATCGAGAAGGTGCGGCTCGGCGCCGACGGGCCGGAGGTCGGTGTCCAGGGGCTCGGCTGCATGGGAATGAGCCAGTCCTACGGGCCGACGGACGTCGACGAGGCACGGGCCACCCTGGAACGCGCCCTGGAACTGGGCGTGACGCTGTACGACACGGCGGATGTCTACGGAGCGGGGGAGAACGAGAGGTTCATCGCCCCGTTCGTCCGGGCACACCGCGACGAGATCGTCCTCGCCACCAAGTTCGCCCTGGGCGTCGACCCGGCCGACCCGACCAAGCGGACGATCCGCAATGACGCCCCCTATATCCGTCAGTGCGTCGAGGGGAGTCTGAAGCGTCTCGGCGTCGACCACATCGACCTCTACTACATGCACCGGCGCGATGTGAACGTCCCCATCGAGGAGACGGTCGGCACGATGGCCGAGCTGGTGCGCGAGGGCAAGGTCGGCCACCTCGGGCTGAGCGAGGTCACCGGCCGTGAGCTGCGGGCCGCGGGGGCCGTGCACCCGATCGCCGCCCTCCAGTCGGAGTGGTCGCTGTTCAGCCGTGACGTCGAGACGAGCGCCGCACCGGCCGCCGCCGAACTGGGCGTCGCGGTCGTGCCGTACTCCCCGCTCGGCCGGGGCTTTCTGACCGGTGCGTTCGTCCACGCCGACCAGGAGCTGGGCGCCGACGACTTCCGTCGCCAGCAGCCCCGTTTCACCGGTGACAACGCCGCCGCGAACGCCGCGCTGCTCGATCCGGTACGCAAGATCGCCGAGGGCAGGAACGCCACCCTGGGGCAGGTCGCGCTGGCCTGGGTGCAGCAGCGGGCGGCGGTGCACAGGCTGGCCGTCGTACCGATCCCGGGGACCCGCACGCGCGGCCGGATCGAGGAGAACACCGCCGCGACACGGCTCATCCTCACCGAGAGCGAGCTGCGGCTGCTGGAGCCGATCGCGGGCCAGGTGGCCGGCGGCCGGTACACCGATATGTCGTTCACCTCGGCCGGCCGCGAGTAGCACGAGTAGCAGCTGAGCGGTTCGGCGTCCCCGCCCGGGAGCGGCGCTCACGCCAGCCCCAGGGCGAAGACCGCGAAGCCCGCCGCCAGCAGCCCCGCTGCCGCGCGGCGGGCCTTCGACGCGCGCGTCCCGGTCTCCCACGGGGCGTCGAAGCGGCGCGCGTACCACCCGATGAGGACGAGCAGCGTCGCGAAGAGCGGCATCCAGGTCAGCCGCGTCACGATCCAGCCGAGGGAGTCGGGCGAGGTCGTCAGGCCGGCCACCGGCCCGAGGAAGGACGCGGGCACGGCGGCGGTGAGCATCGCCGTCTGGTGCCAGCACAGGATCGTCATCGCGCACAGATTGATGACGACGACCGGCGCCCAGAGCGCGGGCCTGCTCAGCAGCCGCCCGATCCGGTCGCGCAGCAGGATCGCCGCACCGCTCTGCGCGGCGGCGAGTGCGAGCACCAGCAGGGACGGCGGATGCGAGTTGGTACGGGCTTCGCCGGGCACGCCGACCATCGACGCCGGGTAGTGGAAGACGACCAGCAGCGCGGCGAAGAGCAGGGTGCCGCCGATGAGCAGGACACGCGCCCCGCGTCGGCCGATCCGGCCCTCGCCCCAGGAGACTCCGAGCTGATAGGCGAAGAGCCAGCCGGGCAGGATGTTCACCATGCTCAGCCAGGAGGGCATGGTGTCCGCATAGGGGCCGTAGCGCAGGAAGTCCACGACGGCGACCGACACCAGCAGGGGAGCGGCGGCCCAGCCGCCCAGTTTGTGTGCGGCGCGCACACAGTACGGGGTCAGTGCGGTGACCACCGTATAGACCCCTACGAACCACAGAGGCTGGATCACCAGCGTCGATCCGGTGCGCAACGTGGTTTCCGGCACGCCGAGCATGTACAGCAGGGGCATCGCCGCCGCCCACACGGCCGTCACTCCGAGGACGGGCCTGCCGAGCCGCGCCACGCGCTGCCGGAGCCAGGCGGCGGTGGTGGACTTCCGCCTGCGGTACGAGAGTACGGAGGCGTATCCGCCGACCAGGAAGAAGATGCCCAGCATCTGGAGCACCCAGCTCACCGGCGCGAAGCCGCCGAAGGTGGCGAGCGGGCTGGCGTTGTGCAGCGCGCCGTCCGGGTCCAGGGTGAAACCGCCGAGCAGCCAGTGCCCGGTGGGTACGGCGAGCAGCGCGAGGGCGCGCAGCCCGTCGATCGCGCGGTCGCGGTGGGCGGGGGTCCCTGCCTCGATCTTCTCGATCGTGGTCGCGAGCATCGTCATCGTCCCTCTCCCCGAGTGATGTCCTCCGGTGTGATGTCCTGCGGTGCGGTGACCCCCCGCGTGATGTCCCGCTGCGTGATCCGGCCCTGGGCGATGGCGGCGAAGGCGCGCAGCGAGTCCGTGCCGGGGACGAAGTAGCCGGTGTGGCCCTCGGCCAGGTCGGCGGGCACCCGGCGGGCGCCGAAGGACGGGGCGGCCGGGTCCTGGCCATGGCCCAGGCCCGCGATCTCGACATGGGGGACCTTGGAGATCCAGTCGGAGGGATCCTTGGCGGCCCAGACCCGCGCGTCGGTATGGAGGTCTGCCCTGTGTCCGGCCCGCATTCCAGGGGCGCCGAGCACCACGATGTCGGTGGCGGGTGTCCCGGAGGCGGCGAGTCCGCACACCACGGCGCCGTAGCTGTGGCAGAACAGCACCGGCTTGCCGACCCCGGTCGCGGTGAGCCCCTGGGTGAACCGGGCAAGACGGCCGGCCCCCGCCTCGGCGAGATCACCGGTGGCCACGTCGAGACCGATCCCGACGGGGGTGGTGTAACCGGCCCACGCGATCACGGCGGTACGGCCGTCCGTCGCGGCCCGCAGCGCCGCGGCCATGCCGGCGGGCGTTCCGTACGGATCCTTCCTACGGTCGAAGGTCGCCGCGTCGATGTCCGCACCCGGTACGACGACGGACACATGGCGTGCGGTCGCCAGATCCCCGTACACCTCGGCGACCTGGCCCCGGCCGCGCGGGTCGAAGGCGAGGATCTGCCGGCCGGGCTCCGCGAGGCGCGCGTACCGGGGGTCGTGCTCGGCCTGTACCGCGCGGGAGTTGGCCTCGTACCGCAGGGCGACCGGCGCACCGTCGAGATTGCCGACGACGAGCGGATGGCGGCGGACCAGCCGCTGACTCTGACCGGGTGTCAGTGTGGCGAAGAAGCGGGCCACTTGGCCGGGCGTGGCGCTCGCCGGGTCGGGCAGTGCCCGGCCGAGCGAGTCGTCGGCGCGCCAGGCGGCGCTTCCCACGGGCGGTCCCGTGACCGCCCGTTGACTGGTGCCGGAGGCCCAGCCCGCTGTTCCCCCGACCATGGTCGTCGCCAGTGCGGCGGCGACCAAGGCCCTCCTGAAGCGGCGCATTCCCGTCTCCTTCTTCCCGCTCGTCCCTGTGGTGGCGAGGAGGAAGGTAGGAAGAGGGTGTCCGGACGGACGTCACACCGGGGAGCCAACTGCCGTGTCATACCGGGGTAGTGGGGGTACCGGTCCGTGCGGGTGCGCGGCTGTGCCGTACGAGGGGCCCGGGGCGGGTGTCCGGGGCGGGTGTCCGGAGGGGGCGTCCGGAGGTGGCAGGCGGGTCAGGCGGGTCAGGCGGTCAGGCGGGTTCAGGCGGGGGCGTCGCCCGGGGTGATCAGACCCGACTCGTACGCGAAGATCACCGCTTGCGCGCGGTCGCGCAGCGCGAGCTTGGACAGGACACGGCCGATATGGGTCTTCACCGTCTGCTCGGCGACCACGAGATGGTCGGCGATCTCCTGGTTGGACAGTCCCCGGGCGATCAGTTCGAGCACCTCGGTCTCCCGGGGCGTGAGGCCGCGCAGCCGCAGCGAGGGGTCCTTGCGGCCTCGGGCGGGGCGCTGCTGGGCGAAGTCCGCGATCAGCCGCCGGGTCACGGACGGCGCGAGGAGCGCCTCACCGGACGCGACGATCCGTACCGCCGCGATGAGATCGGCCGGGGGCGCGTCCTTGAGCAGGAAGCCCGACGCCCCGGCGCGCAGCGCCTCGTAGACATAGTCGTCGACGTCGAAGGTGGTCAGCATCAGCACCTTCGGCAGATGCACCACCCCCACCGGCGGGTTCAACAGCTCGCGGGCGGCGGCGAGTCCGTCCATCTCCGGCATCCGGACATCCATCAGGACCACATCCGGGTGGGCGGAGCGGCTCACCTCGATGCCCTGGCGGCCGTCGGGCGCCTCACCCACCACATCGATATCTGCTTGCGCCGACAGCAGAGCGGCGAACCCCGCGCGCACCATGGCCTGGTCGTCGACGATGATCACGCGGATGGTCAAGGAGCGTCCTTCGGGGCCGGGCCGGTGAAGTCGGTGAAGCCGGTGTCGGTCAGCGGGAGCCGCGCGGCGACCCGGAAGCCACCGTCCGGCAGCGGTCCGGTGTCGAGCGTGCCGCCGGTCAACCGTACGCGCTCACGCATACCGATCAGGCCGTGGCCCGTTCCGCTCGTCTCCAGCGGTGAAGTGTGCTCGGCGCCCGGGCCGTTGACGATCAGGACGGTCAGCCAGTCGCCGTCGGAGACCACCGAGACCCGGGTCGGCGCGCCGGACGCGTGCCGCACCACATTGGCCAGCGCCTCCTGCACGATCCGGTACGCGGACAGATCCACGGCCGGCGGGACGGGCCCCAGCTCGGCGGGGAGCGACACCTCGGCCGGTACCCCCGCCCGTACCGTCGCCTCCACCAGCTGCTGCACCCGGTCGAGGCCCGGCTGCGGGGTGCGCTCGCTCTCCGTGCCGTCGCTGCGGAGCACCGTGAGCAGCCGCCGCATCTCCGTCAGGGACTCCCGCGCGCTCGCCGCGATGGTGGAGAACTCCTCGCGCGCGGAGTCCGGCAGGCCGTCGATCCGGTACGGCGCCGAGTCCGCCTGGACCGTGATCACCGACATATGGTGGGCCACCACATCGTGCAGCTCGCGCGCGATACGGGCGCGCTCCTCCAGCAGGGTGCGCCGGGAGCGCTCGGCCTCGCTGATGGTCTCCTGCTCCACCAGTCTGCGCTGCGCGTCG
Organism: Streptomyces sp. NPDC051662; assembly: GCF_040681655.1. Classification (NCBI taxonomy): domain Bacteria; kingdom Bacillati; phylum Actinomycetota; class Actinomycetes; order Kitasatosporales; family Streptomycetaceae; genus Streptomyces; species Streptomyces sp. NPDC051662. The sequence goes on from NZ_JBFAZD010000006.1 coordinate 289,516, forward strand.
CCCCGTTCGCGCAGCGCCGCCGTCACGACGAGGACGACGCCGCTCAGGACGAACAGCAGCAGATGGCTGCCGTCGCTGCGATCCTGCGAGATCAGCTCGAAGAAGAACCCGGCCGCACCGGTCGCCAGCCAGACCGCGAGCAGGGTACGGCGCGATTCGCGCAGCCCCAGACAGATCATCAGCACCAGATAGCCGACGATCACCATGGGGGTCCACGGCCAGGCCCGGCCCACGACACCGTCCGCGCTCTGGAGCAGGATCGCGCCCAGGACATCGGCGGTGAAGATGATCCACCAGGCCTGGAGCGGCCGGCTCACCGCGAGCAGCAGGGGAGCGGCCTGCGCGGTGGCCAGCGCCCCCGCCCAGCCGCCGCCCAGCCGGTAGTCCTGTACGAGGACCGTGGTGGTGGTCGGCAGCAGGCTCACGGCGAAGCCGAAGAGCACCACATACGGCGCGAACCGCTGCCATTGCTTGGGCGCCCGCGCGAACAGCGGCTCGGTGGACAGCGCCGGCGTACGCAGCGCGCCGAAGAGCGCGCGCGCCGTGTCACGCCACAGGGCGGTGCGCGGTGGCGAGGGCGGCGACGACGGCCGGGGCGGCGACGGGGGCCGGGGCGGTGCGGACGGCCGCGGAGGCGGCGACGGTGGGGTACTCATGACCTGCTCAGCCTAGGCAGCACCGCGCGATCCGGCGTCATACCGAGGAATCGGTCCTGACGTCGTACCACGGTATGACGTCAGGGCCCGGGAACCGGGGTAGGTCAGAGCTCCGCCAGCAGCTCCGCCTTCTTCGCGCTGAACTCGTCGTCCGTCACCAGACCCGCGCTGTGCAGCTCGCCGAGGTGCCGGATCCGCTCCGCCACCTCGGCCGGATCGCGGTGGGCGGGGACCACGGCGTGGACCGGGACGGCGGCGCGGCCCGTCGCGGCGCCCTGGACCGCCTCCAGCACCGCCGCCGCGAACGGCAGCGACTCATGCACCGGTCCGTAGCCCAGCCCGAAGACGACGGCCGCCGGATCGTGGTCCGCCGGAGCGGGCTGCTCCCGCGCCGGGCCGGGACCCTCGCGCCGGAGCAGCCGCAGATAGCCGTTGAAGAGTTCGGGGGAGCGCCACTCGACGCCCTGGAGCTCGCCGACCGGGAGGCTCTGGTCGCCCGCCTTCCATTTGGCGGAGGAGGCACCCGTCCAGAACCAGCGGAAGGACACCCGGTCACCGTCGAAGGACGCCTTGGCGTCGTACGCCTTGAACTGGAGCGGCGGCTCCGGTGCGGTCACCAGATAGCGCTCGGCGGGCTCCTGCTCGTCCCGTATGCCCCCGGCCCCGGTCCCCCTGACCCGGGCGAGCGCGGCGCGCAACTCGTCGGCGTAGTACTCCGCGAGGGTCTCGCGCTCGGCAGGCAGCACCAGCCGGTACGGATCGCCGCTCGCCCTGAGCTGCCCGGCCGCCGCTTCCGTGAGAGGGTCGGCGCCGGCTCTCGGCACGGCGTGCAGCACCACCGTCCCGCGTCTGCCGGGAGTGAGCGTCACCGATGACAACGCCTCGTGCGGGATACGGCGTTCGCCCAGCGCCTGAAAGAGCTTCGGCGTCCGGATCCCCCGTTCGAAGCGGATGAGCACGGAGTCGCCTTCGAACTCCCAGGTGGCATGAATCCCCTGAAGCACATCACCCATGTGCTTCATCGTAGGCGGCGGGCGCCCGTGCGTCGCCTGTCGCAGCGCGGGAATTCTACGCGCGTCAGCTTTGGCCGCCCGCCTCCGCGACACCGCCGGCCCCGGTTCTCAGTCGGCGTCGGGGATGCCGCCGCGACAGGTGTCGCCGCCGTCCGCGCAGCTCACCTCGGGGTAGGAACCCACCCCGATGTCCGCGAAGTTGTCGAGGCTCTCCGTACCCGGCTGGAAGTAGCCGGCGTGACCGATCGCCCCGCGTGCCGAGATCACCCGCGCCCCGAAGCCCCTGGCCACCGGATCGGCGCCGTGGCCGAGGCCGCCGACCGCCATGTAGGGGACGTCCTGGATCCAGTCGTCACGGTCCCGCATGGCCCACACATTCGCGTCCGTGCGCAGTTGCCCGGCGTTCTCGACCCGCATGCCCGGGCTGCCCGCGACCGCCACGTCCGTGACCCTGCGCGGCAGCGCGTGCGCGGCGACGCCGCATACGACGGAGCCGTAGCTGTGGCAGAACAGCGAGACCCGTGACGTCCCCGGCAGCGCGGTGGTCAGCGCGGCGAGCCGTACGGCACCGTCCTCCGCGAGCTTGCCGATCGCCGCGTCCACACCGAGACCGGAGGGCGCGGTGTAGTCGGCCCAGGCGATGACGGCGGTACGGGTGTCGGCGTCGGCGGCCCGCTCGGCGGAGTACAGCGACTCGGCCATGCCCGCCGGCGCGCTGTACCAGCGGCTGGTCCGCTCGAATGTCAGCACGTTGGTGTCGACCCCGGGGACGACGACGGAGACGCGCTCGGCGCGGTCGAGGTCGCCGAGGACCTCGGCCAGGCGCCCCTTGCCCGACGGGTCGAACGCGAGGATCTGCCGGTCGCCGTTGAGCATCGACTCGTACCGGTCCATCCGGCGGCCCGCTTGGTGACGGCCGTCGTCCGACAGTCTGGTGTCGCGCATACGGCGCTCCTCCACCGCCCGCGCCTGCGCCAGGGCCAGCCGGTTGGCGCGATAGCGGAGGGTGACCGGGGCGCCGTTGAGATTGCCCACGACCAGTGGGTACGTGGCGGCCAGCCGTTCCTGCTGTCCCCGGGTGAGGGAGGCGAAGAAGGCGGCGAGACGCTTCGGCGACGCGTCGGGGCTCGGCAGGTGACGGACGCCTATCCGGCCCCTCTCCCACGCGCTGAGGGCGAGCTTCAGGGGTTCGCCGGGACCGCGCCGGTTCGCCACGGCCGTCCAGCCGGTGGATGTCAGCATCACGAACACCACGGCGAGAGCGAGGAGGGCGCGCCATGCGTTGAGGGTGGGTGAGGAGTCGAAGGAAGTCACTACCGCTCAGCCTAGGACGAGCGCGGGGACCCTCGTGACGAGGGTGAGTCAGATCACGCGCCAAAGAGGATTGGACCGAGGTTAACCGCACTGAACGCGCGGGCGGTGTCTACGCTCCGGCGCGTCGCGGAGCTGTCATCAGGCGGGTCCGTGTTCCGCGTCGGGCGCCGGCGTCCGCCAGTTTCCCGCGAGCGCGGGGCCCAGTTGGTCGAGATAGACCCTGGTGACCTCCTGGAGCGCCTCCACGCTCGCGTTCCGGCCGCGCCCCCAGATCTGGCCGGTCACCCGCATGACGCCGGTGAACGAGGCGACGGCGACCCGCGGCCGTGGATCGGTGTTCACGTCCAGGCCCTCGCGGTCCGCGATGAGTTGGGCGATCCCCTCCTCCAGCTCCGCGGTGCGCCGCAGATGGACGGCGATCAGGGCCGGAGTCGACTCGATCAGCAGATACGTCCGCATATAGAGCTCGACCGGGACCACGGCGTCATGCGCCAGCGCTTCGCTGACGGAGTCCCAGGCCGACTCGATGGCGTTGCGCATCGCCTCGAACGGGGTTTCCCCCGGAGGCCGGGCCCGCAGCGAGTCGACGAACTTGCTCTCGACCATGTCCACGACGGCGAAGGCGGCCTCCTCCTTGCTGGCGAAATAGCGGAAGAAGGTGCGCTGGGACACCTCTACGGCGTCCGTGATCTCATCGACGGTGGTCTGTTCGTACCCCTGGGTGGTGAACAGTTCGAGGGCCACACGCAGCAGTGCGTCTCGGGTTCGGCGCTTCTTGCGGGCGCGCAACCCGGTGGTCGTGTTCTGCCCGGGGGTCAACGCAATGTCCTCATTCCACCGCTTTTAACTACTTTATGTAATTCAGTCTAGCTGTGAGCCACGTGACAGTTACTTCCTTAAGAAATGGTTTGTCAACTGTCAGTGACTGACACTAACGTTCGCGGTATGACTAGTCAGACCACTGTCGACAAGGTGCCACGATCGCCGGAATCCCCGGAGCCGACGCCTTCCCAGGGGCTGCGCGGCCACCCCTGGCTCACGCTGTTCTCCGTGGCGATCGGCGTCATGATGGTGGCCCTCGACGGCACCATTGTCGCGATCGCGAACCCTGCCATTCAAAAGGACCTCGGCGCCACTTTCGCCGATGTGCAGTGGATCACCAACGGCTACTTCCTCGCGCTCGCCGTGGCGCTGATCACCGCGGGCAAGCTCGGTGACCGGTTCGGCCACCGGCAGACCTTCCTCATAGGCGTCATCGGCTTCGCCGCCGCCTCGGGGGCCATCGGGCTGTCCGACAGCATCTCCCTCGTGATCGTCTTCCGGGTGCTCCAAGGGCTCTTCGGCGCCCTGCTGATGCCGGCCGCGCTCGGTCTGCTGCGCGCCACCTTCCCCGCCGAGAAGCTCAATATGGCCATCGGTATCTGGGGCATGGTCATCGGTGCCTCCACCGCGGGCGGCCCGATCCTGGGCGGCGTGCTGGTCGAGCACGTCAGCTGGCAGTCGGTCTTCTTCATCAATGTGCCGGTCGGTGTGATCGCGCTGATCCTCGGCGGGCTGATCCTGCGGGACCACCGGGCGGCGAACGTCCCGAGGTCCTTCGACATCCTCGGCATCGTGCTGCTCTCCGGCGCCATGTTCTGTCTGGTCTGGGCGATCATCAAGGCGCCGGCCTGGGGCTGGGGCGACGGCAAGACCTGGCTCTTCATCGGCGCGGCCGTGCTCTCCTTCGTGCTCTTCGCCGTCTGGGAGACGAAGGTCAAGGAGCCGCTCGTACCGCTGGCGCTCTTCCGCTCCGTACCGCTCGCCGCCGGTGTGGTGCTGATGGCGCTGATGGCCATCGCCTTCCTGGGCGGCCTCTTCTTCGTCACCTTCTATCTCCAGAACGTGCACGGCATGAGCCCGATCGACAGCGGTCTCCATCTGCTGCCGCTCACCGGCATGATGATCGTCGGCTCGCCCCTCGCCGGCGTCCTGATCACCAAGGTGGGGCCGCGGATCCCGCTGGCCGGCGGTATGGCGCTGACCGCCGCCGCCATGTTCGGCATGTCCACCCTGGAGACCGGTACCGACAGCTTCACCATGTCGATCTGGTTCGCGATGCTCGGCCTCGGCCTGGCTCCGGTCATGGTCGGCGCGACCGAGGTCATCGTGGGCAACGCCCCGATGGAGCTGTCCGGTGTGGCCGGCGGGATCCAGCAGTCCGCCATGCAGATCGGCGGCAGCCTCGGTACGGCCGTACTCGGCGCCGTCATGGCCTCCAGGGTCTCCAACGACCTGCCGGGCAACTGGACCGCGGCCGGTCTGCCGCCGCTCAGCCCCGAGCAGGCCGACCAGGCCGCCGAGGCGGTCCAGGTCGGGGTGGCTCCGGTGCCGCCGGACACCCCCGCCGCGATCGCCGGGAAGATCACGGACATCGCCCACGAAACCTTCATGTCGGGCATGGGCCTGGCCTGTCTCGTCGCGGCCGGTGTCGCGGTCGTGGCGGTCTTCGTCGCCCTGCTGACGAAGCGCGGCAGCAACGCGGACGCCGCGGGCGGAGGGGTGCACATCTGACGTCAGCTCCTGGCTGACCTGACGTCAACTCAGCGCCCGCGACAGCCCCGCCGGAAGGTTCCGGCGGGGCTGTCGCCTATCCGGGTGGAGGCCGCCGTGTCCTCTTCCCGAGGCCAAGTGACGCGGGTCAGAGTGCGGTTGACCGATTTCGCACCACACACGGGGACCGATTCATATGCGCAAGACCACAGTCACAGCCATGTCCGTCGGGGCGCTGGCCGTCGCGGCCCTGCTGCCGGCGACCATCGCGGAAGCGGCGCCGCCGCGCCTCGGGGAGTGCGCCACCGGCGAGTTGTGCCTCTGGCAGAAGGAGGACTTCCGGGGCGCGCGGCAGACGCACGAGCTGTCGGCCACCGATATCGACAGCTGTGTGCCGCTTCCTGCGGGCACCAGCGCGCAGTCGCTGGCCAACCGCACGGGGCGGAATGTGACCACCTATCAGTCCGCCGAGTGCGCGGAGACGGGGGAGTTCGAGACGTATCCGGGCAAGGGCAGTTGGGTGCCCCAGTCGCCGTACCGGGTACGGGCGTTCAAGATCTGGGAACGCTGACCGGACCGCGAGAGGCCGAGCTGCGAGAAGCCGGACCGCGAGAAGCAGGAGGGCGGCGGAACCCGTGGGTCCCGCCGCCCTCCTCCCGTCTCACGCGCGGTGAGCCGTCAGGCGTCGCCGCCGGCCGCGCCCGGGTCGGCCGCCGAAGCGTCCAGCAGCTGGTAGCGGTCCACCGCCTGCTTCAGCACCGAACGGTCGACCTTGCCCTCCTTGGCCAGCTCGGTGAGCACGCTGAGCACGATCGACTGCGCGTCGATGTGGAAGAAGCGACGGGCCGCGCCGCGCGTGTCGGCGAAGCCGAAGCCGTCCGCGCCCAGCGACTGGTAGGTGCCGGGCACCCAGCGCGAGATCTGGTCCGGTACCGAGCGCATCCAGTCGGAGACCGCCACGAACGGTCCCTCGGCGCCTGACAGCTTCCGGGTCACATACGGAACGCGCTGGTCCTCCTCCGGGTGCAGCAGATTGTGCCGCTCCACCTCGACGGCCTCACGGCGCAGCTCGTTCCAGGACGTCGCCGACCAGACATCGGCCCGTACGTTCCACTCCTCGGCGAGGATCCGCTGTGCCTCCAGCGCCCAGGGCACGGCCACGCCGGACGCCATGATCTGCGCCGGGATCGAGCCGTGCTCGCCGCGCCGGTAGCGGTGGATCCCCTTGAGGATGCCCTCCACGTCCACATCGGCGGGCTCGGCGGGGTGCTGGATCGGCTCGTTGTAGACGGTGAGGTAGTAGAAGATGTCCTCGCTGTCGGGGCCGTACATCCGGCGCAGACCGTCCTGGACGATATGCGCGATCTCGAAGCCGTAGGCCGGGTCGTACGCGACGCAGCCCGGGTTGGTCGAGGCCAGCAGATGCGAATGGCCGTCCGCGTGCTGAAGCCCCTCACCGGTCAGAGTCGTACGTCCGGCGGTCGCACCCAGTACGAACCCACGCGCGAGCTGGTCGGCCATCTGCCAGAACTGATCGCCGGTGCGCTGGAAACCGAACATCGAGTAGAAGACATAGACCGGGATCAGCGGCTCGCCATGGGTGGCGTACGCCGAGCCGGCCGCGATGAGCGAGGCCGTACAGCCAGCCTCGGAGATGCCGTCGTGCAGCATCTGGCCGGTCGGTGACTCCTTGTACGCGAGCAGCAGCTCACGGTCCACCGACTCGTACTGCTGGCCCAGCGGGTTGTAGATCTTGGCGCTCGGGAAGAACGAGTCCATACCGAACGTGCGGTACTCGTCCGGGGCGATCAGCACGAAGCGCCTGCCGATCTCCTTGTCCCGCATCAGGTCCTTGAGCAGCCGGACGAACGCCATCGTGGTGGCGATCGACTGCGTGCCCGAGCCCTTCTTCACCGACGCGTAGGTCTTGTCCCCGGGCAGATTCAGCGGCTTCGCCCGTACGACCCGGGTCGGTACGTACCCGCCCAGCGACTTACGGCGGTCGTGCATGTACTGGATCTCTTCCGAGTGCCGGCCGGGGTGGTAGTACGGCGGCGCGCCGTCCTCCAGCTCCCTGTCCGTGATCGGCAGATGCAGCCGGTCGCGGAAGCCCTTCAGATCCGAGACCGTCAGCTTCTTCATCTGGTGGGTCGCGTTGCGGCCCTCGAAGTTCGGCCCCAGCGTCCAGCCCTTGACGGTCTGGGCCAGGATCACGGTCGGCTGGCCCTTGTGGGCCTTGGCCGCCGCGTACGCCGCGTAGACCTTCCTGTGGTCGTGACCGCCGCGCCCCAGATGCAGGATCTGGTCGTCGGTCATGTTCTCGACCATGGCGCGCAGCCGCTGGTCGTCGCCGAAGAAGTGTTCACGGATATACGCGCCGGTCTCGGTGGCGTACGTCTGGAATTGCCCGTCCGGCGTGGTGTTCAGCCGGTTGACCAGCACGCCGTCCCTGTCCTGGGCGAGCAGCGGGTCCCAGGAGCGGTCCCAGACCAGCTTGATGACATTCCAGCCGGCCCCGCGGAACTGTGACTCCAGCTCCTGGATGATCTTGCCATTGCCGCGCACCGGGCCGTCGAGACGCTGGAGATTGCAGTTCACGACGAAGGTCAGATTGTCCAGGCCCTCACGGGCGGCGATGGACAGCTGGCCCAACGACTCGGGCTCGTCCATCTCCCCGTCGCCGAGGTACGCCCAGACATGCGAGGCGGAGGTGTCGGCGATGCCGCGCGCCTCCATATAGCGGTTCATCCGGGCCTGGTAGATCGCGCCGAGCGGGCCGAGGCCCATCGAGACGGTCGGGAACTCCCAGAAGTCCGGCATCAGCCGTGGGTGCGGATAGCTGGACAGTCCGTAAGGGGCCTTCGACTTCTCCTGGCGGAACGCGTCGAGCTGCGTCTCGTCGAGCCGGTCCAGCAGGAAGGCGCGGGCGTAGATACCGGGGGAGGCATGGCCCTGGAAGAAGATCTGGTCGCCGCCGTCGCCACCGTCCTTGCCCCGGAAGAAGTGGTTGAAGCCCACGTCGTAGAGGGAGGCGGAGGAGGCGAAGGTGGCGATATGGCCGCCGACACCGATCCCCGGACGTTGCGCGCGCGACACCATCACCGCCGCGTTCCAGCGGGTCGCGTTGAGGATCTTGCGCTCGATCTCCTCGTTGCCGGGGAAGAACGGCTCGTCCTTGGTGGCGATGGTGTTGACATAGTCCGAGCTGCGCATCTCCGGCACAGCCACACGCTTCTCGCGTGCGCGCTCGATCAGTCGGAGCATCAGATAACGGGCGCGCTCACGGCCTCGCTCGTCGACAGCGGCGTCGAGCGAGTCGAGCCACTCCTGTGTCTCTTCGGGGTCGAAGTCCGGGACCTGGCTGGGAAGGCCGCCAATGATGATCGGGTTGCGATCGGATCCGGAAGCCACGCTTTTCCTTCGCTGTTTGGGTCGTATCGTGCCCTGCACGCGATCGTTGCGGTGCACGCCGTCGGGTTACTGCTGCTACGCGGGCCCGGGATCCGGGGTGTCTCACCGGAGCCCCCCGGGGCACGGGCACGTACGCCGCCTCCATCGTGTACCGCGGCGGCTGAAACGTCATCTCTACCGAGGGGTAACCCATACTCCGCGGAAAATACCGCGTTCGAGTCCGGCTCCCGCACCGGTCAAATCGCAACCTTACGCCCACTCCGTCCATGCGTTTCGTTCGGTCGTTCGGACCTGATTGACGTACCGAAGCGGCATAACATGGCAGAGGATGAGAAAACGTACGGCCTGTGTCACAGGGTGCGAGGTCGAAGTGACAGGAGATGCGACGAAGGAGCCCGGAACGTCACCGTTTCGGCGGTCTCGGCGGCCGGGTACTTGCGCGATCCGCCCCGCCCGTGTGGACAATGGCCAATGCCCCGCGTACGCGCGGCCGAAGCATTTATCCGAAACATGATCAGGAGGCAATCCGTGAGCGCGACCGCGGACCACGCGGAGGAACGAACCAACCTCGCCGCACGGCTTGGGTTCGAACCCGGACAGGTGGTCCAGGAGCTCGGCTACGACGACGACGTCGACCAGGAGCTCCGCGAGTCCATCGAGGCCGTCATCGGCCAGGACCTTGTCGACGAGGACTACGACGACGTGGCCGACGCCGTCGTCCTGTGGTTCCGTGACGAGGACGGCGACCTTACGGACGCGCTGGTGGACGCCATCGGTTTGATCGAAGACGGCGGAGTGGTCTGGCTGCTGACGCCCAAGACCGGCCGTGACGGCTACGTCGAACCGAGCGACATCAGCGAGGCGGCCCAGACCTCGGGCCTGTCCCAGACCAAGAGCGTGAGCGCCGGCAAGGACTGGACCGGCGGCCGTCTCGTCACCCCCAAGGCGGCGAGGGCCAAGCGCTGACCCGAGCGCCGAGCGCGCGAGACGCAGCAGCCGACAGCAAGCGGCCTTGAGGGCCCCCGCCGACTCCGATCGGCGGGGGCCCTGTGCGTAGGGTGGTCGGGAGACAGTCAGAGCCACAGCCCTTGAAAGGACGTGCATCCATGGCGATCGAGGTCGGCGCCCCCGCCCCGGACTTCGAACTGAAGGACAACCACGGGCGGACCGTGCGACTGTCCGACTTCCGCCGGTCCGAGGACGGTGCGGACGGCGGGAAGAACGTGGTGCTGCTCTTCTACCCCTTCGCCTTCACCGGTGTCTGCACCGGTGAACTGTGCGCCCTGCGCGACGAGCTTCCCTCGTTCGTCAACGAGGACACCCAGCTGCTCGCCGTCTCGAACGACTCCATCCACACCCTGCGCGTCTTCGGCGAGCAGGAGGGCCTGGAGTACCCGCTGCTGTCGGACTTCTGGCCGCACGGCGCGGTCTCGCGCGCGTACGGCGTCTTCGACGAGGAGAAGGGGTGCGCGGTGCGCGGGACCTTCATCATCGACAAGGACGGCATCGTGCGCTGGACGGTCGTCAATGGCCTGCCGGACGCCAGGGACCTCGACGAGTACGTCAAGGCGCTCGCCGCGCTCTGACGGGTCGCGCCGGCTCCGACCGGTCGATCGCGCCGGCCCCGACCGGCCGGGCTCCGGTCGGTCCTTGAAATCCGGACCGGTCCCCCGAAATCGCACAGCAACGGGGAACCGGTCACTAGGATCCAGTCGTTGATCCGATGCCAACGCCTCAGGGGACGCGCGACCCGCGGCAGCAGCCGCCGAGCCGGGCCGCCGGCCCCGAGAAACCAAAGGGAGGACTCGTGGGAGTCAGCCTCAGCAAGGGCGGAAACGTCTCGCTGACCAAGGCCGCGCCCAACCTGACCGCGGTCACCGTGGGTCTGGGCTGGGACGTCCGTACGACCACCGGCAGTGACTTCGACCTCGACGCCAGCGCCCTGCTGACGAACGCCGAGGGCAAGGTCGCCGTCGACGGGAACTTCATCTTCTTCAACAACCTCAAGAGCCCCGACGGGTCCGTCGAGCACACCGGGGACAACCTCACCGGTGAGGGCGAGGGCGACGACGAGGCGATCAAGGTCAATCTGGCCGCGGTCCCCGCCGATGTGGAGAAGATCGTATTCCCCGTCTCGATCTACGAGGCGGAGAGCCGCCAGCAGTCCTTCGGTCAGGTGCGCAACGCGTTCATCCGCGTGGTCAACCAGGCCGACAACAATGAACTCGCCCGGTACGACCTGAGCGAGGACGCCTCGACGGAGACCGCCATGGTCTTCGGCGAGCTGTACCGCAATGGCGCGGAGTGGAAGTTCCGCGCCATCGGTCAGGGGTACGCCTCGGGTCTGCGCGGTATCGCGCAGGACTTCGGCGTCAACGTCTGAACTGCCGGGCCCTGTCCCCACCGGACGGAGCCTGGGTATCTTCGAGCACGGCGCCGCACGCCCCAGTGCGGCGCCGTACGCGTCTCGCACCCGTACGTACCGGATATGGATCGGACACGCACAGGGATCGGATACGCGTACGGATCGGTGCGCGGACCGGTACGGGGCCGGTGCGCATCGGTACGGGAACGAGCCGCATGAACAGGGTTTGAACGGGCAGAACGTCAGGCGCGTCCTGCCCGCAGGACGTCAGCACATCATCTCGGGGAGGACTCACCATCATGGGCGTCACACTCGCCAAGGGAGGCAATGTCTCCCTCTCCAAGGCCGCACCCAACCTCACCCAGGTGTTGGTAGGGCTCGGCTGGGACGCGCGCTCCACCACCGGGGCCGACTTCGACCTCGACGCCAGCGCGCTTCTCTGCCAGTCGGGCCGAGTGCTCGGCGATGAATGGTTCATCTTCTACAACAATCTGACCAGTCCGGACGGATCCGTCGAACACACCGGTGACAATCTGACGGGTGAGGGCGACGGCGACGACGAATCCCTGCTGGTCGACCTCTCCAAGGTGCCTGCCCACTGCGACAAGATCGTCTTTCCTGTCTCGATCCACGACGCCGACAATCGCGGTCAGACGTTCGGGCAGGTCAGCAACGCCTTCATCCGGGTGGCCAACCAGGCCGACGGTCAGGAGCTCGCCCGCTACGACCTCAGCGAGGACGCCTCCACCGAAACCGCGATGATCTTCGGCGAGCTCTACCGCTATGGCGCCGAGTGGAAGTTCAGGGCGGTGGGGCAGGGGTACGCGTCGGGGCTGCGAGGCATCGCTCTAGACTTCGGGGTCAACGTTTCGTAAAGCAGTGCGCTGCGCGGGGGAAAACCCGTTAATCACCAGATGGGGTAGCCAGTGATCCTGAAAACCTTCGGCTGGTCGTTCGCCATCACGGCGCTCGGCCTAGCCTTCGCGGCCTGGCAGTGGGGGTGGGAGGCGTTCGGGATCGTACTGATCCTGTCCATCCTTGAGATCTCGCTGTCGTTCGACAACGCGGTTGTCAACGCCGGGGTCCTGAAGAAGATGAACGCCTTCTGGCAGAAGATCTTCCTCACCATCGGCATCCTCATCGCGGTGTTCGGTATGCGACTGGTCTTCCCCGTCGTGATCGTCGCCATCAGCGCCAAGGTCGGGCCCATCGAGGCCGTCCAGATCGCACTGGACAACCCCGAGCGGTACGAGGCCCTGGTCACCGACGCCCACCCGGGCATCGCCGCCTTCGGCGGTATGTTCCTGCTGATGATCTTCCTCGACTTCATCTTCGAGGAGCGGGACATCAAGTGGCTGGGCTGGCTGGAGCGTCCGCTGGCCAAGCTCGGCAAGGTCGACATGCTGTCGGTCTGCGTCGCGCTGATCGTGCTGCTGGTCACCGCGCTGACCTTCGCCACCAACGCGCACACCAGCACCGGCTACCAGGACAAGTCGGCCACCGTACTGCTCGCCGGGGTCGCCGGTCTGGTCACGTACCTCGTCGTCGGTGGTCTCTCGGGCTACTTCGAGAACCGGCTTGAGGAGCAGGAGGAGCAGGAGCACGAAGCGGAGGAGAAGGCCAAGGCCGAGGGCAAGCAGGTCTCCGCGATCGGTCTCGCCGGCAAGGCCGCGTTCTTCCTCTTCCTCTACCTGGAGGTCCTGGACGCGTCCTTCTCCTTCGACGGTGTCATCGGCGCCTTCGCCATCACGAACCAGATCTTCTGGATGGCGCTGGGGCTCGGTATCGGCGCGATGTACGTGCGTTCGCTCACGGTCTACCTGGTCCGCGAGGGCACGCTGGACGACTACGTCTATCTGGAGCACGGCGCGCACTACGCGATCGGCGCGCTCGCCGCGATCCTGCTGATCACCATCGAGCACTCGATCAGCGAGATCATCACCGGTCTGATCGGCGTGATTCTCATCGCCGCCTCCTTCTGGTCCTCGGTACGCCGCAACAGGGCGCTGGAGGCCGAAGGCGGCGACAAGGACCCCGACGACGACAAGGCAGCGGTCCAGGTCTGAGCCGGTGCTTCGGTGAGCCTTTGGTGAGCCGGTCCTCCGGAGGGTGACGCGGAGGGTATTCAGGGAACGCTCTGAACGGGGCGGCCGAGAGGCGCAAGCCTGCCGGCCGCCCCGTTCTTCCATGTGCGGTTGGCGAGTTGACGACAGGGGTGGGGTGGGCATGGCCTTCTGGGACAACCTGTGGCAGGGACAAAGGGCAACGCAATTCGATTCGGGCAACGCCGCGTCCAACTCCATCGAGCTGACGAAGCGGAGGCCCACGGTCTCGCTCACCAAACAGGGCGCGGCCACCGGCAATCTGCGGGTGAACCTCTCCTGGCAGATGCGCACTTCCGATATCGAGGGACGCTCCAGGCAGAGCGGGCGGCTGCTGTCGAACCCTCTCAAGCTCTTCAAGCCCGAGGTGGTGCAGGCCCATACGCAGGGCATGGTCAATGTGGACCTCGACCTCGGCTGTATGTACGAGCTGACCGACGGCAGCAAGGGTGTGGTCCAGCCGCTGGGCAACTTCCTGGGGGATCTGAACGAGCCTCCGTACGTCAAACTCAGCGGCGACGACCGGTTCGGCGCGGCCTCGGGCGAGACCGTCTACGTCAATCTCGACCACCGGGAGTCGATCAAGCGACTGCTGTTCTTCGTCTATATCTACGACCAGACGCCCGCCTTCGACCGTACGCGCGCGCATGTGACGCTGTACCCCAGCAATGGCCCGCGCATCGAGATCGAACTCGACGAGCACGCGCCGCAGGCCCGCTCCTGCGCGGTGTTCTCGGTGGAGAACGTCAAGGGCGACCTGGTCGTGCGCCGAGAGGTGAAGTTCGTCTACGGCTTCCAGGCGGAGCTGGACCGGCTGTACGGCTGGGGGCTCCAGTGGGGGCGTGGCTACAAGACGAAGACCTGAGACGGCCCCGGAACCCGTACCCGCCCGTGGGGCCGTACCGGCTTCTACGGGCGGATGAACTGCGGCCCCATGGGGGGCAGCCGGAAGTTCGGATCGGGGGCGGGCGCGGCGGCCGCGGCCGGCTGCGGATAGCCGTACGCGGGCCGCGGGGACGACACCGGCTGGGGATAGCCGTACTGCGGCTGGGCCGACGGCAGAGGAGGCCCTGGGTATCCGTACGCGGGCTGGGTGGGAGGCAGGGGCGGGGGAGGCGGCAGCGGCCTCTCCGCGGCCACGGTGGCGCCTTCCGAGGCATCGGGCGTCCGGTCGTCGACGGCCTCTTCCGACTCGTCCACCAGAATGCCGAAGGCGGTGGCCAGACCGTCCAGACCGGTCGGATATCCCTGACCCACCGCGCGGAATTTCCAGCCGCCCCCGCGCCGGTACAGCTCGCCGCAGATGATCGCGGTCTCCTCGCCGGTCTCCGGCCGGACATCGAAGGCGGCCAGCGGCTCGCCATCGGCCGCTGCCGCGTCGTAGAGCAGGATCCGCAGATCTGTCACATGCTGGAAGCTCGCACCGTCAGAGGAGGCCGCGAGCACCACCTGGTCGACCGAGGGGTCGAGCGCCGTGAGATTGGCCTCGACGGTGTCGGTCAGCTCGTCCCCGACCTGTTTCTTGGGCAGCCGCCGCACCAGCCCCGAGGGGTGGCGCGGCTGGTTGTAGAAGACGAAGTCCTCGTCGGAGCGGACTCGGCCGTCGTGCCCGAGCAGCAGGGCGGAGGCGTCCACATCCGGGACCCCGGTGCCCGGGGACCAGCGCAGCACGGCTCGTACGGCCATGGCATCGAGGGGGACGTTCGAGCCCTTGAGCATCGCGTGCGTCATAGCTGCCATCCTGCCTTCCCGCCGCCCGCGGGGACAACGCGGGCCCAGATCCGCTCCGTCCGGGCCATGGACGAGAAGCGGACGAGTAACCAGGATTTCATGTATCGGGGGAACTCTTGACACCCGCCCATACGTACTATTACCGGCCACCTGACCGACGGGCCATTCTGGCAGTACGGGGGATTCACATGCGTCATTTCGGGCATATCCCGACCGCTGCTCGACAGGCTCTGTTCCATCAGGAGCCGTGCGAGTTCACCGCTGACTCGCCCGCCCGGCTGCTCTCGGCCGCCCTCGGGGCCACGCTCTACAGCCCGGCCACCCGGCCCCGGCTCGCCGACGACGTGCTGAAGCAGGCCGGGCGCGGCGTTGTCTCCATGGTGCTCTGCCTGGAGGATTCCATCCATGACGCCGAGGTCGAGGACGCCGAGACCAATCTGGTCCGGCAGTTCGCCGACCTCGCCGAGCGGCACGTCGCCACACCGCTGCTCTTCATCCGCGTCCGTGAGCCAGAGCAGATACCCGACCTGGTCAGGCGCCTGGGCGAGTCGATCCGGCTGCTGTCCGGATTCGTACTCCCCAAGTTCACCGAGGAGCGCGGGACGGCCTTCCTGGAAGCGCTCGCGGAAGCGGAGAGCGGCTGCGGACGGACGCTCTACGCGATGCCGGTGCTCGAATCGCCCGAACTGCTGCACCTGGAGACCAGGACCCGGACACTCACCGGGATCGCGACCGCCGTCGACAAGTACCGCGACCGCGTACTCGCGCTGCGACTGGGCGTGACCGACTTCTGCTCGGCGTACGGCCTGCGCCGGTCGCCCGATATGACGGCGTACGACGTACGCATCGTGGCCGGGGTCATCGCGGACGTGGTGAACGTACTCGGACGTGCCGATGGCTCGGGCTTCACGATCACCGGCCCGGTCTGGGAGTACTTCCGGCTCCAGGAGCGCATGTTCAAGCCCCAGCTGCGGCGCAGCCCGTTCCTTGAGGGCCGGGCCGAGGAACTGCGTACCGCCCTGATCGAGCACGACCTCGACGGGCTGCTGCGCGAGATCGAGCTGGACCGGGCCAATGGGCTGCTCGGCAAGACCTGTATCCACCCCTCCCATGTCCCGCCGGTCCACGCACTGTCCGTGGTCAGCCATGAGGAGTTCAGTGACGCCCAGGACATCCTGCGGCCGGAGCGCGACGGGGGCGGGGTGCTGCGTTCCGCGTATACGAACAAGATGAATGAGGTGAAGCCTCACCGCGCCTGGGCCGAGCGCACCCTTCTGCGGGCCGAGGTCTTCGGCGTCGCCCGGGAGGACATCGGCTTCGTGGAGCTGCTCACTGCCGGTCTCGCATCGTGAGCACCCGGGAACAGACCACTCGGACCGGGCAGGCCGGACCGTCGTCGAAGGAAGAGATCGTCACTATGGTGTGGTCGGGCACATGGGTCGCCGAGCGGCTCGGCGTCGAACTCGCCGGCGGCGAGGGTCTGCGGGATCTGCTGGGCCTGGCGCTGCGCCGCAACCCCAAGCGGGCCCACCTCCTTGTCTCGAATGTGCTGGGCAAACACGTCCCGCAGCACCCCCGGGTCGTATACGGCACGGGTGTACGGCTGGGCGAGCGGGTACGCGAACTGCTCGGCGCGGACGTGGGCCGCGCCGTGGTGGTCGGCTATGCGGAGACCGCGACCGGCCTCGGCCACTCGGTCGCCGACGGGGTGCGCCACGCCTCGTATCTCCACTCCACCCGGCGCCCGGTCCCGGGTGTCGCCAGGGCGGGCGGCTTCGAGGAGTCGCACTCGCACGCCACCTCCCATCTGCTGCTCCCCGAGGACCCGGAGCTGCTCGCCTCCGGCGGCCCGCTGGTCCTCGTCGACGATGAGTTCTCCACCGGCAACACCATCCTCAACACCATCCGTATGCTCCATGAGCGCTACCCCCGTGCCTGGTACGTCATCGTCGCCCTGGTCGATATGCGCTCGGCGGCCGATCAGGGCCGGCTCGCGGAGTTCGCCCGGGAGATAGGGGCCCGCGTCGACCTGGTCACCCTGGCCTCCGGCACGGTCCGGCTCCCGGACGGTGTCCTGGAGAAGGGCCGGGCGCTGGTGGCGGAGCACGAGGCCGAGGCCCCCGCGCCGCGCCCCGTGGACCGCACCCCCGCCTCCGGATCACCGGTGGCCCACGCGACCGGTGTGACGCGCCTGGCCCTGGAGTGGCCGGCCGGAGTCCCCGACGGGGGCCGCCATGGCTTCACCCCCGCCCACCGGGCCGCCCTGGAGGCCGCACTGCCCGCCATGGCGGGCGAGGCGGCCGCCACGCTGGGCGACGCCCGGCGGGTCCTCGTTCTCGGCTTCGAGGAGCTGATGTACGCCCCCCTGCGGCTCGGCGAGGCGCTGGAAAGCTCCTACGACGCCGAGGTGAGGTACTCCACCACCACGCGGTCACCGGTGCTGGCCGTGAACGACCCCGGATACGCGATCCGCAGCCGCCTCGTCTTCCCGGCCCATGACACCGGTGCCTTTCCCGACGGGGACGGCGCCGGAGACCGCTATGTCTACAACGTCGCGGACGCCGGCTTCGACGCCGTCGTGGCGGTCGTCGACTCCCTGGCTGACTCTCCCGAGCTGCACGCGCCCGGCGGTCTGCTGGCCCAGCTCGCCGCGCACATACCCCGGGTGGTCCTCGCTGTGATCCCCTCGTATCTCCCTTCCTCCGCGCGCCCCCCGCGCGCCTCGCACGACCCCGAACGGCAGGAACCCTCCATGCTGCCCGAGCCTCTCCGTGGCCCCGCCTTCTCCTCCTACGCGCCCGACGACGTGGGCTGGCTCCTCCAGGACCTGTCCGACGTGGAGCTGGAGGCCCCGACGGAGGAGCGCGAGGAGGCGATACAGAGCGGTGGCGCGCACTACGCCGAATCCCTTCCCGTCGAATACCAGCCGAGCGCCCAGTACCAGGAGCTCTTCAAAGCCGCCCTGGAGACCTCGGCGGCCCGGATCGCACGGGCGGTCGGCACCGTCACCGAAACGGTGCTCGCCGAGCGGTCCCCCCGCCCCGTCCTGGTCTCGCTGGCCCGCGCCGGCACACCGGTCGGCGTACTGATGCGCCGCTGGGCCCAGCACCGGCACGGCCTGGACCTGCCGCACTACGCGGTCTCGATCGTGCGCGGCCGGGGGATCGACGCCAACGCCCTGCGCTGGCTCGCCGCCCACCATGACCCCGCCGATGTCGTCTTCGTCGACGGCTGGACCGGCAAGGGCGCGATCACTCGTGAACTCGCCCAGGCCCTCGACGCGTTCGGTGGTTTCAACCCCGAGATCGCGGTCCTCGCCGATCCGGGTGGCTGTGTGCGCACCTATGGCACCCGAGAGGACTTCCTCATTCCCTCCGCCTGTCTCAACTCGACTGTCTCCGGCCTGATCTCCCGTACCGTCCTCCGATCCGACCTGGTCGGCCCCAACGATTTCCATGGCGCGAAGCACTATCGCGAGCTCGCCGACGCCGATGTCTCCGGCCACTTCCTGGACACTGTCGCCGCACGCTTCGACGAGGTCACCCACGCCGTGGACGCCGAAGTCAAGACACTGCTCTCGGCGGACCGCGCGCCCACCTGGGAGGGCTGGGCCGCCGTCGAGCGAATCAGTGAGGAGTACGGCATCCACGATGTGAACCTGGTCAAGCCCGGAGTCGGCGAGACCACCCGCGTCCTGCTGCGCCGCGTGCCCTGGAAGATCCTCGCCCAGCGTGACGCGGGCGCCGATCTCGATCATGTCCGACTGCTGGCCGAGCAACGCGGTGTGCCCGTCGAGGAGGTCGACGGCCTTCCCTACACCTGCGTCGGACTGATCCACCCGCGATACACCCGCGGCGCCACCGGTGCGGACGGCAAGGCGGTCGTCGCCCCGTGAACCTCTCCCACACCCCGGACACCCCCTCGAAGGCGCCGGTCCTGGTCGCCAGCGATCTGGACCGAACCCTGATCTATTCGGCCGCCGCGCTCCAGCTCCCGATGCCGGACGCCGAAGCCCCCCGGCTGCTCTGCGTCGAGGTGTACGAGAGCAGACCACTGTCGTATCTGACCGAGACCGCCGCCGGACTGCTCGGCGATCTCGCCCGCGCCACCGTCTTCGTACCGACCACGACCCGCACCCGCGAGCAGTACGGCCGCATCCATCTGCCGGGCCCCGCACCGCGGTTCGCGATCTGCGCCAACGGCGGCCATCTCCTGGTGGACGGGGTCTCCGACCCGGTCTGGCGGGCGCAGGTGGCCGACCGGCTGGCCGATGAGTGCGCTCCCCTCGCCGAGGTCCGCGCATATCTGCTCGCCGCCGCCGACCCTGCCTGGCTTCTCAAGGAGCGGATCGCCGAAGACCTCTTCGCCTATCTCGTGGTCGACCGCGGACTGCTGCCCGAGGGCTGGGTCAAGGAACTCGCCGCCTGGGCGGACGGCCGGGGCTGGACCGTCTCCCTCCAGGGCCGCAAGATCTATGCCGTACCGCGACCGCTCACCAAGAGCGCCGCGATGCGCGAGGTGGCCCGCAGAACCGGCGCCGAACTCACCCTCGCCGCGGGGGACTCGCTGCTCGACGCCGACCTGCTGCTGGCCGCGGACCGCGCCTGGCGTCCCGGCCATGGTGAACTCGCGGACAGCGGCTGGAACGCCCCGCATGTCGACGTACTCCCGCAGACGGGTGTCGCGGCGGGAGAGGAGATCCTCCGGCGCCTCACCCTCGCCGCTGCCCCGGACCCGGCCTGATCAGCCGCAGCAGCCTCCACCGCAGCAGCCCCCGCCGCCACCGGCCGCCGGGGCAGGGGCGCCGCCCTTCGCGGTTCCGCCGACCGCGACGGTGGAGAGCAGTTTCACGGTGTCGTCGTGCCCCTCGGGGCACGCGGCGGGGGCCGCCGACTCCGACATCGGCCGACTGAGCTCGAAGGTGTCACCACAGGGGCGGCAGCGGTACTCGTAACGAGGCATGTGCTCAGATTAGGTGGTGTTCCGGGGGCTGTCGTTTGGATCAGGCCGACAAGATCCGAACGACAGGCTTCAGCCCACGCCCACCTGGCCCGGACGGCCCCTGGCCCTGAGGCGCTGTTCGCGCTCCGCCTGTTCCGGATGGCGGGCCCGCCAGTACGGATTGTCGTGCGGCAACCCCCCGCTGACTCTCCCGTACATGCCGAAGAACATGAGCAGCAGACCGACCACAAAGCTGAAGAGCACATTCTGGAGATGGAAGGCGAGGAAGTTGTAACTGGTCTCCAGCAGAGCGAGATTGACGAATCCGCTGATGATGAAGAGGACACCGAGGACCATATTCAGCGTCGACGCGGTATTTCCGCCGATCACCATGCCGATCAGGAGGATCAGCCCGACACAGATGGACAGCACGCTCAGCGTGCCATTGGTGTTCAGGCCCGCGACCGTGGCGCCGCCGGTATCGAAGAAACCTATCTTGTCGATCAGCCCGAGGATGCCGAAGACGATCAGGATGAGCCCCATCAGCCCGGCCCCGACCCGATAGACCTGGTTGAGCCGGTGATCGACGGGGAGCCGTTCGTCGAGCATGACATGCCGCCGGGCCGGCGGATGGAGCACTCGCGTGGCCATGGGCGGCCTCCTTTGGCGGTGGCGGTGCTTCACTCCAGCATCCGCCCACCGCGACCGGCGGACAACTCAGCCGCCGTGCCCGGCGCCCCGCTCCTCGCGGATCTCCGAGACCACCTGGGCCACGGTGTGCCGTACCGCCTCGGTCTCGGTCAGGAAGTGCCAGTAGTCGGGATGGCGGCCCTCCAGCGCGGCCACCGCCCGGTCCAGCCTGGCCACGGACTGGTCCAGTGGACGCGCGTGACGGGGCTCGGGGGTATTCCGTCCGGTCATGGCCAGCCGCTGGGCATCCCGGATCGCGAACCGGGTGCGATCGATCTCCTGCTGCGGGTCCTTCGACACGGCGTTCAGCCGCCGCAGCCGGTCACCGGCGGCGGAGACCGCCTCGTCCGTACCGTTCAGCAGCGCTCGCGCGGTGCTGAGCAGCGAGGTCGCGTCGGCCCATCGCTGCTCCTCGCGTGCCTTGCCGGCTTCCTTGAGCTTCTCCTCGGCCTGGTGAACGCTGGTCGCCGCGTGATCGGGGACCTGCTGAAGGTCCTGCCAGCACGCCGCGGTGAAGCGTCGGCGCAGCTCGCTGAGCACCGGCTCCACGGTCCCTGCCCGGGTCGTCAGGGCCTGTGCGCGGGTACGGAGAGACACCAGCCGGCGATCGATCTCCTGGGCCCGTTCGGGCAGCCGTGCCGCCTCGGCCCGTACGGTCTCGGCATCCCGCAGGACCCGGTCGGCGCGCTGAAGCGTCTCCGTCACACCGTGCTGTCCCGCGCCCTGGTTGAGCTTCGTCAGATCGGGTGCGAGCGCGGCGAGCCGGGCGGCGAGATCGTCCGCCCGCAGCCCGGAGGCGCGTACCGCGTCGAGGGCGTTGCTCGCGGCGAGCAGCGTCTGGCGCGCCCGCTCCACGGCGGGGGCGAGCCGCGCCAACTGTGTCTCGGCCTTGTCGAGCAGTGGCCCGAGCCCCTGCTCGAACCGGTCGAGGTCGCCCTTGACCCGGATCAGCTCGTCCTTGGCCTTCGTCAGCTCGTTGCGTGCCTTGGACGCGGCGGACGGTTCCAGATCGTCGCGGTCGAGATCGTGCGCGTCGACGGCCTCGATATAGGTGTGGCTCACCTCGTCGATCCGCTGCCCCAGCGCCGCGAAACCCTCCACGGCCCTGCGGGCTCCCGGCGAGCTGTCCACCGCCGTGATCGTCTCTATCGAGATCCGCAGATCGCGCTGGGCCGTGTCCAGTTCGTAGAAGGCAGCCGCCGCGGCGTCCTTCGCCGCCTGCGCGTCCGCGCGCTGGCTCTCGCCCCGCCCGCCGAACCACCGCCGCGTACCGCCGCCGGCGAAGGTGAGCGGCAGCGCCGCCACCACCAGGGGCACCGGCAACAGCATCAGCGTGAGGACATCACGGACGGCACTCGCTTTCGCTTTCGCTCTTGCGTGCGGCTGCGCGTGTGTCGCCGTCACATCCCTCTCCCGTGCCGAGTTCACCCTGCCTGGTTCATTGTCCCACCAGGTAGAGACGAACACACGGGTCGGTTAGTTCGCGCTTTGGATGGTGATCTTCCCGTTGCTGGTGCGGGCCTTCAGAACATGGGCGCTGCTCTTGTCGGTCGGTACGCCGACATCGACCGAGCCGTTGTCGGTCGCTGTGGTCACCGCGTAGGAGGTGTCCGAGCTGGGCAGATCGATGTCGATCCGGCCGTTGTCCGTGGTGGTGTCCACGCGGTTCGGCACGGCGGTGAGCCCGAGACGGATGGCTCCGTTGCTCGACTTCGCGGCCACGGTCCTGGCGGAGACGTCCTCCGCCGTGATCCTTCCGTTGTCGCTCTCCAGATCAATCGGTCCGCTGGAGTCCCGTACCGTCAACGCGCCGTTGTCCGATGTCAGTTTCAGCGCGGTGCTGAACCCGGTGGCGGTGATCCGCCC
The DNA here is from genome assembly GCF_040681655.1 of Streptomyces sp. NPDC051662. Classification (NCBI taxonomy): domain Bacteria; kingdom Bacillati; phylum Actinomycetota; class Actinomycetes; order Kitasatosporales; family Streptomycetaceae; genus Streptomyces; species Streptomyces sp. NPDC051662. Next base: position 312,137 of record NZ_JBFAZD010000006.1, read on the forward strand.
GTTGTCGCCCGTGAGCGTCACCGCCACCCCGCGCGGCACCTTCACCTTGTGCAGCGACTCGCAGTTGCTCGCGACCGCCCGGCACTTCACCTTGAGCGTGAGCGTGTTGTCCGTCATCTTCCAGCTGGCGTCGGGTCCGCTTCCCATGAATACCCAGCCGTCGACCTGCCGGGTCACCTCGACGTCCTTCACATCGGCGGGGACGAGTTCGACCGCCGCGTTCGTGGTGTCGACCGTCAGCGTCTCCCCTGTGAAGGGGAACGATTTGGTCACGGCGGGGGCGTTGGAGGCGTCCGCGCTGCCGCACCCGCTGACGGCGAGTGCGATGAGCACGGCTCCGCCGGCGGCGAGAAGCGTACGAGAGCGGTGCTGGCGTGTGGCCACGGTGATCGTCCCCCAGAGAAGTGCTGTCGTGCTGCCGGAGCGTTCGGGCCGAAATCTCTCGGCGGGTCCTGGCAGTGCTGTGTCCTGCTGTCCCACCACCGTACGAACGAAAACCGCCGAAGCCGATCCGGCGGCCCTCCGTCTCCGCGGTGGGGATACCCCCCGTACACCGGGCGCTGCGGTACCGCGCCCTGCATACGGTTTGCGGCCGTGCCCGGTGGGCCATGTACGCTGTTGCCTCATCCACGGGTGCGTAGCTCAGGGGTAGAGCGCTGCTCTTACAAAGCAGATGTCGGCGGTTCGAAACCGTCCGCGCCCACCAGTAACACATCACCGGCCACGATCGGTCCGGACGAACGCGGACGAAGGGCCCGATCGCCATGTGCCAGTCGCCGAAGCGGTCCCTCGCGTGACGACGAGAGCCGGGGTTCTCGTACGGCCGCTGACCGCCGCGCATGCCGCGCAGGTGCTGGCGATCTACCAGGCGGGCATCGACGAGGGCAACGCGACGTTCGAAACGGCCGCCCCTTCCTGGGCGGCGTTCGACGCGGGGAAGCTGGCGGAGCACCGCTTTGTCGCGCTGGCGCCGGACGGCGAACGGGTGCTGGGCTGGGTCGCCGTTGCCATGGTGTCCGGGCGGTCCGCCTACGCCGGGGTGGTCGAGCATTCCATCTATGTCCGTCCCGAGGCGCGTGGCCAGGGGATCGCGCGCTCGCTGCTCGACGCGCTGATCGCCTCGACCGAGGCGGCCGGGATCTGGACCATCCAGGCCGGTATCTTCCCCGAGAACGCCGGGAGTCTGGTGCTGCATCAGCGCGCCGGGTTCCGGATCATTGGCACCCGCGAGCGCGTCGGCCGTCTTCATGGGGTCTGGCGGGACGTACAGCTCATCGAGCGCAGGAGCCCTGTCGTCAGCTGAGCGGGGCCGCCGGGTTCGTGGCTACGGTGGGCGCATGGCAGGTATGCGCGTCGAGCGTCTCGACCATCTCGTTCTCACCGTCGCCGATATCGACGCGACCGTCGAGTTCTACACCCGGGTCCTCGGGATGGAGCCGGTGACGTTCGGCGGCGGGCGGCGCGGGCTGGCCTTCGGGCAGAGCAAGATCAATCTGCATCGAGCGGGCCATGAGTTCGAGCCCAAGGCCGAGCGGCCGACCCCCGGCAGCGCGGATCTGTGTTTCGTCGTCGCGGACCCACTCGAACGGGTGATCGCCGAGCTGGCGGCCCGGGGGGTGCCGGTCGAGGAGGGTCCGGTGGAGCGCACCGGTGCGCTGGGGCCGTTCGCCAGCGTGTATGTGCGCGACCCCGACGGCAATCTCGTCGAGCTCAGCAAATACCCCGACTGACGGACTCCCGGACGCTGCCGCGCGCCGACGTGGTGAGAGACCGGCGTCCATGAGCGCACACTGGGGTCATGAGTAACTACCAGGGGCCCGCGACTCTTGTCGCCGGTGACTCCGAGATCGCGGTCGAGGCCACCCTGAGCGCGAGCCTGTCGGGCGAGGTGCGCCAGTGGGGCGGCAGCGTCCAGACCGGGGACGCGGGGGAGGCCCTGCGTGCGGCGCTGGCCGACGGAGACGTACGCATCCGGTTCCCCGACGGCCAGGAAGGCGCCGTCGTGGCCACGCACACGGCCATCGGGAATGGACGGCTACGGGTGTCGGGGAGCGGCACGATTCCGTTCTAGGAGGCGGATCCACTGCCGCGACGGAGCGAATGTCGCAGGTCAGGCCCGCTTGGTTCGGGGGCCTGACGGGCGCGTACCGCATCGGTCACACTGGAAACATGTGCCGCAGCATCAAGACTCTCCGCCCGCCCGTACTCCCCGAAGAGGCCACCGAGGAGGACATCCGCGCCGCCGCCCTCCAGTACGTACGCAAGGTCTCCGGCTTCCGTGCGCCCGCCGCGCACAATCGGGAGGTCTTCGAGCAGGCCGTCGCAGAGATCGCGGAGTCGACCGCGAAGCTCCTCCGGGACATCGAGGTCCGGGGCGGAGCGGCCCGTACCGCGTCTCAGGCCGCCCGCCTGGCCGACACGGCCTAACCGGCCGCCGGTGCCGGGCGCGGGCGGCGTAGGACGTACGCGGCGAGCGCGCCCGCCGCGAACAGTGCCAGGACGGACACGCCCGCGCCGGTCCAGGTCGTACCGAGCCACTGGCCGCCGAAGTAGCCGAGGCCCGCGCTGTAGCCCGTCCACGCGACGGCCGCCAGCGCCGACCAGGGCAGGAACTCCGTCACCTTGCGGTGGGCCGCGCCCGCGCCCAGGGAGACCACCGAGCGTCCTGCCGGTGCGAACCGGGCGATGACGACCAGGATCCCGCCACCCCGGCCGAGCGCCACGCCGAGACGTTCCTGCGCGGTGGTCAGCCGGCGTGAGCGGGCTATGGCCCGGCCGAGCCGGTCACCGCCGCGCCGGGCGAGCCGGAAGGCGACCAGATCGCCGAGTACGGACGCGCTGAACGCGCAGAGCATCAGAAGAAGCAGCGAGGGCACCTCCTCCGGCACCCGCACCACCCTGTCGGTCGCGCCCGCGACCGTGGTCGTACCGGCCGCCGCCGCGGTGGCGGCCGTGATCACCAGAACGCCGCTGGGCAGCACCGGAAGGAATACGTCGAACAGTATGGAGAGGGCCACGACGGCGTAGATCCATGGGCTGCCCGTCAGGGACTCCAGACTCTCCAGCACCTACATCACTTCCCGCCCGGTCCCGTTGACAGCGCCTCGATGTCGCGGGGGAGCGGCGGTGGCGGCTGCGGCCAGCCAGCGTACGCGTGTGCGGGAACGGAAGATCGGCCGGGGCCCGACATATCGGTGCCCGGACCGCGGAGGGTCCGGGCACCGGGGTTCTCCGGCGGGGATCAGGCGGCCACGGCCGTGCGCTGACTCCGCCTCTCCTCCCCGGAATCGCCGCCGGAGCCGCGCGAGCCGCGCGCCCCGAACAGCTGGTCCAGGGCGAAAGCCCCTGGTCCGGTGAAGACGATCAGCAGGAACGCCCAGCAGAACATGGCCGCGGGTTCGCCGTTGTTCTCTATGGGGAAGAGGCCATCGCCCTGGTGCACGTTGAAGTACGCGTACGCCATGGAGCCGGAGGCCACCAGCGCGGCCACCCGGGTGCCGAGGCCGAGCAGTACGAGGGCCCCGGCCACGAGCTGGATGACGGCGGCGTACCAGCCCGGCCAGACGCCGGTGGAGACGGTGTCCTTGGCGAAGTACCCGAACAGCGAAGCGGCGCCGTGACAGGCGAAGAGGAGCCCGACGACCACCCGAAAGAGGCCGAGTGCGTAGGGCTGGGCGCGATTGAGGCGTGTGTACATGGGGGGTTGTACTCCTTCGATCATTGGTCTGGACCGATGAGAAGTTCCTGCCTCAGGTTAAGGACGCCTAATCAATGCTTGCAAGTTCAACATTCGGCGGAGGGTCAATTCGCGTCGTGTATCCGGGGTGCGGTATGTCCGTTGTCCGCAGGATGGCACGTGCCACCGCGTCGGAGTCCGAGAGCATCACCGAGTCGACCCCGGGGCGCGCTCCCGCCGCCGTCACCCAGTGGACTCCTTCCGTGGGCACCCCGAGCGCGAACCTCCGCGGGTGGGCTTCCCCCCGACGGTCTACCAGGCGATATGGACGGCGCGTTACATCCAGTCCACCGGTTTCGTAACCACCGACCTGGTGCGGCCGGCACTGACCGGTCTTCAGGAGCCGCGAGAGCAGCGGATCGCAACTGCGCCTGAGATCCGGTTCCGGAAGCCGGGCTTCCACGAGCGTCGTCGCGTGGATCAGCGACCCCGGAACGTCGGGGGACTCGGCGGTGAACCCGCCGTCCGCCGTCCGTACGGTCGTCCGCGGGCCGATCACATCCAGCACTCCCGCCTCGATCAGGGCCGCCATCTCCTCGATTCGGCGGCGCGGCGGCCCGATGGAGAGAAAAGCGTTCAAAGGCGTGTACCAGCGGTCGAGATGGTCGCGCCGGGAGGTGCCGGGGAGGCCGGCGTGGTCGACGATCTGCCGTACTTCATTGCGGAGATCACGCAGCACGTCCAGGGCCGCCTTGACCGGGCCCGTGACATTGCCGAGCGCGGCCTGGGCCGCGTCCTCGCGAAGATGGGCGAGGAGCCAGGCGCGGTGATCGGCCGGATCGCGGAAGGACACCCCGTCGTACGGGCGCGAGATCCGGTCCCAGGACCAGCGGTCGGCGGGCGCGATCCCCGCCTCGTCGAGGACGGCGGCCTCCTGCGGGCTGCCGTGGGGCGCGGCGAGGAATCGTTCGAGCACGCGTTCCCACGAGTCCGCCGTCCAGTCTGCCGACGACGGCGACGGCGATGCTGATGGCGACGGCGACCGCTGTGCCGTCGGGCGGGAGCCGGAGCCGTCCTCGCGGGAGGCCACGCGGAGAGTCGCCTCGTAGAAGACCGCCTCCACCTCCTTGGCGACCAGCGGCCATATCTCCTTGAGGAAGTCCGGCGGGTCGCCCTCGTCCGCGCGTTTGCGGAACACCGCGATCACATCCGGGGTCAGCAGCAGCGGGCGGTGCCGGCCGGAGGGCCCCTTCGCGTTGTCCCCGCGTGCCTGGTACGGGATGCCGCGCCGCGACCCCGCGTAGAGCTGCGGTTCGCGCCCTGACGGGTGGTATACGAGAACGCCGTCCGTATCGCGGGTGAACAGACCGCCCCTGCCCGCCGTCAGCAGCGCCATGTGGTCGAAGAAGTTCAGCCCGAGTCCGCGCAGCAGAACGGGTTCGCCGGGGGCGATCGCCGAGAGATCGACATCGGCGGGGTTCGCGGGCAGCAGATAGCGGAGCCGGTGACGGACCGCGTACTCCGCGAGGGCCGCCTGGGTCTGGCCGGAAACCACCGGTAGATGGCCCTGCGCGAGCACGACGGCGCTGAGGCCGGAAATCGTCGTGCCATCGTCGAGAAAGAGCGTCTGCGTGGGGCGGTGCGCGGTGGAGCTACCGGGTGTTTGGGGTGAACCGGTTGAGGTGGGTGGGGCTGACGCGTCTGGAGCGGTCCTGTCGGTGTCGTCATCGAGCCGGATCGCACGGGCCCGGTGAACGACAACCGTCACGCTCTCCGGCGCGTTCTCTACCGTTCTGTGGAAGGCCCATTCCAGATACCGGCCATACGCGGCACGGCTCGGATAGTCGTCGGGTCCGAGCCGCTCGTCCGACCGGGTCGTGGCCCACTCGTACAGGCTCGGCCCCGGGCGTATCGGCCCCTCGCACTCGACGCTGTCGTCGGTGAAGACGGTCACCTGAGAGGCGACGGTGTTCATCAGCAACTCGGCGGGCTGGTCGGTGCGCCAGACGAGACCCGCGCCCGGGGGCGCGGGGTCGATGAGATGCACGGTGAGGGGGACGTCCGGGGCGAGTTCGGGTACGGACGCGCAGAGTCTTTCGAGGACCGAGGTGCCACGGGGGCCGGCGCCGACGACTGCGAGAGAGCGGGGCAGGGGCTGCCGTACATCGCACAAAGCTGTGACTCCCGGGGCGGGTGAGGTGCTGGAAGCGATTAGTCCGCTCATCATGCCGCTCGTGCATGGCGAGTTCGAACCCTTGGGTGAAGGATCACGCCGTGTGGGAATGATCACGGCAACGTTGTCAGGCGCATGGAACCGACGTCGGAAGGGCCGTCAGGAGCGCCGTCAGGGCGTCAGAGACCTTTCCTGAATGGTCACCAGCTGCGAGCCGGGCGTCCGGCCGGCCTCCGGGGCGCGCCCGTGCTCGCGGGCCTGTTCCAGCCGTAGATCGGCGGAACGGCCGTGCAGCGTCAGGGTCATCAGCTGGTTACCGAACCAGGGGCCGCCCGTTTTGCGCCAGTTGACGGACGAACGGACAACCCGTCCATGCCGGACCAGCGCATGTCCCAGCCGCCGGGCCGGCCCGCTCCAGCCGAAGCGGAAGCCCAGCTTCAGGTAGCCGGGGATGGAGTTGTGCACGGGCGAGCAGGTCAGCTGCGCGACCCGCGCGTCCGGGCCGCCGCCCGCCGTCCAGGAGGGCTCGGCCACATACGCGTGGTGCACATCACCGGACAGGACGCACACCGTCGCCGGGGCGTCGGGGCCGCTGCCCGCCTCCGCGATCAGCGCCGTCAGCTCCTCGAAGGAGTCGGGGAAGGCGGCCCAGTGCTCCAGATCGGCCGCCCTGCGCAGCCGTTCGCCGAACCGCGCCCAGCGGGGGCCGCGTTCGCCGCCGCAGAGGGCGGAGTCCCAGGACTCCACGTCATGGATGAAGGGCGGCAGCAGCCAGGGCAGTGAGGTGCCGATCAGAAGATGGTCGTACGGTCCACGCGTGCCCGCGCCGTCGGCGTGTCCACTGTCGGCGCCGTCCGCGCCGCTGTTCTCCGCGCCGCTGTTCTCCGGGCTCCGGCCGTCCAGTACCTGTTCGCGTACCCAGCGCGCCTCGGCCTCGTCCAGCATCGCGCGGTCCCGCTCCGCCAGCACCCGGGCGGCGCGGGAGTCGACCATCAGGAGCCGCGTACGCCCGAAGTCGCGCCGGTAACTCCAGCGCGCGCACGCCGGATCACGGTCGGCCTCGGCGGCGAAGCGCCGCAGCAGCTCCGTGCCGTCGGGTTCGGCGCGTACCGCCGCGTAGAGCTTGTCCGCCGCCAGCTCGGCGGGGGAGAGGTTGCCCAGGTGCTGGTAGACCCAGTACGACATCAGGCCGCCGAGCACTCGCTCCTGCCACCAGGGCTTCTCCCGCATGTCGGCCAGCCAGGCGGCGCTGGTGTTCCAGTCGTCGATCAGATCGTGGTCGTCGAAGATCATGCAACTGGGGACGGTGGAGAGCAGCCACCGTACGGCGGGGTCGCTCCAGGACTCGTCGTAGAGGTGGGTGTACTCCTCGTAGTCCGCGACCTCCGGGCCCGGCGGCTCGCTCAGATCGCGGCGCTTGGCCAGCCGCCGCCGGGTCGCCTTCGACGTCTCGTCCGCGTACACCTGATCGCCCAGGAGCAGCAGGACGTCCGGGCGCGCGGCGGCGGGATCGCCCGCGATACGTGTGGCCAGGGCGTCGAGGGCGTCCGGACCGATCGGGTCGGGCTCGTCGTGCGGCGGTGACGCCCAGCGGCAGGAGCCGAAGGACACCCGCAGTTCGGCGGCGGGCACGACCGGCGTACGGATCGTGCTCGGCGGGAACCGGGAGTCCTCGGGCGGCCAGACACGGTGGTCGTCGAGCAGCACCTCGTACGGGGTGTCGGTGCCGGGGGTGAGTCCGGTCACCGGGATCAGCGCGTAGTGGTGACCGGCGATGTGGAACGTACGCGAGGTGCCGTACGCGCCGTCACCGCAGCGGACCTCCGCCGTGGCGGGCCGGTCGGCCTCGACCCAGACGGTCGCGGTGCCGCGGCCGTCCCCGTCGACGTACCGCAGCAGTGGTCCCAGGCGCAGCCGGGTCATAGAAAGCCTCCTCCGTCGCCCCCGTACGGTACGGAACGACCGTACGGAGTCGACGGGAGGGACCGTGGGACCGGGGAAGTGGTTGCTCAGCAGCCGTTCAGGGTGCTCTGGAGCGCGCTCTTCTCGGCGGAGTCGACCTTCAGGTTGTAGTAGTACTTCACCTGCACCCAGGCGCGGACGTAGGTGCACTTGTAAGCGGTGCGCGACGGCATCCACTTCGCCGGGTCCTGGTCGCCCTTGGACTGGTTCACGTTGTCCGTGACGGCGATGAGCTGCGGGCGGGTCAGGTCGTTGGCGAAGGCCTGGCGCTGCGCCGTGCTCCAGCTGTTCGCGCCCGACTTCCACGCCTCGGAGAGCGGCACCATGTGGTCGATGTCCACATCGGACGCGGCGCTCCAGGTGGCACCGTCGTACTCGGAGTACCAGGTGCCGCTGACGGCGGCACAGCTGGAGTCCTGCTGGACGTTGGAACCGTCGCGCTTGAGCACGACCTCACGGGTGTTGCAGGCGCCGGACTGGGTGATCCAGTGCGGGAACAGGTCACGGCTGTAACCGCTGGAGGAACCTTCCGCCTGAACGGTCAGCTGGCTGAGGTAGCTGCGTGCCGTGGCGGCGCTGACGGGGGTGGGCATGGCGGCCTGCGCCGTGGGCGCGGTCAGCAGGGTGGTGGCGGTCGCGATGGCGGCCGTGGCGGCGAGGACGCCGGCACGGGACATTCGACGCGCGTAGACACCGGACATGTGAACTCCCTTGGAGTGGGGGGACCTGACGGGGCCGTGCGGGGTGGTGCGTGTGGAGCCGTGGGGGGCTGGGCCGTGCGGCACCTGGGGTCGTCTGGACGGGACCGTGCGGGGCCGTGGGCCCGGCCGCCATCGTGGTTGCGGTGGGTTTCCGGGAGGTGGGCTTCAGGTAACAGGGTGACGACATGAGCACGTCACATCAAGGGGGTAAGCGGAATCGGCTCTTCCTGAGGGGTGGGCAATTGTGTTCTATCCGGGCGATGTTGGTGAGATCGGCGTGGAGCGTTACGCGGGAGCGCGCCCCGGTGCGCGGGGCGTGCGGAGCGTACGAGCGGCATAGGGTGGACCCGTGCTGCTGCGGGTCGATATCACGTTCGGGGTCGTACTCGGCGCGCTGCTGATCGTGGCCGTGGCGGTGGCCGCGCTCGCCCAGCTGGGCAGGGCCCGCGAGATCGCCGTCGCGGGGGTCAGGGCCGCGGTCCAACTCGGCGTGGTCTCGCTGGTGATCGGGTGGGTGGTCGGCGCCGTACCGCCGCTGCTCGGCTTCGTCGCCCTCATGTACGCCGTCGCCGTACGGACCGCCGGCCGCCGGATCACCGGCAACAGGACCTGGTGGTGGGCGGCCGTACCGATCGGAGCGGGGGTGGCGCCCGTGATGACCGCGCTGCTGCTCACGGGGGTCGTGCCGGCCAAGGGCATCGCGGTCATCCCCATCACCGGCATCCTCATCGGCGGCGCGCTCACCGCGACGGTGCTGGGCGGCCGGCGGGCGCTCGACGAACTGCACGCGCGACGCGGAGAGGTCGAGGCGGGGCTCGCCCTCGGGCTGCTGGACCGTGACGCGCGAATGGAGGTGGCGCGGCCGGCCGCGGCGGACGCGCTGCTGCCGGGGCTGGATCAGACGCGGACGGTGGGGCTCGTGACGCTGCCGGGCGCGTTCGTGGGCATGCTGCTGGGCGGCGCGTCACCGGTACTGGCGGGTGCGGTCCAGCTGTTCGTTCTGGTGGCGCTGATGGCGGTACAGGCGGTGGCGGTGAGCGTGGTGCTCGAACTGGTGGCGCGGGGGCGGCTGCACCGGGGGGAGTGAGTGCCGGGTGCCGCGCCCCGCGGTCGGTCCGACGCCGCCGGACGGCCGGCGGGGCCGGGGGATCAGCCGAAGCGCAGCGCGATCTCGCCCGTCGGCAGCGCTTCCACCCGCAGTTGGGTGAGGTCGTCGACATGCGCGTCCGGGGACATCGCCTTCGCTCGCGGGCCCACGCCCACCACGCGCATGCCCGCCGCCCGTGCCGCCTCGATGCCGGCCTCGGAGTCCTCGAAGACCACGCAGTCCTCCGGCGCGAAGCCCAGGGTCGCCGCGCCCAGGAGGAAGCCCTCCGGGTGGGGCTTGCTGGCGGTGACGTTCTCGGCCGTGACGCGGATGCTGGGCATGGGGAGGGCCGCCGCCGTCATCCGGGCGTCGGACAGCGCGACATCCGCCGAGGTGACCAGGGCGTGCGGGAGTTCGGCGATGGCGGACATGAAGGCCGGGGCGCCGGGGATCGGGACGACGCCCTCCGTGTCCGCGGTCTCCTGCGCGAGCATGACGCGGTTGTCGGCGTAGTTCTGCTCCATGGGGCGGTCCGGGAGCAGGACGGCCATCGTGGCGTACCCCTGGCGGCCGTGGACCACCTTGAGGACTTCCTCGGGGTCCAGGCCGTGTTCGCTCGCCCAGAGGCGCCAGCAGCGCTCCACGGAGGCGTCGGAGTTGACGAGGGTGCCGTCCATGTCGAGCAGGAGGGCACGGGCGGTCAGGACGGACGTCGTGGTGGAAGCGGTGGCCGTCATCGGCGGACTCCAGAGCGCGGAAGCGAGAACGAACGAGACAAGCGAGGGAGCGGGGCGAGCAGGGCGAGCGGAACACGTGGGGCGAGCGAACCAAGTGGCTCCGCCCGTCGGTCAGGGTGAACGGGCGGAACCACTTTGTTTCGTCATTATACAAAGCGGGTCAGTGGCGGCGACCGGCACCCCGGGTGTCGGCCTCCAGGGCCCGCCGGGTACGCGGTCCGTAGACGCCCCGAGGATCATCGTCAATCTGTTTGTACGACTGATATAGCCCGACGGCACCCGCAACGCGGTCGTCGTACCGGCCGTCGGGGCTGCCGTGGAAGAGCCGGATCTCCGCCAGTCGCCACTGAAGCTCCATGACCTCGGGTCCGGAGTCGCCCGGCCCGAGCGAGTCGTCCGCCGGCGCGCTGTCGCGCTCCCGCGTCGGCTCGCTCATGGTCTGCGGGGCGGAGGGCGCCGGTGTCTTCGCCTCGACCGACCGTGACGCACTCGGGGTCGGGGTGGGGGTCGGAGTCGGGCCGGGAGGCGGTGGGGGCGCGGCGGCCGACGGTGTCGCCGACGAGATCGGGGTGGGGGTGACCGCCGTCGCAGAGGTGTCCCGCGGATCCATCGACGGCAGCCAGGTGTGCGCCGGGTCGGGCCGTGCCCGTACCTCACCGGCGTCCTGCGAGAGGACCTTCCCGGCGAACGCCACCGTGCCGATCACCGCCACCGCCGCGGCGCCGATCGCCATCGCCCGGTACGGCTTGCGCCGGACGGGCGGCGGCGCCGGATGATCGCCGTCACCGGCCGGGGGCGGCGATCCGGCGTGAGCGCCCGTCGGTGCGGGCGCCGCGAGCGGCGGCAGCGGGCCCGCAGTACGGAACGACCGCGGCGCCTCGGCCCCCGTGCCGAGCGTCACGTACGGCCGTATCCGCAGGGGATCGAAGTCCTCGGCCGCCGCGATCTCGGCCGCCCGCCCTGTCGCGTTCCGCGCCGCCCCCTCCGCCGGCGTCCTCTCGGATCGCCCGCCGAGTTCCCCGCAGTCGCAGCCGGGTCTGTCTTCCGCGGTGCGCGGCGTACCGCAGTCGGGACAGAGCTGTCCGGTCAACGTGGGTCCCCTCCCCTTGAACTGCCGCCGATTATGCAGCCCGTATCCGAACGGAGTGCGACGTCCGGGCGTCCCGGCGGGTCCTCGGTGCGCGAGGGGCGCGGGAGGGGCGCGTGAGAGGTGTGCGAGGAGGCGGGTGCCTCGTACACCACAACGTGACAGAACGGTGCGAAGCGGACAGGATGGAGATCCGGCGAACCCGAGGAGATGACCCATGTTCCAGAAGGAGATACCCCCATGGCTCAGGACGTGACCGCCCCTGCCCCGAGCCGGGCCCCGGGCGAGGACCAGAACCCGCGCGGGGTTCTCGTGGCCATCGGCGCCCTGTTGCTCGGACTGCTGCTGGCCTCGCTCGACCAGACCATCGTCTCCACCGCGCTGCCGACCATCGTCAGTGACCTCGGGGGTCTGGAGCATCTGTCCTGGGTCGTCACCGCCTATCTGCTGGCCTCGACCGCCGCCACCCCCCTCTGGGGCAAACTCGGTGACCAGTACGGACGCAAGAAGCTCTTCCAGATCGCGATCGTCATCTTCCTCATCGGGTCCGCGCTCTGCGGCATCGCCCAGAACATGCCTCAGCTCATCGGCTTCCGCGCGCTCCAGGGACTGGGCGGCGGCGGGCTGATCGTGCTGTCGATGGCGATCGTCGGCGATCTCGTCCCCCCGCGCGAACGCGGCAAGTACCAGGGCCTGTTCGGGGCCGTCTTCGGTGCGAGCAGCGTCCTCGGCCCGCTGCTCGGCGGCTTCTTCACGGAGTCCCTCAGCTGGCGCTGGGTCTTCTACATCAATCTGCCCGTCGGTGTTGTCGCGCTGCTCGTGATCGCCGCCGTCCTGCATATCCCGGTACACGGGACCAAGCACACCATCGACTATCTCGGCACCTTCCTGATCGCGTCCGTCGCCATCTGCCTCGTGCTCGTCGCCTCGCTCGGCGGTACGACCTGGGCCTGGGACTCGCCCGAGATCATCGGACTCGCGGCCCTCGGGCTGCTGCTCCTCGCCCTCTTCGTACGGGTCGAGCGGCGCGCGGCCGAACCCGTACTGCCGCTACGGCTCTTCCGGCTCAGGACCTTCACGCTGGTCGCGCTCATCAGCTTCATCGTCGGCTTCGCGATGTTCGGCGCGATGACCTATCTGCCGACGTTCCTCCAGGTGGTGCAGGGCGTGAGCCCCACCCTGTCCGGGGTGCATCTGCTGCCCATGGTGCTCGGGCTGCTGATCACCTCCACCCTCTCCGGGCAGATCGTCAGCCGTACCGGCCGCTGGAAGGTCTTCCCCGTCCTCGGCACCGGCGTCACCGCCCTCGGACTGCTGCTGCTCCACCAGCTCACCCAGTTCACCGGTACCTGGGTGATGAGCGCCTATCTCTTCGTCTTCGGCGCCGGGCTCGGACTGGTCATGCAGATCCTGGTGCTGGCCGTCCAGAACTCCGTCAGCTATCAGGACCTGGGCGTCGCCACCTCGGGCGCCACCTTCTTCCGCTCCATCGGCGCCTCCTTCGGCGTCGCCGTCTTCGGCACGATCTTCAGCAATCTGCTCCATGGCAAGATCAGCGCCGTGCTGGCCGGCAAGACGCTGCCGCCGGGCGTGGCGCCCGCCGACATCTCGGCCGACCCCCATGCCATCACCCGGCTGCCGCCCGCGCTGCGGCCCCCCGTTCTGAACGCGTTCTCGACCTCCATCACCGATGTCTTCCTGTACGCCGCGCCGGTGGTGCTCCTCGCCTTCCTCGTCTCGTGGTTCCTCAAGGAGGACAGGCTGCGCGGCTCGGTGACCGCCCCGGAGATCACCGAGACCCTGGCGTCCAACCCGGTCGAGCGCTCCTCGCGCGACGAGTGCGCCCGCGCGCTGTCGCTCCTCGGCACTCGCGAGGGCCGTCGGCAGGTCTACGAGACGATGAACGCCAAGGCGGGGTACGACCTGCTGCCTGCGGCCAGTTGGCTGCTGCTGCGCATCAGACGCCATGGCTCGGTCGAACCCGCCCTGCTCGCGGACGTCACGCCCGTACCGCTCAGGACCATCACCGACGCGTCCCGGCAGCTGGAGGTGCGCGGGCTGGCGCGTCGCGAGGGGCTGGGGCTGACGCTCAGTGACCGGGGTGCGGAGATGGCCGAGGCGCTGGCGAAGGCGCGCGAGGATTCCCTGGCGGAGTTGCTGGGGGACTGGTGGGGGCCCGATCGGCCGACGGATCTGGTGCGGCTGGTGCGCGAGCTGACCAGCGAGCTGTGCGGCTCCGACAGCGATCGGCCGCGCGTACCGGGGCCGCCCAGGGACCACGCCGCCTGACCGCAGGTGAGGGACGGCCCGCGGCCTCCGGTCCTTCCCGGGGGCACGCGGGCTCAGCGGCACCCGGGCTCGGCGGTCCGGCGGCTCGGCGGTCCGGCGGCTCGGGGGTCCGGCCCGGTCAGGCGAGTACGTGGGCGAGCGCGAAGCCGTCGTACCCCTTGGAACCCACCGTCTGCACCGCGGTCGCCGACAGCCGCGGGTGCTCCGCCATCAGCTCGATCGCGCGCCGCGTGCCCTGTACGGAGGCGTCGGTGCTGTCCGCGTCGGCGACCGCCCCGTTCCGTACGACGTTGTCGACGATGATGACGCTGCCCGGACGCGTGAGCTTCAGCGCCCACTCCACATAGTGCGGATTGTTCCGCTTGTCCGCGTCGATGAAGACGAGATCGAAGGGGCCCGCGTCCTCGGCCAGGAGAACGGGCAGCGTCTCCAGCGCGGGCCCCGTCCTGACCTCGGTGATCTTGTCGAGCCCCGCGTGGACCAGATTGGCGCGGGCCACCTCGGCGTGGCGGGGGTCGTACTCCAGCGAGATCAGCTTCCCGTCCTCCGGCAGCGCACGGGCCAGCCAGATGGTGCTGTAGCCGCCGAGCGTGCCGATTTCGAGGACCGTGCGCGCGCCCTGGATACGGGCCAGCAACTGGAGCAACTTGCCCTGGTTGGGGGCGACGCCGATGGCGGGCAGGCCGGCCGCGTCGCTCGCGGCGAGGGCGGCCGAGAGCGCTTCGTCTCCGGGGGCGAGCTGATCGGTGAAGTAGCGGTCGACGGCGTTCCACTGCTCCTGGGACATGAGGGCCTTTCGTCGGTGCGGGACGTGATGGCGTTACCGGACGCGGATTCATTGTGCGCCGTCGGCCTGTCTCGTTGTCCTCTCGTTGTCCGCGCAAGTCCGGAAATCATGGGCGTCAGGACAAAACATGGATGACAGTCAGGCGAAGAGGGGGTTGCCTGAGTCTTCCCGACAGGGCAGTGCGAGGCTCTATGCCCCAAGGACGGCGTTATCGGACGGAGGGTCGGCGCGGCGTGGTGAATGCGGAGCACAGCGTGCACGGCGGTGCGGCGGCGGGTACGGCGGGGACCGGTTTCGGCCGGGTCCGCGCGGTTCTCTGGCTGGTCGCCGCCGTGCTGGCGGTGAGACAGGCGGCGGCGGTGCTCCGGCATCCGCCCGGTGAACGGCTGACCGATCTGGAGACCTGGATCGGTGAGAACGGCGTGCTGCATGTGACGGGCTCGCTGTACGACACCGGGAGGTTCACCGGGACACCGTTCGCCGGCCTCGTACTCAAACCGCTGGCACGCTCGGCGGAACAGACGCTCGGGATCGCGTGGACCTTCGGGACGCTCCTGCTGGTCGTCGCCCTCGGACTCGTCGCCGCCCGTGCTCTTCCCGGCCGGGTGTCGCGCCGTACCGGACTGCTGGCCGCGCCGGTCGCGATCAGTCTGCTGATGCTGTCGCTGCCCGTGCGCAACAGCTTCTCGCTCGGCCAGACCAGCATCATTCCCGTCCTGTTGGTGCTGCTCGGCTGCTTCGTCGCCCGCGGCGAACGCGGCTCCGGTGCGCTGATAGGTATCGGCGCGGCGCTCCAGCCCGCCGTGCTGCTCTTCGTACCGCTGCTCTGGCTGACGGGCCGCAAGCGGGCCGCCGTGACGACGACCGGGGTCTTCGCCGCGAGTACGGCGGTGGCGTGGCTCGCGATGCCCGGCGACTCCTGGGCGTACTGGGTGCACCATGTGGCGGGCGCTGGCCTCGGTGAGCGCCCCGACAGTCTCGCCAACCAGTCCCTGCACGGCGCGCTGCTCAGGCTCGGCCTGACGGGGCCCCTGGAAGTGGTGCTGTTCATCGCGCTGGCCGCGGTCGTCGTCCTCCTGGGGCTGCGGCGCGCGGTCCGTTACGCGCGTGACGGGCAACTGCTGCTCGCCGTCGCGCTGACCGGCTGTGTCGCGATCGCCGTCTCGCCGACCGCCTGGCAGCACCAGCTGCTGTGGGTGCTGCTGGCACTGGTCGGCCGGGTCGGCGTACAGGCCCGGGACCGGCTGGTGTGGCCGGCGGTCGTGGTGCTGGTGATGACACTGCCGGGGACGATGCTCCTGCCGAACGTGGGGGTGCTCGTGCCCCTGCGGGAGAACGCCCCACTCGTCGCGGCGCTGGCGGCGGCCTGCGCGGTGCCGTTCCTGTCGCGCACCGCGCGGTACTTCGAGGAGCCCGTCCCGACCGAGTACGCGCGCCCCGTGCCCGCGCGCTGGGGCCGGATACCGCTGGTGCCGTTCTGGAGGCGGCTGTTCAGCCGGCCGAACCTACTGCTCGAAGTGCTCGCGATCCGGGTCGGTTTCTCCGTCTACACCCAGATCCGGCTCGCCGCGACGGGCGGTCGCGAGGCCGCCGAGGAGCACGGCCGGCAGATCCACTCGATCGAGCGGGCGCTCGGGATCGACATCGAGCTCTGGTTCAACCACGCGGTCGTGAACGCGAAGTGGGCCGAGAGCTTCTTCAACTTCTACTACTCGTCGTTCCACTTCCTGGTGCCGCTGGCGATCCTCGGTGTGCTCTACGCGCGCCGCCCGGCGGACTACCGCTGGGCGCGCTCCTCGCTCGCCTTCGCCACGGTGCTCGCGCTGGTCGGCTTCTGGCTCTACCCGCTGGCGCCGCCGCGGCTGATGCCGGGCCTCGGCTTCATCGACACCGCGCACGGCCCGCAGGATCTCACCAACCCGGACTACGGGGCGCTGACCGCCCTCACCAACCAGTACGCGGCGATGCCGTCGCTGCACTTCGGCTGGTCGCTGTGGTGCGGTGTGGTGATCGTCGTCCTGGCACCCAAGGCGTGGATGAAGCTGCTCGGGGTGCTCCACCCGCTCTTCACGGTGTGCGCGATCGTCGCCACCGCCAACCACTGGGTGCTCGACGCGGTGGGCGGCGCGGCGGTGGTGGGGGCCGGCTTCGGGCTGACCTATCTGCTGGCGGGACCGCGGCGGCTGGAGCCACGGGCGGCGGCGCTCGGGAAGGCCGATCCGTTCCCGGAGGGGAAGGGGCTCGCCGGTACGGGCGGTACGGGCGGTACGGGCGGTACGGGCGGTACGGGCGGTACGGGCGACAGCGCGGAGCGTACGCCGACGGGCTGAGCGCCGGGCCGGGCCCCGCACGCCGGGCAGGACTCCGCACACCGGGCTGGACCCCGCACACCGGGCCGGGCCCCGGCCCACACCCGCGGGGCCCCGGCCTACACCCGGGCCTTCGCCCCGGCCTCCGGCTCCTCGAACCGCGCCTCCGCCTCGAACGCCGCCCGGCGCGTCGCCCTCCGCAGCGCCTTGAGCACGGTCGCGCCGATCGTCAGGGTCAGGGCGACCGTCAGCGCCGCCCGGCCCAGGTCCCAGCCGAACGACGTCGCCGCGCAGTACGCCAGGAAGCGCACCAGATTGTCGTGGACCGGATCGCCCGGATGGAAGGAGATCCCGGAGGAGAGCCCGCCGATATAGGTCCACCCCTGGAGGTTCATGACCGTGCCGTACGCGAACGCCGCGCACGCCCCGTACACCGCCAGCATCAGCAGCTCGCCGCGGCCCCGCAGCCGGCCGGGGCCGGGCAGCAGCCCCGCGCCCATCGTGAACCAGCCCATCGCCAGCATCTGGAACGGCATCCACGGCCCGACCCCGCCCGTCAGCAGCGCGGACGCGAACATCGTGACCGAGCCGAGTACGAAACCGAACCCCGGCCCCAGGACCCGGCCGCTCACCACCATCAGGAAGAACATCGGCTCAAGTCCCGCCGTACCGGCCCCCAGTGGCCGCAGCGCCGCCCCGACGGCGGCCAGCACCCCCAGCATCGCCACCGCCTTCGCGTCCAGCCCGGAATCGGCGATCGTCGCGACGACGACGCCCACGAGGAGCGGGAGCAGCGCGGCGAAGAGCCAGGGCGCGTCCTGGGAATGCGCGAGTCCGGACGCGGAGTCGGCGAGCAGCGGCCAGCCGAAGGCGACCACCCCGATCGCACCGATGAGGGCGAGGGCGCAGACCGCGCGAGGACCGAGCCGCACGGCGCGCGCCCGGGGGACCGGTGCCGTCATTCCGTCCCCTCCGGTTCGTGTGCCGGCGCCGGCGCGGTCGCCAGCGCCGTACGGATCTGACTCACCGTCAGCCACTCCTGGGGGGCCATGACCTTTGTCACCTGCGGCGCGAAGGCCGGCGAGGAGACCACCACCCGGGGCGTCGGGCCGTCCGCCACGATCTCGCCGTCGGCCAGGATCACCACCCGGTGCGCCAGCTCCGCGGCCAGCTCCACATCGTGGGTCGCCAGGACGATCGCGTGCCCCTCGGCCGCCAGCGCGCGCAGCACCCCGACGAGACGGGCCTTCGCCGCGTAGTCCAGGCCGCGTGTCGGCTCGTCGAGAAGGAGCAGCGGCGGCCGTCCGGTCAGGATGACGGCGAGGGCCAGCGCCAGCCGCTGCCCCTCGGACAGATCGCGCGGATGCGTGGCGTCCGCCACCTCCGGCAGCAGTTCATGGACCAGCGCACGGCAACTCCCGTCCACCGCGCCCGCGTCGCTGTCCGCCGCCGCGCACTCGGCGGCGACCGTGTCGGCGTACAGCAGATCGCGCGGCTCCTGCGGTACGAGACCGACGTGCCGGATCAGCTCCCCCGGCGGCGTACGGTGCGGGGCACGGTCGCCGACGAGGACGGAGCCGGCGGCCGGCGCGACCATCCCGACCAGGGTGGAGAGAAGTGTGGACTTGCCCGCGCCGTTACGGCCCATCAGCGCGATGGTCTCGCCCGGCGTGACGGTCAGCGACACGGCGCGCAGCGCCTCGGTCCGGCCGCGCCGTACCCCGAGGCCGGTGACCACGGCGAGCGGCCCTGTGCGGTCGGGGGCGGCGTCCCGCGCCGTCGTCGCGCGGCGGCGCAGGAGTCTGCCGAGCGGGGTACGGGCGGCCGTCGCCGCCGGGGCCGCGACCGTTCCCGTGCCTTCCACCGGCTCCGGCCGCAGGTCCGCCAGCCGTTCGCGCAGCCCCGCCGCCCGCCGCCGCGCGTCCCGTACGGACAGGGGCAGCGGCTCCCAGCCGGTCAGCCGGCCCAGCGCCACCACCGGTGGATACACCGGCGACACGGCCATGATCCGCTCCGGGTCCCCGACCACCGGGGGCAGTCCTGGGCCGGGCAGCAGGATGACCTGGTCCGCGTACTGCACCACCCGTTCGAGCCGGTGCTCGGCGAGCAGGACCGTCGTACCGAGGTCATGCACCAGCCGTTGCAGCACGGCGAGGACCTCCTCGGCCGCCGCCGGGTCGAGCGCCGAGGTCGGTTCGTCGAGCACCAGCACCCTGGGGTGCGGAGTCAGTACGGAACCGATCGCGACCCGCTGCCGCTGCCCGCCCGAGAGCGTGGCGATCGGCCGGTCGCGCAGCTCGGCCAGGCCCAGCAGATCGAGCGTCTCCTCGACGCGGCGCCGCATCACATCGGGCGCCAGGCCCAGCGACTCCATGCCGTACGCCAGCTCGTCCTCGACGGTGTCGGTGACGAAGTGCGCCAGTGGGTCCTGGCCCACCGTGCCGACGAGATCGGCGAGTTCGCGCGGCTTGTGGGTACGGGTGTCCCGGCCGCCGACGGTCACCCGGCCGCGCAGCAGACCGCCGGTGAAGTGCGGTACGAGACCGGACACCGTCCCCAGCAATGTCGACTTGCCGACCCCGGAAGGGCCGACGAGCAGGACGAGTTCGCCCTCGGGCACGGTGAGATCGACCCCGTCGATCGCGGGCGCCGAGGCATCGCCGTACGTCACCGACACCTGCTCGAACCGGATCACGACGCCGTCTCTCTCTGTGTCTGTTCTCTCCGCGCGGGAAGGGCCGCTGGGGAGGGGGCGGGTACGGGCGCGACGAACGCGGGCAGCAGCCCGAGCAGCGCCCCCGCCGCGGGCCAGAGCGGCAGTACCGGAGCCACCAGCGGTACGACACCGGGGTGCAGCGCCGCGGGATCGACGGCGCCCGCCCGGATCATCAGCGCCGCGACGGCCGTGCCCGACCCCGCCACCAGCCAGGCGCGAAGGCCCCAGCGGTCGGGGCGGTAGCGGGTACGGACCGAGCGCCGGCCGCCGAGCCGCAGCCCGGCCAGCGCGGCGATCACCCCGGCGCCCAGCAGCGGCAGCCCATAGCCCGCGCCCTCGGCGGCGAGCAGGGCGTACGAACCGGCGCAGACGCCCAGCAGCCCGCCGAGCGTGAGCGCGGTGGTGGTGTGCCGTACGGCGCGCGGGACCTCGGCCGTACGTCCATAGCCACGGGCGTCCATCGAGGCCGCGACCGCCACCGAGCGCTCCAACGCGCCCTCCAGGACCGGCAGTCCGATCTGGAGCACCGCCCGGACCCCACCGGTGGGCCGGCCGCGCAGCCGCCGGGCGGTACGCAGCCGTCCGACATCGGCGACCATGTTCGGCGCGAAGGTCATGGCGACGACGACGGCGACCCCGGCCTCGTACAGCGCGCCCGGCAGCGACTTGAGCAGTCTGGCCGGGCTGGCGAGCGCGTTCGCCGCGCCCACACAGATCAGCAGCGTGGCCAGCTTCGCTCCGTCGTACAGCGCGAAGACCAGCTGTTCGGCCGTCACCCGGCCACCGACCCGTACCCCCGCGGCCCAGTCGGGCAGCGGTACTTCGGGCAGGGTGAGGAGGACGCGCTCGCCGGGGACCGGTGAGCCGAGGAAGACCGAGAACAGCAGCCTGATGACGATCACCGCCAGCCCCAGCTTGATGAACGCGCCGTAGGAACGGGCCCAGGGCGCGTCGGTACGGCGGGCCGCCACCACATAGCCCGCGACCCCGACCAGCAGCCCGAGCAGCAGCGGGTTGGTCGTACGGGACGCCGCCACGGCCAGCCCGAGCGCCCACAGCCACCACGCCCCGGCGTGCAGGGCGTTGGAGCGGTTCGCCTCGGGTGCGCGGAGGGTGGCGGCGCGGTCGACGGTGCGGCTCATCCGCGCCGGCGGCGGGCCTGCCAGAGACCGGCCCCCGCGAGGACGACCACGGCGGCGGCCCCGGCGAGGAGACCGGCCGACGGACCGCCGTCGCCTCCCCCGTCGCCCGCGCCCTCGCGCGTGCCGCCCGCCGCCGGTGTGGAGGCCCGCGCGGGCGTTCCGGAAGGCTCCGGCTCCGCCCCGCCGCCCGACACCCGCTCGCCGCACCCCGACGCCGGATAGCCGGAGATGGCGCAGAGCAGGGCCTCGCTGTTGTAGCGCAGCGGCTTCGCCACCGCCGCGAGCGCCTCCGCGCTGGTCGCGTCCTCGGCCACCCGGGCGCACTCCGCCCGGAGCGCGGGCGGCTTCTCCCCGCCCGGGGCGTCGGCGTCCGTACCGGAGTCGATGACGACGGCGATCCGCTTGAGGCCGTCCCGTGCGGGGGTGGCGCCGCACACCGCCGTGAAGTCCGGTGTCCCGCGCGGCCGGTCCGCGTCCCCGCTGTCCGCGCTCACCGCGAAACGGAAGCCGTTGACCGTACCGTCGGCGGGCCGTGCCGTGGCCGGGCCCTGGGTGGCGTACGTCCACTTCGTGCCGTCGCTCTCCCAGAACGACCAGTAGCGGTAACCGGCCGCCTGGGACGTCGGCGCCCCCGCGACGAGGGCGCCGACCGCGAGAACGAGGCAGGCGAAGGCGCGTAGAAGAGGAACGTGTAGAAGAGGAAGACGGGAACGAGTACGGATCACGGCCGGGCTGTCTTTCCGCGGATGCTGATCCGGAAGACGATGTAGCCGACCACGACCAGCCCCATCACGAAGAGCCACAGCACGGCGCGCCCGCCGTCGTCGACGCCCGTGCTCGCCGCGGCGGCCGGCGAGGCCGGTACGGCGACGGCCTTCGGCGCGGGCCCGGTCGCGTTCAGCCGCTCCACGAGGTCGATACCGCCGAAGTTGCGCGGATCCGTGTCCGTGGCATGGGCGGCCAGGATCAGCTGCGCGTAGGCGGCCGGGCCGTTCTCCTGCGCCCACGCCCCGCTGTTCTGCTTCAGCCACTCCAGCGCCCGGTTGGCCTGGTCCCCGTAGCCGGTGGCCGTCAGGGCGAGTACCGCTTCCGCCGTGTTCCCGATGTCGGGCAGCGGCGCGCTGTCGTCGGCGCCGGGCATCGGCGGCAGGTCGAGATGGCCGGTGGCCGCGAGCGCGGAGGCCAGATAGGCGGCGCCGTTGCGGGCCGCGCGCTCCGGCGCGAGATCCGCCGCCGGGACACACTCCGGCGCGGGGCCCGCCTTCACGGGACCGCTGACCAGCCGCTTGCCGACCCCGGCGAGGACGGCCGCCGCGGTGGCGTCGTCGTTGGCGGACAGCTTCCCGGACGGGTCGGGCTGGTACGCGAAGGCACCCGCGTCCGCGCCCGATTCGGTGGCGCACGGGATCGAGAGGCCCACCAGCGCGTCGTAGGCGTTCTTCCCCCCGGGAGACAGCACCGAGGTGGGGCGCACCCCGGCGGCGGTCAGCGCGCCGATCACCAGTGAGGTGGAGTTGGCGTCGCTCGGGGTGCCGGGGGTGTAGCTCCAGCCGCCGTCCTTGTTCTGCACGGACCGCAGCCAGGCGATCCCTTTGTCTATGGTCGGCCGCTGCTTGCCGAGCGTGGAGAGCGCCTGGACGGCCGCCGCCGTGGCGTTGGAGTCGACCGCGGTCTTCGTGTCGCACGGTGTGGCGGGGTCCGGACGGTACGCGGGGAACGCGCCGTTGGCGCACTGCTGCCCCTTCAGCCAGGCCACCGCCTGGTTCGCGGGCCGGACGCCCGCCGCGAACTGGCCCAGCATCGCCAGCGACTGCCGCCAGACCCCGTCGTACGTCGGGTCCTTCTCGCCGTACAGACCCGGCGGGATCTTGACCGGCGCGGGCTGGGCCGGGGAAGGCGCGGGGGCGGGGTCGACGGACGGGGACGAGCCGGGGGCGGCCGGCACATCGCCCCCCGCGACGGCGGCCGGAGCGAGCGCCACACAGAGCACGGCGGATGCGGCGAGCGCCGCTGCGCAGCGGCGGACGGTGGTCATGGCGGGCGGGGCCTCTCCTGCGGGGGCCGGGCGCGGGCACACCGGGCCGTGTCCGAGAAGTCCCGCCTCCCCGTGACGTCTGGCACACGCACTCGCCGCGGTGTCGGAGCGCCCCGGTACGGTCCCGTACGAGGGTGAACCTCCGCCGTGCGATCGCACGCGCCGGACGTCGCGGGGCCCGTCCTGCCGGACGGCGCTACTTCTCGGAAACGGCCTGGCGGCCCCTCCCGGCAACGTATTCCTCGACGATGCCGGCCACCGGCGGCTTCCGATGGCACGAGCCGGTCACGACCGCGTACGGAGCATTCCGGCTCGCCGCCCGAAGGCGGCTCACGGCTGCGGGTCAGCGCCGGTTTCGCACCGGCTTCCCTCCATACGGGCGTGATGACGACTGGTGCTGTGACCGGAAAGGTTCACCGGCTCGCGTAAACCTTTCCGGTCACAGCACTGGCCCACTCTACCGGCCGTCACGCGGTCCGCTCCGGGCGGAGGCCCCGGGGAGCCGCGCTCGCGGACGGCCCGCCACGCCGTCCCGCGCACGGCCGCGCGTCGGGCCGGATGCCCCGTACGCAGCTCCGTTCTCTGACAACCAGGTTAAATCCGGCGAACAGTCGGGAAACACTTGCCACTTACCGTGCACGGGCTCTTGTTGGCGTTCTATCTACGCGCGTATCTTGAGCCGACTTCCAGGGTTCTCACACTTCGTGCGCTTCTTGTACGACTCGCACGTCTCCCACACGTCACATTCGCAAGGAAGAGTCCACCGTGTCCCCATCCATACCCCCGGCCCTGCGTGGCCGGCGTGCCAAGGCGATCGCCGTGGCGCTCCCCGTCGGTCTGGCCGGATCGCTCATCGTGCTTCCGTTCACCGCTCAGGCGACGCCGTCCCCGGACGCCGTCATCTCCGAGGTGTTCGGCGGCGGCGGGAACTCCGGTGCCACCCTCACCAATGACTTCATCGAGCTGGGCAACGCGGGCGACGGTCCCTTCGACCTCACCGGCTGGTCCGTCCAGTATCTGAGCGGCTCGCCCACCTCCAGCTCCAAGTGGCAGGTCACCGAGATCAACGGCGCCATCCCCGCGGGTGGCAGCTACCTCGTCGAGGAGGCCAAGGGGGCCGGTGGCGACACCCCGCTGCCCACCGCCGACGCGACCGGCACCATCGCCATGTCGGCGAGCAGCGGCACCGTCGCGCTCGTCCGCTCCACCACCCCGCTGACCTGTCTGACGGCGGCCGACTGCGCGGCCGACACGAACGTCAAGGACCTGGTCGGCTTCGGCACCGCCACCGTCCGGGAGAACACCCCCGCCACCGGCGCCGACAACACCCACTCGGTGGCCCGTAACGCGGTGCTCGCCGACACGGACAACAACTCCGCCGACTTCACCGGCGCGACGCCGTCCCCGCGCAACAGCGCGGGCGCGGGCGACGGTGGCGGCGAGCCGTCGCCCACCCCCTCGCCCACCAACACCACCCCCGGCGAGCTGCGGATCCGCGACATCCAGGGCACCACCCGGATCTCCCCGCAGGCCGGAAAGTCCGTCACCAACGTGCCGGGCGTGGTCACCGCGATCCGCGCGACCGGCTCCTCGCGCGGCTTCTGGATCCAGGACACCGCGCCGGACAAGAACCCGGCCACCAGCGAGGGCGTGTTCGTCTTCACCGGCTCGGCCACCCCGCAGGTGAAGGTCGGCGACTCGGTCCTGGTCAGCGCCAAGGTCGTCGAGTACTACCCGGGCGGCCAGAGCTCGGGCGCGCAGTCCCTCACCGAGCTGAGCGGCCCGACGACCGTCGTCCTCTCCTCCGGCAACCCGCTGCCCGCGGCCGAGGTGATCGACGCCAGGACGCTGCCCGAGACGTACGCGCCGAAGGCGAACGGGCTCAGCATCGAGCCGCTCGAACTGAAGCCCGACACGTACGCCCTGGACTGGTTCGAGTCCCGTGAGGGCATGCTCATCCAGATCGGCGACAGCCGGGTGGTGGGCGCCTCCAACACGTACGGCGACACATGGGTCACCACCAAGCCCAAGCAGAACCCGACCCCGCGCGGCGGCACGGTCTACCCCTCGTACGACGAGGCGAACTCGGGCCGTCTGCTGGTCACTTCGCTGACCGGCGAGAAGCCCGGGGCCAACGTGGGCGACACCCTGACCGGTACGACCAGCGGCCCGCTGGACTACTCCACCTACGGCGGATACGGCCTCCAGGCGAGCACCCTGGGCAAGGTCAAGTCCGGCGGTCTCAAGCCGGAGGTGGCGAAGAAGGGCAAGAGCGACGAGCTCTCCGTCGCCACGTACAACGTCGAGAACCTCGACCCGACCGACCCGCAGGCCAAGTTCGACCGGCTCGCCGAGGGCATCGTCAAGAACCTCGCCACGCCGGACATCGTGAGCCTGGAGGAGATCCAGGACAACAACGGCGCCAAGGACGACGGCACGGTCGCCGCGGACAAGACCCTCGCGCAGTTCGTCGCCGCCATTCAGGCGGCGGGCGGCCCGGCGTACGACTGGCGCGCCGTGGACCCGGCGGACAAGACCGACGGCGGTGAGCCGGGCGGCAACATCCGCAACGTCTTCCTCTTCAACCCGAAGCGGGTCTCCTTCGTGGACCGGCCCGGTGGCGACGCCACCACCGCCACCAAGGTCGTCACCACCGGCAAGAACGGCAAGGACATCACGCTGTCCGTGTCCCCGGGCCGGATCAACCCGACCTCGGACGCCTGGAAGAGCAGCCGCAAGCCGCTCGTCGGCGAGTTCACCTTCCGCGGTGAGCAGGTCTTCGTGATCGGCAACCACTTCAACTCCAAGGGCGGCGACCAGCCGGTCCACGGTGTCTTCCAGCCGCCGACGCTCGGCTCCGAGGCCCAGCGCCTGACCCAGGCCAAGGAGGTCAACGACTTCGTCTCCGGCCTGCTGGCCAAGGACAAGAAGGCCAAGGTCGTCGTCCTCGGTGACCTGAACGACTACCAGTTCTCCAAGCCCCTCACCACCCTCACCCGGGGCGGGGTCCTCGTCGATCTGATGAACAAGCTGCCGAAGAACGAGCGTTACAGCTACGTCTACGACGGCAACTCGCAGACCCTGGACCACATCCTGGTCAGCCCCGGCATCAAGAAGCCCGGGTACGACGTGGTGCACATCAACGCGGAGTTCGCCGACCAGGCGAGCGACCACGACCCGCAGGTCGTCCGTATCAAGTGAGCCGCCTCCCCGGCTGAACCGAACCGTGGCGTGTACGCGACTCGCGTACACGCCACGGTCGTCTCAACCCGTCATCACAGACCGTCGGTGTAGAGGAGACGGTTGGGGGAGCCGGCGCTGATGGGGAACGCGACGTCCTTCGTGGACCGCTCGGTGAGCCAGTCGGCCACCTCGTTCGGGGTGGCGGACGGGTTCTCCTCCTTGTAGAGGGCCGCGACCCCGGCGACATGGGGGCTGGCCATGGAGGTGCCGTTCAGCGCGACGGAGCCGCCGCCGAGCCTGGCGGAGACGATGGCGACGCCCGGGGCGTAGGTCTCCAGACAGGTGCCGTGGTTGCTGAACCGGGCCTCCTGGTCCTCGCTGTTGGTCGCGCCGACGGTGTACACGCCCGAGGCGCGGGCAGGGGAGGCACCGCAGGCGTCCACCGCGTCATTGCCGGCCGCGACGACCGGCAGCACTCCCCGGGCCGCGAGGGCGTTGACCGCCGTGTCGACCGCGCTGGACGCCGGACCGCCGAGTGAGGCGTTGAGCACCGCGGGCTGTGCGGCGTTCTTGGCCACCCAGTCGAATCCGGCGATGACCCCGGCCCAGGTGCCGTCGCCCTTGCAGCCGAGCGTACGGACAGCGACGAGGGAGACGGCACGGGCGACGCCATAGGTGGCGCCGCCGGTGGTGCCCGCCACATGGGTGCCGTGGCCGTTGCAGTCCTGGCCCATGCGTCCGTCACCGACGGAGTCGAAGCCGACGGTGGCCCGGCCGCCGAACTCGCTGTGGGCGGTCTCGATTCCGGTGTCGACGATGTACGCCGTGACGCCCTCGCCGGTGCCGTTCACCGTGAACTGGCCGTCGAGCGGCAGCCGGCGCTGGTCGATCCGGTCCAGTCCCCAGCTCTGCGCGGGTACCCGCTCACGCGTCGCACCGGCCTGTCCCGGATCCTTCCGTTCCGTATCCGTGTGTCCCGAACCCGGCTGCTCGGCCCGCCACTGTCCTGGCCGGGTCGACGTCGGGCTGACGGTGACCCTGCTGTTCTCCTCGATGGCCTGGACGGCCGGGAGCGCGCGCACCTTGGACAGCTGGGTCGCGGAGAAGGCGGCGGTGAACCCGTGCAGCACCTTGTCGTAGGTGAACAGCGGGGTGAGACCGAACTGCCGCAGGACGGTGGTCGCCGAGAACGCGGGCTTGAGGGTGACGATGTACTGGCCGGGCACCGCGTTGGGGGAACGCTCGACCGGAACGAGGTTCTCCCGGGGCCCGGCCATGGCGTCGGTGCCGCTGGTGCCGCTGATCAGGGGGGCGAGCAGCAGAACGGCGGCGGATGCCCAGCGCGCGCTGAGACGCATACATGCTCCTTGGATGACGGGGATCGATCGCGGTCGGAGTGGACCCGCGAGGTACGAACACCCGTCCTTCGTCCACAACACACGCGTCGCTTGAGCGAAGACCACCGGATGGAGCAAGAACATCCGGCCGGTACCGCCTGCCCGTCAGTCCTCGCGGCCGTGCACCGTCAGTCCCCCGGGCCCCGGACGGTCAGTCCCCCGGGCCCCGGACCGTCAGGTCGATCAGCCGGCAGACCGTCTCGATGTCCGACTTCACCTCCGCGATCGTGGCCCGGCCCGAGAGCCAGGTGATCAGGGCCGCGTGCCAGGTGTGCTCCACGACGCGTACGGCGGAGAGTTGCTCGGGTGTCGGGCCCTGCGGGCCGATGGACGGGCCGATGGCGTCGAGGATGATCGCCGTCGTCCGCCCGATGACCCCGTCCACCTCGTCGCGCACCCCGCGGTCCGCGAAGGTCAGCGCCCGTACCATCGCGTCGGCCAGATACGGATCCCGCTGGAGCGCCCGGAACGCGCGCAGCAGCGTCTCGGCCACCCGCTCGGCCGGACTGTCGCTCGCGGGCGGCCGTTTGCGCAGCGTGGTGTGCAGATGCTCCAGCTGATCCCGCATCGTCGCGACCAGCAGATGGACCTTCGAGGGGAAGTAACGGTAGAGCGTCCCGAGGGCGACCCCGGCCTCCTCGGCGACCTCACGCATCTGTACGGCGTCGAAACCGCCCCGGCAGGCCAGCAGGGTGGTGGCGTCCAGGATCCGGCGGCGCCGGGCCTCCTGGCGGCGCGTCAGCGGGGGTGACGCCGGTTTGACTTCCGCTGCCATCTGTCGCACTCCATTGAACGCATCTGAACGTCTCCGAATGTCCCTGAGCGCTTCGCCGCCGTCGGACCGCACAGCATGGCAGACACCGCCGTGGCACGAATCACCTGTTCCGGCGGGTGCCGCGAGGCTACTTGCCGGTAGATTCGAAGGCGTGGACGAACAACTCTGAAACTTGTTCTAGATTGTGGACAGCGGTTACGCTCCGGCGAAAACACGGAGAGCGCAGTGAGAAGGGGGCCGAAAGTGACCGCTGAGGCCATAGCGGCGGACACCGGAACGGGGCCCCTGCGTATCGCCCTTCTCAGCTACAAGGGAAACCCGTTCTGTGGCGGCCAGGGTGTCTATGTCCGGCAGCTGTCCCGTGAACTCGCCCGGCTCGGGCACAGCGTCGAGGTCATCGGCGCCCAGCCCTACCCCGTACTCGACGAGGGCGTACCACTCACCGAGCTGCCCAGTCTCGATCTCTACCGGCAGCCCGATCCCTTCCGTACACCGAGGCGCGACGAGTTCCGCGACTGGATCGACGGCCTCGAAGTCGCCACGATGTGGACCGGTGGCTTCCCGGAGCCGCTGACGTTCTCGCTCCGGGCCCGGCGTCATCTGGCCGCCCGCGCCGGTCAGTTCGATGTCGTCCACGACAATCAGACGCTCGGGTACGGACTCCTCGGCGACCTCGGCGCCCCCCTGGTCACCACCATCCACCACCCCATCACCGTCGACCGGCGGCTGGAGCTGGACGCGGCCGAGAACTGGCGGCGACGGGCCTCCGTACGCCGCTGGTACGGGTTCACCCGGATGCAGAAGCGCGTCGCGCGGCGGCTGCCCTCGGTCCTCACCGTCTCCGGCTCCTCCAAGCAGGAGATCACCGACCATCTCGGGGTACGGGCCGACCGTATCGAGGTCGTGCACATCGGCGCGGACACGGAGCTGTTCTCGCCGGACCCGGCCGTGCCCGAGATCCCGGGGCGGATCGTCACCACCTCCAGCGCGGACGTTCCCCTCAAGGGCCTCGTCCATCTCGTCGAGGCCCTCGCCAAGCTCCGCACCGAACACCCCGACGCCCACCTGGTCGTGGTCGGCAGACGGGCCGAGGACGGCCCGGTCGCGCAGGCCATCGAACGGTACGGACTCGAAGGCGCCGTCCAGTTCGTCAAGGGTGTCTCCGACGCCGAGCTGGTCGATCTGGTGCGCGGCGCGCGGATCGCGTGCGTGCCCTCCCTGTACGAGGGGTTCTCGCTGCCGGCCGCCGAGGCGATGGCCACCGGAACCCCGCTCGTCGCCACCACCGGCGGTGCGATCCCCGAGGTCGCGGGCGTGGACGGGGAAACCTGTCTGGCCGTACCGCCCGGCGACGCGGGCGCGCTGGCCCTCGCCCTCGGCCGGCTGCTCGACGATCCGGAACTGCGCGCCAGGCTGGGCGCGGCCGGGCGTCAACGGGTGCTGGAGCGCTTCACCTGGGCCAGGGCCGCACAGGGCACGGCCGAGCTCTACCGCACGGCGATCGCCCGCTCCCCGGGCGCCCGGAAAGCCGGCCCTTCGGCCGCCCGCCCCTCGAACGCCCGCCCCTCCGACCGCGAAAGCAGGACGACCCTGTGCTGACCGTGGACTTCACCCGCTTCCCGCTCGCCGCGGGTGACCGTGTGCTCGATCTGGGGTGCGGCGCGGGCCGGCACGCCTTCGAGTGCTACCGGCGCGGCGCTCAGGTCGTGGCCCTCGACCGGAACGGCGAGGAGATCCGCGAGGTCGCCAAGTGGTTCGCCGCGATGAAGGAGGCGGGGGAGGCCCCCGAGGGCGCCACCGCCACCGCGATGGAGGGCGACGCGCTCAATCTGCCGTTCCCCGACGCGTCGTTCGACGTCGTCATCATCTCCGAGGTCATGGAGCACATCCCGGACGACAAGGGCGTCCTGGCGGAGATGGTGCGGGTACTGCGTCCCGGCGGACGGATCGCCGTGACCGTGCCACGGTACGGCCCGGAGAAGGTGTGCTGGGCGCTCTCGGACGCCTACCACGAGGTCGAGGGCGGCCATATCCGTATCTATAAAGCCGATGAACTGCTCGGCAGGATGCGAGAGGCCGGGCTCAAGCCGTACGGCACGCACCACGCGCACGCGCTGCACGCGCCGTACTGGTGGCTCAAGTGCGCGTTCGGCGTCGACAACGACAAGGCGCTGCCCGTCCGCGCGTACCACAAGCTGCTGGTCTGGGACATCATGAAGAAGCCCCTCGCGACCCGGCTCACCGAACAGCTGCTCAACCCCGTCGTGGGGAAGAGTTTCGTGGCCTACGCGACGAAGCCGCAGCTGCCGGCCGTGTCCGCGGCAGTCGCCACGTGACCTTGGCCGGCCGTGGTCCCGACGCCACGGAACATCTCGTCCTGCCCGGAGTCCTCACCGCCGAGCAGGCCGCCGAGACGGTCGCGGGCATCCTGGCGGCACAGCGTCCGGACGGTGCGATTCCGTGGTTCCGCGGGCACCATCTCGACCCCTGGGACCACACCGAGGCGGCCATGGCGCTGGACGCGGCGGACGAACCCGAGGCGGCGGCGCGGGCGTACGAGTGGCTGGCCAGGAACCAGAACGAGGACGGGTCCTGGTACGCCGCGTACACCGACAGCACGGCGTGCGCCGACACCGCGGCCATGTGCCCAGGCGACCGGGGCCGCGAGACCAACTTCTGCGCCTATGTGGCCGTCGGTATCTGGCACCACTACCTGGCCACCGGCGACGACGCGTTCCTCGACCGGATGTGGCCCGTCGTCCACGCGGCGATCGAGTTCGTCCTCGCACTCCAGCAGCCGGGCGGCCAGATCGGCTGGAAGCGCGAGGCGGACGGCACGGCCGTCAACGACGCCCTGCTGACCGGGTGTTCGTCCGTGCACCAGGCGCTGCGGTGCGCGCTCGCGATCGCGGAGGAGCGCGAAGAGCCCCAGCCCGACTGGGAGTTGGCGACCGGCGCGCTGCGGCACGCGATACGCGACCACCCCGAGCGGTTCCTCGACAAGAGCGACTACTCGATGGACTGGTACTACCCCGTGCTCGGCGGCGCGGTGACGGGAGCGCGGGCCACGGCGCGGATAGCGGCGCACTGGGACCGCTTCGTCGTACCGGACCTGGGGGTGCGCTGTGTGCTGCCCAACCCCTGGGTGACCGGCGGCGAGAGCTGTGAACTCGCCCTGGCGCTCTGGGTGATGGGGGAGTCCGACCGGGCGCTGGAGGTCCTCCAGTCCATCCAGCATCTGCGCGCCGACGGCGGGATGTACTGGACGGGGTACGTGTTCGAGGGCCATCGGGCCTACTGGCCCGAGGAACTCACCACCTGGACGGCGGGGTCGCTGCTGCTGGCGGTGGCCGCCCTGGGCGGGGACGAGGCGACCACCGCCGTGTTCGGCGGCGAACGGCTGCCGCTCGGCCTGGAGCCGGACTGCTGCCCATGATGGCCGATCGCCGGCGGGCGAGCGATCAGAGCCGGCGCAGCCGGCCCGCGATGCCGTGGCCGGCGAGCAGATAGACGACCGCGGCGAGACCGTAACCGCAGACGACACGCGCCCAGGCTTCGTCGAAGGTGAACAGGTCATAGGACCAGCCGGCGAGCCAGCGGGCCGCGCCCTGGATGAAGTCCACCAGGTCGTTGGCGCGGTTGGCGTCCAGCAGGTACATCAGAATCCAGAGGCCCAGAATGAAGGCCATGATGTCCGCGACGACGATGATGACCGTCGCCACGGAGCCGCTTCCACTGCGATGTCGTGTGGCCATGCCAACCGTGTTACCGGTCCCGCGCGGGGGAAACCCGTTGGCCGCCCATGACCCCGGTGCTTAGGGTGCGCCGTATGACGACGCTTCTCGGATACGACCGGTACGGCCACGAGATCACCGCACAGACCGACCTGCTGAGGGCGGCGATCGCCGGCGCCGACCTCTCCGCGCAGGTGCCGAGCTGCCCGGAGTGGACGCTCGGACAGCTGGCGCGCCATGTGGGCGGAGCGCACCGCTGGGTCGAGGCGATCGTAAGGACCCGCGCGGAGCAGGACATTCCGGAGGACCAGGTCCCGGATATCGAGGGTCCAGCCGGTGACGACCCGGCGGCGCTGGACGCCTGGCTCGCGGACGGGGCGGCGAAGCTGGTCGGCGCCCTGCGGGAGGCCGGGCCCGGTACCGGCGTATGGAGCTGGGGGTGGGAGCGGAACACCGATTTCTGGGCGCGCAGGCTGACCCACGAGACGGTGATCCACCGGGTGGACGCGGCGCTGGCCGCCGGGGTCCCGTTCGAGGTCGCGCCGGATGTCGCGGCGGACACGATCGACGAACTGCTCCAGTTGGTGGGGTTCGCCGCGGCCTCCGGGGATCCCGAGGCCGCCGAGCTGCGCGGCCCCGGAAACACCCTGCACTTCCACGCGACGGACGTCCCCGGCGGAGTGGACGCCGAGTGGCTGGTCGAGTTCGGAGAAGAGGGCTTCGGCTGGCGGCACGCCCACGGGAAGGCGACGGTCGCGGTGCGCGGACCGCTGACCGATGTGCTGCGGGTCGTCTACCGGCGGCTGCCCGTGGACAGCGAGCGCGTCGAGGTGCTGGGCGACACGGAGCTGCTGGACTTCTGGCTGGAGCGCACCTCGTTCACCTGACCGACGACCGACGACCGACGACCGCTGACCGGGCCCGGCCGACCGGCGGCCCGGGAAACGGCGACGGCCCCCCGCCTTCCGGTGGGGGGCCGTCGCCGTACCGCTGGGGCGCGTGATCAGCCGCGCTGTATGCCTGAGGTGTCCTGGAGGACTCCGCGACGGCCGTCCTGGGTCTGGGCCACCAGACCGGGACCGCGCTGCTCGACCGCGAGGTACCAGGTGCCGGGGGCCAGCTCGGCGATGGGGGACGGCGAGCCGTCCTCCCCGAACAGCGGCCGGGCGACCGGTACGGCGAACCAGAACGGCGAGAAGTCACCGGCGGGAGCGGCGCCGCCCTGCGACGGACCGTTCTGCTGGGCCGCGGCGGGCTGGCCCGCCGGGGCGCCGTACGGCTGCGGCTGGCCCTGCGTACCGTACGGCTGCTGGCCGGCCGGGTAGCCGTACCCCTGGCCGGGGATGCCCGGCTGTCCGCCGTACGGCTGCGGGGTCTGCGGCCTCGGGGCGCCGATGAGAGCGGCCTTCAGGGCCGGGACGACCGGCGTGGCGACCGCGGCGCCCGCCATGATCAGCGCGGCGATGAAGCCGAGGATCAGACCGCCGCCCGCGCTGCCGTCACCGAGCAGGTACCAGAGGCCCGTCCACGCCGCGAAGACCGACAGGGCGACACCGAACTGACCGAGGTCGAGTCCCACGACCTTCCGCGGCTGGGGCAGCGCGCGGGCGGTGACGATCAGTGCCGCGGCGATGACTCCGGCCAGATGGATGCTCATCACGACGCCCAGCAAGTCCCAGGCATTCACGCCAGTGCTGAAGCTGGACTCGTAGAAATTGAGGAACGAGGCGATGAAGAGCAACACCGCTGCTCCGATCACCACGCCGTCGCCTCGTGTGAGGGAGCGGATGTTCACGTGAGAAGTCCTTCGTCTGTCGGCTGAGTCGGGGCGGTCGTCGTGGCCGCCGGTGAGGCGGTATACGGGGCGAAGCTCGGGGGCGGCTCCCTGTCGTACGGATGAATGTATCGTCTCCCCGTTCCGGGCGTCTGCCGGGTATCGGGGGCCGGTACACGCCCGTTACGCGGGTCCGCGGGCGGAGTTCACCACTCCCGCCCGCCCTTTACCGTGCCTGTTCGCCGCTCTCGCTCACCCCTTCTGTTCTCACTTCTCACGCTGTTCTCACTTCTTCAGGAATCCGCGGATCCCGTCCGCCAGCCCCTGTGCCGCCTTCTGCCGCCATTCCGCGTCGGTGAGCAGTTCGGCATCCGACGAATCGCGCATATTGCCGCATTCGATGAAGACTTTGGGCACGGTCGACAGATTCAGCCCACCGAGGTCCTCGCGTACGTCGAGCCCCGTGCCCTCGCCCAGATAGTTGGCGGGGGCGCTGCCGGTCTCCCGGACGAAATTGCCCACGATGTGTTCGCCGAGCTCGCGCGAGGGGCCGACGATGGCCGTGGTGTCCGCGCCGCCGCCCTTGACCAGGGCGGGGAGGATGACATGGAATCCGCGGTTGCCGGGAGCCGAGCCGTCGGCGTGGACGGAGATCGCGGCGTCGGCCTTCGCCTTGTTCCCGATACGGGCGCGCTCATCGACGCACGGACCGTAAGGGCGTTCGTCGTCATGGGTGAACGTGACCGTCGCCCCCTCTTTCCTGAGCAGATCGCGCAGGCGGTGGGAGACATCGAGGGTGAACTCGGCTTCGGGGTAACCGGCCTCGGTGGAGGTGCCGGTGGTGTCGCATTCCTTGCTGGTTGTCCCGATATCCACCGGCTCATTGATCTCGGCGGTGTGGTCGCGATTGCGTGGATTGTGACCGGGATCGATGACCACGACCTTCCCCGCGAGCGGTCCGGCCGGGGCGGTGCCACCGGGGACGTCGTCGTCCCGTCGGTCATCGGTGCGCGGCCGGGCGGTGGCGGCGGCGGACGGCGTGGTGGCCGGGGCGGCGGAGGGGATGACGCCGGCCGCTGACGCCGGTGTCGGACCGCCGTCCGGGCCGCTCATCCCCTGCCAGACGAGCCATCCGGCCGCGGCGGTCGGCACCAGTGCGGCGACCGCGACGGTGAGTTTGCTTCGGCCGAAACGGCCGCGGGCGGGCTGCTGACTCTCGTCGTACGACACCGTCGCGATGGTAGACCGTCGGGCGATCGGGACGCGGCAGAAGACACGGGACTGTGCGGACACGCCCTGGGGCGTGGCGGTCAGCCGCCCGGTGCCGTACGGCGCAGGACGCGCAGCGAGTCGGTCACCGACACCTCGGTGAAGGCGCCGGAGGCCAGGGCCCGGAGAAAGACGCGGTACGGGGCCTGCCCGCCGGCCGCCGGGTCGGGGAACACGTCGTGGATGACGAGCAGCCCGCCCTCGGCGAGATGCGGGACCCACCCCTCGTAGTCTCCGTTGGCGTGCTCGTCGGTGTGGCCGCCGTCGATGAAGACGAGGCCGAGCGGGCGGCCCCAGACGCTCGCGACCCGTGGCGAACGGCCGACGACCGCGATCACCGAGTCCTCCAGGTCCGCCGCCAGGAGCGTGCGGCGGAAGGCCGGGAGCGTGTCCATCAGCCCGGTGTCGGGATCGACCACGGACGGGTCGTGGTACTCCCAGCCGACCTGCTGCTCCTCGCTGCCGCGATGGTGGTCGACGGTGACGGCGACCGTACCGGCCTCGCGTGCGGCGGCGGCCAGCAGGAGCGTGGAGCGCCCGCAGTACGTCCCGATCTCCAGGAGCGGCAGCCCGAGCGCGCCCGCCTCGGTGGCCGCCGCGTACAGGGCGAGCCCCTCGTGGACGGGCATGAACCCCTTGGCGGCCTCGAAGGCGGCGAGGATCTTCGGCGCGGGTGCCGGGGGCATCGGCTCTCCTGGTGCTGGTGCGGTGAGCGGTGGGGGGTACGGACCGTGGTACGGGGCGTGATCGCCCATGCTGCCGTACGCCCCCGGCCCGGCGGTTTCGGGGGGTGAGGGCGGGTCAGGAGGCGACGGTGGTACGGCGCTCCCGCGTGCCCTGCGCGAGGACCAGATCGACATCGACCGGCACGCCGCCGCCGGGGTACTCCGCGGGGAGCGCGAGCGGCGCGTACCCCGTGGCCGTCCCGGCCAGTACGTACGGTCCGCCGGACGGCGGCAGCAGTGCGTAGCGGCCGTCCTCGTCGGCGGTGGTGCGGCCCGCCTGCCGGCCCCGGGGGTCGATGAGCGTGACGTTCGCCCGCGCGATCGGCGTACCGTCCGAGTCCACGACCCGCCCGCGGAACCCGCCGGACCCGGCGACCAGCGTCGGCCGGCTCACATCGGCGTCACCGGCCAGGGACTTCCGCCCCGGCGCGGAGCGCGGTGACGGCAGGAACGAGGCCAGCACCAGGCCGACGATCACCGCGCCTGTCGCGATGAGGAACGAGATACGGAATCCGTCCATGCTGGGCACCGCCACGCCCCCCGTCCGGATGGAGGTGTGCGCGAGCACCATGCCGATCACCGCGCTCGACACCGAGGTGCCGATGGAGCGCATCAGGGTGTTCAGACCGTTGGCCGCGCCGGTCTCCGACGGGTCGACGGCGCCGATGATCAGGGCGGGGAGCGAGGAGTACGCGAGTCCGATACCGGCGCCCACGACGACGGAGATGACGATGGTCTGCCAGGCCGCGTTCATCAGGCCGAGGCCCGCTCCGTACCCGATCCCGATGATCAGCATGCCGAGCATCAGGGAGACCTTGGGGCCGCGCCGGGCGGAGATCCGGGCGTAGACGGGCGCGGTGAACATCATCGTCAGCCCGAGCGGTGCCACGCACAGACCCGCCACCACCATCGACTGGCCCAGGCCGTATCCGGTCGCGGCGGGCAGCTGGAGCAGTTGGGGGAGGACGAGCGAGATCGCGTAGAAGGCGACACCGACCATGATCGAGGCGAGGTTGGTGAGCAGTACCTCACGCCGGGCGGTGGTGCGCAGATCGACCAGCGGGGCGGCGCTCCGCAGCTCCATCACGCCCCACAGCAGCAGGATGGCCACCGCCAGGCCGAACAGCCCGAGCGTGGTCGGGGAACCCCAGCCCCAGTCGCTGCCCTTGGTGATCGGCAGCAGGAGCGCGACGAGTCCGGCGGACAGCCCGATCGCGCCGAGCCAGTCGAAGGTGCCCTGGGCCCGTACCGAGGACTCCGGTACATACCGGACGGTCAGCAGCATCGACACCACGCCGAGCCCGGCCGCGCCGAAGAACAGCGCGTGCCAGTCGGCGTTCTGGGCGACCAGGGCCGCGGCGGGCAGCGCGAGCCCGCCGCCGACACCGATGGACGAGCTCATCAGCGCCATCGCCGAGCCGAGCTTCTCGCGCGGCAGCTCGTCGCGCATGATGCCGATGCCGAGGGGTATCGCGCCCATCGCGAAGCCCTGGAGCGCTCTGCCGACGATCATGATCACCAGGTCGTCGGTGAATCCGCAGATCAGCGAGCCGACCACCATGACGGCGAGGCTGGTGAGCAGCATCCGCCGCTTGCCGAAGAGATCACCGAGCCGCCCCATGATCGGGGTGGAGACGGCGCCCGCGAGCAGGGTCGCGGTCATGACCCAGGTGGCGTCGGCGGGCGACGTGCGGAGCAGGGCGGGCAGGTCCTTGATGACGGGAACGAGCAAGGTCTGCATCACCGCGACGGTGATGCCCGCGAAGGCGAGGACGGGAACGATCCCGCCAGCTTGACGGGTCGACGGATCCGGGAGCTCCCCGGCGTGCTGATCGGTCGTCGTCTGTGGCATACGTGCGTCCTCCGGGCAGGAAGTAAGGGCAGCTGAGGGTGCGCGAGGGCAGGTGGATGCAGTGTGCAACCTTCCAGTCGGCCGCGATATTCCGGCGAACGCGACGCGAACGGCATCGGAAGAGGACGCCGGTCCTTACCGCCATTTCTCTGACGCCCCGTCAGAGCTGGGACGCGCGCCCCCCCGGGGCCCCCGTGGCCGAGTCCGCCCCGGACCGTGCCGGTCCCCGGGCCTACGCCGAAATCCCGATGTACGGACCGCGTGACGCCTGCGACCATGACCGGCATGGTCCGAGCCCCCGTGGAAACCGACACCGTCCACCTGTCCGCGCCCTCGGGGTCACCCCGTACCTGGGCGGTGCTCCTCGCCGCCTGCGCCGGGCAGTTCCTCGTCGTCCTCGATGTCTCCGTGGTGAATGTCGCCCTGCCGTCGATGCGCGCGGACCTCGGACTCTCCGGCGCCGGTCTGCAGTGGGTGCTCAACGCCTACTCGATCGCGTTCGCCGGTTTCATGCTGCTCGGCGGGCGGGCCGCCGATCTCTTCGGCCGCAAGGCGATGTTCCTCACCGGGCTCGCCGTGTTCACCCTGGCGTCCCTCGCGGGCGGACTCGCCCAGGAGGGCTGGCAGCTGCTCGCCGCCCGCGCCGTCCAGGGGCTCGGCGCGGCCGTGCTCGCGCCCGCGACACTCACCATCCTGACGTCCGCCGTACCGGAAGGCGTCGCCAGGACCCGGGCCATAGGGACCTGGTCGGCGGTCGGCGCGGGCGGTGGCGCGGCCGGTGGGCTCGTCGGCGGTGCACTCACCGATCTGCTGTCCTGGCGCTGGGTCCTGTTGATCAATGTGCCGGTCGGGGTGCTGGTCCTGGCCGGCGCGGCGGTATGGCTGACCGAGTCCCGTACGGAGCGGGTACGGCGCCTCGATCTCCCCGGCGCGGTACTGGTCACGGCGGGTCTCGCCATGGTCGCGTACGGGATCGTGCAGACCGAGGAGCAGGGCTGGGGAGCGGCGGCGACGCTGCTGCCGCTGCTCGGCGGAGCCCTGCTGCTCGGCGCGTTCGTGGCGGTGGAGGCACGGGCGAAGGCACCGCTGATGCCGCTCGGGCTGTTCCGGGTACGGGCCGTGTCCGCGGCCAACGCGGCGATGTTCGTCTGTGGCGCGGCGTCGTTCGCGATGTGGTTCTTCATGACGGTCTACGCCCAGAACGTGCTGGGATACACACCGTTGGACGCCGGACTCGCGCTCATCCCCAGCTCGCTGTCCATCGTGCTCGGCTCGAAGTTGGCGCCCCGGCTGATGCCACGGGTCGGCGCCCGTAATCTGGCGGTGCTCGGGACGCTGATGGCGGTGGCCGGGTTCGGCTGGCAGTCCACGATGACCGCTGACGGAACGTATCTCTCGTCGATCCTCGGCCCCGGCCTCCTGATGATGACCGGCCTGGGTCTGGCCGCGACCCCGCTGGCGGCGCTGGCCACGGCGGGCGCCGCCGCCGATGACGCGGGTCTGGTCTCCGGCCTGATCAACACCTCACGGACGATGGGCGGCGCGCTCGGTCTGGCGGTCCTCTCCACGGTGGCCGCGTCCCGTACGGCGGGCGGCACGAGCCCCCAGGCGCTGACCGAGGGGTACGCGCTGGCGTTCAGGACGGGCGGCGGGGTGCTGCTCGCGGGGGTCGTCCTGATGCTGCTGTGGCTGCCGCGCGGCTCCTCGAACACGTAACGGCCCCCGGCCGGGCGGGCGGGACTTTCAGGACCCGCCCTACAGCCAGCCCTGCCCGCGGGCCGTGCGTACGGCCTCCATGCGATTGCGGGTGCCGGTCTTGCCGATGGCCGAGGAGAGGTAGTTGCGTACGGTCGACTCGGACAGCCGCAGCCGGTCCGCGATATCGGCGACCGTCGCCCCGTCCACGGCCGCGTTCAGCACATCACGCTCCCGCGCCGTGAGCGGGCTCGGCCCCGCGCTCAGCGCGGCGGCGGCGAGGGCGGGATCGACGACGGTCTCACCGGTCAGCACCCGCCGGATCGCGGCGGCCAGCTCCTCCACCGGATCGTCCTTGACGAGAAAGCCCGCGGCCCCCGCCTCCATCGCCCGCCGCAGATAGCCCGGCCTGCCGAAGGTGGTCAGGATCAGGACCCGGCAGTCGGGCACCTCGTCGCGCAGCTTCAAGGCCGCGTCGAGACCGCTGAGTCCGGGCAGTTCGATGTCCAGCAGCGCCACATCGGGCCGCGAGGCGAGCGCGGCGTCCACGATGGCGTCGCCGCGCCCCACCTGCGCGACCACTTCGAGGTCCGCCTCCATACCGAGCAGCAGGGCGAGGGCGCCGCGCATCATGCCCTGGTCCTCGGCGAGGAGGACCCGTACGCACCTGGCCGGTCTGTGGTCCCGCGGCATCTCCGTCACCAGCACAGCGTAGGGCGGCGAGGACGTCAGCTGCCGTGTCCGTCCGGCCCGGCCAGTGCGTTGAGTGCGGTGACGATCCGTTTCTCCTCGTAGGTGAAGTGCGACTCCAGCAGGGCCGACAGGCCGTCCAGCTCGCCCAGTACCCTGGGCGCGTTGTCCGTGCCGTCGGCGGCGGCGTCGGCCGCGCCCTGAAGGAGTTCCTCCACACTCCGCAGGATTCCGCTCACCACCTGGTGGTCCTGGTGCAACAGCTCAAGGACCGGGCGGAGTTCGGGATGGCGCGCGGCCAGCGCGGGGAACGTCACGTCGTCCTCGTCGGTGTGGTGCCGGCTCAGGGCCGAGCAGAAGGCCAGACAGTGGGCGCGCAGCTGCCGGGTGGTGCCCGGGCCCGGGGGCCTCGCGGCGGCGAGATCCGCGCGGATCCCGGCCAGCTCCTCACGGAGCCACATATGCGTTTCGATCAGCTGATTCCCGAGCGCCGTCAGACGGCCGTCCGGTTCGAGAGAGTTGAGGTGTTCGAGGTGTTCACGGGGTATGTCCATGGTTGTCCCATGATTCGGCGCCTCCATGCCCACGGCGGTCTCTTCGCCGGACGCACCGCGACGCTGAGCCGGGATTTCACCACCCCGGGTAGGCCGCGTCAAGCGGGTGGCCCGCGGCGGACGCGGCGTCGGCCGGGAGTACGGCGGTCACGCGGAAGCCCTGCCCCGGCGCGTCCGGCGTCGCCCCCGTCACCTGGCCCGCTTCGAGTGAGCCGCCGGCCGCCGCGAGCCGTTCCGTCAGCCCCTTCAGACCCGTACCGCCGTACGGTACGGAGCCCCCGGACCCTCCGGCAGGACCGGTCCGTACGGCCGCCCCCGCGCCGTCGTCCGTGACCGTCAGCCGTACCCGCTCCGGTGAGCCGTCGATCGTGATCAGGCACCGGGTCGCGGCGCTGTGCCGTACGACGTTCGTGACGGCCTCCCGTACGACCCAGCCGAGCAGCACCTCGGCCCGCGGCTCCAGCGGGGGCCCCGATTGCCGTACGACCGGCTCGATCCCGGCGGCGGCCAGCGCCGAGCGCGCCCGGTCCAGATCCGTGGCGAGGCTGCCCTCGCGATAGCCGGTGACGGCCTCCCTGACCTCGGTCAGCGCCTGCCGGCCGACGGACTCGATGTCGCAGACCTGCTCCAGGGCCGCGTCCAGATCGCGTGGTGCCACCCGACGCGCGGCCTCCGCCTTGACCACGATCACGGACAGGGTGTGGCCGAGCAGATCGTGCAGATCGCGCGAGAAGCGCAGCCGCTCCCGCTCCACCGCCGAACGGGCCAGTTCCTGGCGGGTGTCGCGCAGTTGGACGACGGTCTCGGAGAGGGTGAGGATCGCGGCCGTCACCATCATCGAGAGGAACGTCCCGTACGCGACGCCGATCGCGTCCCAGCCGTCGTGGTACGCGGCGACGCCCGCCGCCGCGACGGTCAGCGGGACCCCCACCAGAGCGAGGGCCCGGCCGCGCAGCACACTGCCGCAGGAGAGTCCGAACAGCGGCAGGAAGAGCAGCCAGCTGCCGCCGTACGCGGCGCCGAGACCGAAGGTCATCAGCCCCATCACCACGAGCGTCCAGCGGGTGGCGCGGCTGTCCCGCGCCTTCTGGTCGAAGGACCGGAACACCACCGAGACATAGAGGGAGTTGAAGACCAGCAGACCGATGCCGCCGAACCAGGGGTTGGGCGTCTCGCCCTGGACGAGATTGGAGAAGGAGCCCAGACCCAGCAGCAGCCACGGCAGCATCGCGTAGCCACTGGGTGGTCCTGGCCGCCCGCCCGTGGCCCGCGCCGACTTCACCGCGTCCTCGCACGCCTCACGTGGTCCCGCCCTCACGCGGTCCTCGCCGACCTGCGGTACGAGAACACCGCGTACGAGCCGAAGACGAGAAGCCAGCCCGCCAGCACCGCGATCGTCGTCACGCCCGGGGCCGCGCCCTGTGTGGTGGACCAGCCCAGGTCGGCGAAGCGGTTGGCCGGGGTGTACTCCGAGATCGTCCGCAGCCAGCCGGGGAACGCGTCGATCGGGAACCAGAGCCCGCCGACCACGGACAGGACCATCAGACAGCCCACGTTCACCACACCGGTCGTCTGCGCGGAGAGCCGGTAGCCGTTGCCTATGCCGAGCAGGGTGAAGGGGAGCGCGCCCGCCCACAACAGCACGATCAGGGCCGCCCACTGCCACAGCGCGAGCCGTACGCCGTTGACCAGACCGCCCGCGGCCAGTACGGAGAGCAGCGCGGGCAGGACGGTCACCGAACCGGCCATCGCCCGGCCCAGCACCACCTGGCGGGGCGGCATCGGAGTGATCCGCAACTGCCGCAGCCAGCCGAGCGACTTGTCCTCGGCGATCCCGGTGCCCGTACCGACGGCCGCGCCGAGTGCGCCGTACGCGGCCATGCCCACCATGGAGGCGATCTTCCACTCCATGTAGTCCGCGCCGGCGCCACCGCCGACATTGGTGAAGAGCAGATACATCAGCACCGGCATGCCGGTGCCGAAGATGAGGAAGCCGGGATCGCGCAGCGTACGGCGGACTTCGAGCTTGATGTACTCCAGCATGGCGGGCATTACCGGCCGTCCCTCGTGTCGTGCTTCACGGCGTACCTCGTGTCGTACTTCGTGGCGTCCCGGGGCTCGTTTCCGGGCTCGTCCTCGGGATCGCCCGTCGTGCGCGTCAGGGCGAGGAAGGCGTCTTCCAGCGTCGCCGGGGCGACTTCGAGACGGCGGATCGCGTCGAGTCCGGCGAGGGCGACGACGGTCGCGTCCGAGTCGTCCGTACGGAGCCGGGCGCGGCCCGCGCGTACCTCGGCCGAGACGACGCCGGGCAGCCGCGTCAGCTCCGCCGTGAAACCCTCCGGCAGGTCGAAGCAGACGAGATGGCCGCCGACCGAGCCCTTGATCAGTTCGCTGGTGCCGTCCGCGACGATCCGGCCGTGGTCGATCACGATGATCCGGTCGGCGTTGTCGTCGGCCTCCTCCAGATAGTGGGTGGAGAAGAGCACGGTGTTGCCGCGGTCCGCGTAGGCCCGCATCGACGCCCAGAAGGCGCGGCGGGCCTCCACATCGAGGGCGGCGGTGGGCTCGTCGAGTACGAGCAGTTCGGGGCCGCCGGCCAGGGCGACCGCGAATCTGACCCGTTGCAGCTGACCGCCGGAGAGCTTGTCGACGCGACGGCCGGCCAGTTCCGTGAGCCCGGCGAGACCGAGCGACTCCGCGAGGGGCAGCGGGCGCGGGTAGGTGCTGGCGACGAAGGTGAGCAGCTCCCGTACGGTCACCCGACGGATCGGCCGGCCGTCCTGGAGCATCGCCCCGACCCGCCCGGCCGTGACAGCGTGCGCGGGCGGCCCGCCGAAGAGCCGCACCGTCCCGGTGTCCGGCTCGTCGAGGCCGAGGAGCAGCCCGATGGCGGTCGACTTGCCGGCGCCGTTGCGGCCGAGCAGCGCGACGGCCTCACCTCGCGGAACACCGAGATCGATGCCGTCCACGGCCCGGACCGCGCCGAAGGTCTTGACGACACCGGTGAAGCTCACGGCGTCCGCCGGGGCACCGTCCGTCGGGGCATCGGGCCGGGTGCTCGCGGTGTGCGTGCTCGCGCTGTGCGCGCCCGTGTCCGGGGTGTCTGTCGCCGGCGTACCGGCTGTCTGCGTCATGCCCACGACGCTACGGAACCGACCCACCGTCCCGACAGACTCGTGTGTACGAACTCACGCGGTACAAATGTCCTGTCCGGATGCCCCGCCGCCCCGGGGCCGGCCACCCCGCCGTCGCATGGCGAGAGGCCGCCACGGACGTGCCGTGGCGGCCTCTCCTCAGATGTGCGGACGCGTTCGGACCATGCGGAGCGTCCGGATCGTCAGGCCGCGTAGCCGCTCTGCTCCGGGCGCCGGTGCCGGCCGTGGGCGGGGGACGCCGAGTCCTCCGTCGATGCCGCACCTCCCCGGTGCTTTCCGTGCGTTCCGATACCGCCGCTGTCGTCCCGGTCGGTGGCCGCCGCTCCCCGCGGGCGATCCTGGGTCGTGTCGGTTCGGGCTTCAGACATGTGGGAAGTCACCCCGTCGTGATCGCATCTTGTTGTGGCGCAGGGACTCCGGCCGCCCCGTACCGCCACGACAGCGTTACGGTCACGCGTCCGCATCACCGTCACCGACACAACCGGTCGGTACGGCCGCGAAGCCCCCGGCCGGAAGTCTATCCAGGTGCCACACGGCCGGTGAGGGGAGCCTGCTGGAGCGGCACCGGCCTGCACATCACAGGAGTACGGGGGCCGTTGGGCGGTTCCCCGACCGGCGATTCCGCTTGTGCCGGTTCTGTGATCGTTCCAGGATCCGGGTCCCGGTCGGAGAGCCGACCCGGGTCCTGAGGGCCGTCCGGCACCCGAAGCAGCACATCGGCGGGGGCGTCGAGACGTGCCACTCCACAGGGCACCGCCCTTGTGGCGTACGGCAGTTGCAGCACGGCATCCCTGGTCCACACGCCGGATCCGGCCAGCCACCCCTCGGGAGCCCGGCGTTGATGCAGCCGCCGGCCCGCCGGTCGCCACACACCGAGCCAGCTGCCCGCCGCGCCGTCGATCCGCAGCGCCACCGCGCAGCTCTCCGGCGTCAGCACCTGGCCCGGCTGTACGGCGAACGGTGTCACCGCGCAGTCCGGCAACCGCAGACACTCGGGGAAGCGCACCGGCCGGGGACTTCCCAGGACGCCCCACCCCAGCCGGTCGTGGCCCGCCGCGTCCGAGCGGATCAGCAGCAGTCCGCTGTCTGCGTCCGCCAGCAGCAGCCGGTCGTTGCTCTCCTCGGTGATCTGGAGCAGCGGTGTCACCTCGCCGCCCCGCCCCAGATCGACGGCGACGGCCTTCACCACGCCGTCCGTCTCCCGGTCGAGGGCCAGTATCCGGCCCGTACGGTCCAGCCAGACACCGCCCGAGCAGCGGCCGGGCACCTCGGCGACGGGCTCGGGGC
This sequence comes from Streptomyces sp. NPDC051662, assembly GCF_040681655.1. Classification (NCBI taxonomy): domain Bacteria; kingdom Bacillati; phylum Actinomycetota; class Actinomycetes; order Kitasatosporales; family Streptomycetaceae; genus Streptomyces; species Streptomyces sp. NPDC051662. The sequence goes on from NZ_JBFAZD010000006.1 coordinate 356,928, forward strand.
CGAACGCGCCGCCCGTCACCAGCCAGACCGTGGTGGTGTCCGGGCCGGCCGACAGGGCGTACGCGCGGCGGCCGTCCGGCGACGGCGGCAGCAGCGTCAGTTCGGTGAGCTCGTCCGTACGGCCCACCGCGCCCACGGGCAGCTGGCCGGTGCCGGGGCCGGTGGGGTAGAGCAGCGAGAAGTCGTGCCGGTCCGCGACCAGCCGGCGGATGAGGACCCTGCCGTCGGCCAGCGGCAGGACTTCGGTGTCGGGCTCCTCCGGCTGGTCCAGGGGGAGGGACACGGCGTAGGGCTCGGGTCCGTCGAGCGTCCACCGCTCCGGGAACCACGCGTCGCCCCGGGCGGCCGGATCGCCCCCGCCGGGCGCGCCGAGTGTCAGCCGAGCCGCGTACGCGCCGTCCGCGGTGATCGCGAACTCCGGGTGCCGTACCGCCTGGCGCGGGCCCCCCGGGCCGCCGCCCCCTCCGCTCGGGCGACCCGGACCACCCGGGCCGCCCGGGCCGTACGGCCCCGTTCCGTCCGCCCCGTCGGCGCCGTCCGTTCCGTCCGCTCCGTCCGTTCCGCTCTCGTTCCCAGTAGCCGTCTCGATAGCACAGGCCGTCATCGGTCTGTCACCTCCGGCGATGAAGCTAGTTTTCGTACTTCCTGCCGAACAACACGAGACCTGGCACTTCACACATAAGGGTGGCCATCGCGCGATTCCGCTGAAAGCGCGGGGGCGGGTGTGCTGGCCGAGACGGTGGTGCTTAAAGTTAGGCACGCCTTACCAGGCACGCCTTACCCGGCATGCCGGATCCCACCCGTAACTCGACGAGTACCGCCTCTCAGGAGCATCAAGATGTCCATAAGACGCCGTGGCACAGCCGCCGCCGTCGCTCTCGCCGCCGCGCTCTCCCTCGCGGCCTGCGGCGGTGGCGACTCCTCCGACAGTGGCTCCGCCGCGTCGGACGGAGGCGACAAGAAGGCCGCCGTCGCCACGGGAGGCAAGGACTTCGCCGACGCGGCCAGGAAGACGGCCGCCTACGGGACCGACGCGGAGCCGGGCCGGTTCCCGCGCACGATCACCCACGCCATGGGGACGACGGAGCTGAAGAAGCGCCCCGAGCGGGTCGTCGTGCTGGACGTCGGCGAGTTCGACAACGTCGTCTCCCTCGGTATGAAGCCCGTCGGGTACGCGCCGACCGAGGGCGACGAGGGCATCCCCAGCTATCTGCGGAAGGGCGCGGGCAACCCCAAGAGCGTCGGCACGATCAACAACCTCAACCTGGAGGCGATCGCCGGACTCAAGCCCGACCTCATCCTCGGCAGTCAGCTGCGCGCGGCCGACAAGTACAAGGCGCTCCAGGCGATCGCCCCGACGGTCTTCGCCATCCGCCCCGGCTTCACCTGGAAGGAGAACTACCTCCTCAACGCCCAGGCGCTGGACCGCACCGCGGAGGCGAAGGCCGAACTCGCCGCGTACGACAAGAAGGCGGCGGCTCTCGGCACGGAGATCGGCCCCGACAAGCCGACCGTCTCGATGGTGCGCTACATGCCGGACCGGCTGCGGCTGTACGCGAAGGCGTCGTTCATCGGCACGATCCTCGACGACATCGGTCTGCCGCGGCCGAAGAACCAGCAGATCGACGATCTGGCCGTGGAGATCAGCCCGGAGAAGATCGACGACGCGGACGCGGACTGGATCTTCACGGGTGTGTACGGCGACCCGAAGAAGACCCAGCGGGACACCGCGCGCTCCAACCCGCTGTGGAAGAACCTGAAGGCGGTCAAGGCGGGGCAGGCGAAGGACGTCAAGGACGAGACCTGGTACCTCGGCCTCGGAGTGACGGCGGCGGACCTGGTCCTCGACGACCTGCGCGGCTACCTCGTCAAGTAGCGGGCGCCGGGCGCGAACGCTCCCGCCCCGCCGTGGAACGCCCGCGCCCACCATGGCCAAGGAGACCTCTGCGGCCATGGTGGGCGGGGCACGTGGGACAGGTAGCCTTTGCACCGTGCCCCCTGTCCCCTCGGCCGTCCCCGCCGACGCCCCCTCCGCGCCCCGTCTGGCGGATGTCCTCGCCGCGCTCGACGCCCTCTGGCCGCCCGAGCGGGCCGAGCAGTGGGACGCCGTCGGCACGGTCTGCGGTGACCCGGAGGCCACGGTCACCCGGGTCCTGTTCGCGGTCGACCCCGTCCAGGAGATCGCCGACGAGGCGGTACGGCTCGGCGCCGAGCTGATCGTCACCCACCACCCGCTCTATCTGCGGGGTACGACGACGGTCGCGGCCTCCACGTTCAAGGGGCGCGTCGTACACACCCTCATCAAGCACGACATCGCGCTGCATGTCGCGCACACCAACGCCGACACCGCCGACCCCGGTGTCTCCGACGCCCTCGCCGGGGCGCTGGACCTGCGGGTCGTACGGCCCCTCGTACCCGATCCCACGGACCCCGCCGGACGGCGCGGCCTCGGCAGGATCTGCGAGCTGGACCGCCCCGCGACTCTCCGCGACTTCGCCGCACGCGTCGCGCACCGGCTGCCCGGCACCGCCCAGGGCATCAGGATCGCGGGCGACCCGGACGCGCCCGTCCGTACGGTCGCCGTGAGCGGCGGCTCGGGCGACGGCCTCTTCGACCAGGTCAGAGCGGCGGGTGTGGACGCGTTCCTCACCGCCGACCTGCGCCACCACCCGGTCTCCGAGGCCACCCAGCACAGCGCGCTCGGGCTGGTCGACGCCGCGCACTGGGCCACCGAGTGGCCCTGGTGCGAGCAGGCCGCCGCCCAGCTCGACGAGATTTCCGACCGTCATGGCTGGGACCTGCGGGTCCATGTCTCGAAGACGGTCACCGACCCCTGGTCAGCCCATCACTCCTCCGACTTCTCAGGAGCCCCCAACTGAACGCCGCGCCCGCCGACCAGATCCGACTCCTCGACGTCCAGGCCCTCGACGTACGACTGTCGCAGCTCGCCCACAAGCGCACCGCGCTGCCCGAGCACGCCGAGATCGAGTCGCTCACCAAGGACCTCGCCCAGCTGCGCGACCTGCTTGTCGCGTCGACGACCGAGGAGAGCGACACCGCCCGCGAGCAGACCAAGGCGGAGCAGGACGTCGACCAGGTGCGCCAGCGCGCTGTACGCGACCAGCAGCGCCTGGACTCCGGCGCGGTCACCTCGCCCAAGGACCTGGAGAACCTTCAGCGTGAGATCGTCTCGCTCGCCAAGCGGCAGGGCGATCTGGAGGACGTCGTCCTCGAAGTCATGGAGCGCCGTGAGTCCGCGCAGGAGCGGGTCACCGAGCTGACGGAACGTGTCTCCTCCGTCCAGGCCAAGGCCGACGACGCCGCCGCGCGCCGGGACGCCGCCGTCGCGGAGTTCGACCGCGAGGCCACGACCGTCACCAAGGAGCGCGAGGTCGTCGCCGCCTCCGTACCGGCCGATCTGCTCAAGCTGTACGAGAAGCTGCGCGTCCAGCAGGGCGGGGTGGGCGCGGCGCGGCTGTTCCGGCGCCGCTGCGAGGGCTGCCAGCTGGAGCTGAACATCACCGAGGTCAACGAGGTCAAGGCGGCACCCGCCGATGCCGTGCTGAGGTGCGAGAACTGCCGCCGCATTCTGGTGCGCACCGCCGACTCGGGTCTGTAATGCGGCAGTTCATCGTCGAGGCGGACGGCGGCTCCCGGGGCAACCCGGGGCCCGCCGGGTACGGCGCGGTCGTCCTGGACGGCCGGACCGGCGAGCCGCTCGCCGAGGCGGCCGAGTACATCGGTGTCGCCACCAACAACGTCGCCGAGTACAAGGGCCTGATCGCGGGCCTGACCGCCGCCAAGGCGCTGGACCCGGCCGCCGAGGTCCGGGTCCGTATGGACTCCAAGCTGGTCGTCGAGCAGATGTCGGGGCGCTGGCAGATCAAGCACCCGGACATGAAGCCGCTGGCCGCCGAGGCGGCGCGGATCTTCCCCGCCGGACAGGTCACCTTCGAGTGGATCCCGCGCGAGCGGAACAAGCACGCGGACCGGCTGGCCAACGAGGCGATGGACGCGGGCAAGAACGGCGGGCAGTGGGATCCGTCGGCGTCCACGGCGGCGCTGGACGCGAGCGCGGCGCGCGCGGCGATGACGGAGGCGGAAGCGGGCGAGGCCGTGGGGCGGGCGGCGCGGACGGAGCGTGCGGCGCGGACGGAGCGGACGGCACAGACGGAGCGTGCGGCGCGGATGGGGCGTGCGGAGGCGGCGACGTCTTCTCCGCGTACCCCCTCCTCCACGCCTTCCGCTTCCGTGGGCTGGGGAGCCTCCGCCGACCTCGGCGCCCCCGTCACCTTCGTACTGCTGCGGCACGGCGAGACCGCGCTCACCCCGGAGAAGCGCTTCTCCGGCAGTGGCGGCAGCGACCCGGAGCTGTCGGCGGTGGGCCGCCGGCAGGCCGAGGCCGTCGCCGCGTCACTGGCCGCGCGCGGCACGGTGCAGGAGATCGTCTCCTCACCGCTCAGACGCTGCCGCGAGACGGCGGCGGCCGTGGCGTCCCGGCTCGGTCTGGACGTCACCGTCGAAGAGGGCCTGCGCGAGACGGACTTCGGCGCCTGGGAGGGGCTGACGTTCGCGGAGGTGCGGGAGCGGTACGCCGACGATCTGAGCGCCTGGCTCGCCTCGCCCGATGTCGCGCCGACCGGCGGCGGCGAGAGCTTCACGGCCGTGGGCCGGCGCGTCGCGGCCGTCCGTGACCGGCTGCTGGAGCGCTACCGGGGCAGGACGGTACTGGTGGTCACGCATGTCACCCCGGTGAAGACCCTGGTACGGCTGGCCCTCGGCGCACCGCCGGAGTCCCTGTTCCGGATGGAGCTGTCGGCGGCCTCGCTGTCGGCGGTGGCGTACTACGCGGACGGCAACGCGTCGGTGCGGCTCCTCAACGACACCTCGCATCTGCGCTGACGGCTGGCGGCTGGCGGCTGACGGCTGGCCGCGGGCGGCCGGCGGCTGATGTGCGCGCGCCGTCGGCGGTCCGGCGGCGCGCGGTGCTCCGGGGCCGCGCGGCCTCAGGAGCGGCGCGGCTCGCGCAGGGCCGACGCCTCGCGGGCCAGTGACTCGACCCGGTCCCAGTCCTTGGCCGCCAGCGCGTCCGCCGGGAGCATCCAGGTACCGCCGACACAGCCGACGTTCGGCAGGGCGAGATACGACGGTGCCTTCTCCGCCGTGATGCCGCCCGTGGGGCAGAACCTGGCCCCCGGCAGCGGACCGGCCAGGGACTTGAGATAGGCCGTGCCGCCCGCGGCCTCCGCCGGGAAGAACTTCATCTCCGTCACCCCGCGCTCCAGCAGCGCCACGACCTCCGAGGTGGTCGACACCCCCGGCAGGAACGGCACGCCCGAACCCCGCATCGCGGTCAGCAGCGTGTCCGTCCACCCCGGGCTGACCAGGAAGCGCGCGCCCGCCTCCACCGAGCCGGCCACGGCGTCGGCGGTGATGACCGTGCCCGCGCCGACCACCGCGTCCGGCACCTCGGCCGCGATCGCGCGGATCGCCGCCATCGCGGCCGGCGTCCGCAGCGTCACCTCGATCGCGGGCAGTCCGCCCGCGACGAGGGCGCGGGCGAGAGGTACGGCGTCGGCGGCATCGTCGAGGACGACGACAGGGATGACGGGGGCGAGGTCGAGCACGGAAGCCACGGGCGCGGAGGTCATGGCGACATCCTGCCGCGCCCATGCCACCCTGCGCAATGAGCGTTGCGAAGGATGCAACGCGAGGGGTCGGGGGTGCGGGGCGCGCGCGAGGCGCGGGGCTCAGTGGATCTCCGTGACCACCACATCCAGCGCCCAGGTACGCCCCGCCCTCTCCGGCGCGGTCGCCTCCACCACGTACCCCAACTCCCGCAGCGTCTCCACCAGTTCGGCGGGCCCCTTCGGCCGGGCGCCCGCGATCAGCAGATCCCGTACCAGCCGCCCCTTCGTCGCCTTGTTGAAGTGGCTGACCACGGACCGCTTCTCCGCCCCGGTCGCGGGATCGACCTGCGCGTGCAGCACCCGTACCGTCGCCGTACGCCCCGCCAGCTCACCCGTGGGCCTCCACGCGGCGGAATACGCCGACGACCGCAGATCGAGCACGGTCCCGCTGCCCGCCACCTCCGGCAGGACGGACTCCATCGGCCCGCGCCAGTACGCCCCCAGCGCGCCGAGCCCCGGCAGCTTGACCCCCATCGAGCAGCGGTACGAGGGGATACGGTCGCCCATCCGTACCGCGCCCCACAGCCCGGAGAAGACCAGCAGCGTCTTCGTCGCCCGCCGCCGCGCGGCGGTGTCGAGCGTGGCCAGATCCAGCGCGTCGTACAGCACACCGGTGTAGATCTCCCCGGCCGGCCGCGTGCCCGCCGTACGCAGCCGCACGTTCTTCGCGATCTCGCCGCGCAGCCCCTCGCTGAGACCGAGCACCTGACGTGCCTTCTCCTCGTCGGCGGCGCACAGCTCGACGAGTTCGTCCAGCACGGCGGCCCTGGCCGCGGTCAGCCCCGGCAGGGAGAGGGACTCCGGCCTCAGCGGAGCGCCACGCCCGGAAGCGGCCTTTCCTTCCGACGGCGGCAACAGCACGAGCACGGTGGTTCTCCTCGGAGGACGTACGGGAAAGGGGGCCCGCGGCCCCCGCGCCAGCCTAGACGAGTACGTCGGACGGGCGGCCCGCGCCGAGGGGTTCGGGCCCGGGGGCGCGGGGCCCGGCGGACGGGGGCGGGGGCGCGGAGCCCGGGGCCTGGGGCGCGGGGCCTGGGCGGCGCGGTGCCCGCGTTCACCGCGCCCCCCGCCTCCGTCCGCCATACGCTCGATGCATGCCCCGCCGTCATCTGCACACGACCGGCGCAGCCGAGGCTCCGCTGCGGGCAGCCCTGGGCGTGCTGCGTACGGTGCTCGATGTGCCCGGGGCCTTCCCGCCCGCCGTCCGCGCCGAGACGGAGCGGACCGCACGGGCCCCACGGCCGCCGGGCGACGGCTGGGCGCCGGATCGCGACGACACCGCCGTCGAGCTGTTCACCATCGACTCGCCCGGCGCCGCCGACCTCGACCGGGCGATGCGACTGGCCCGGCGCGCGGGCGGCGGTTTCCGGGTCCATTACGCGATCGCCGATGTCACCGCGTTCATCACCCCGGGCGGCGCGCTCGACGCCGAGGCCCATCGTCGCGTACAGACCCTCTACTTCCCCGACGGCAGCGTGCCGCTGTACCCCCCGCTCCTCTCCGAGGTCGCGGCCAGTCTGCGGCCCGACCGGACCAGGCCCGCCCTGCTCTGGCAGCTCGATCTGGACGCGGAGGGCAGGACCGTCTCGGCCGAGGTCCGCAGAACGCTCGTACGGAGCAGGACAAGGCTCGACCACGCGGGCGCGCAGCGGGAGATCGACGCGGGGACGGCCCCGGAGTCCCTCGCCCTGCTGAAGGAGATCGGGCTGCTGCGCGAACGGCTGGAACGGGAGCGCGGCGGCATCTCCCTCCGCGTCCCCGAGCTGGAGATCGTGGAGCACCGACCGGACTCCGGCGCCGGGCAAGCCGGCGGCGGCGGGTCCGAGGGCGGCAGGTCCCGCGGGTCACGCACCTCGTACGAGGCCGTGTACCACGCCCCGCTCCCCGTCGAGGGCTGGAGCGCCCAGATCTCCCTGCTCATCGGCATGGCCGCCGCGCAGCTGATGCTGACGGCCGGCACCGGCATCCTCCGGACGCCGCCCGGCGCCCCGGACGGCACGGTCGGCCGGCTCCGCCGCTCGGCGAAGGCGCTGGGCATCGACTGGCCGCACCATGTCGCGTACGACGAGATCGTGCGTTCCCTCGACCCCCGCGACGCCCGCCACGCCGCCTTCCTCCAGGAGTGCACGGAGCTGCTGCGCGGCGCGGGCTACACCGCGTTCACCGGCGGCCGTCTCCCGAAGCCCGCCGTCCACGCCGCGGTCGCCGCCCCGTACACCCACTGCACGGCCCCGCTGCGGCGGCTCGTCGACCGGTACGCGGGGGAGATCTGTCTGAGCGCGGTGGCGGGCCAGGACCCGCCGGAGTGGGTGCTCGAAGCCCTGGACGGGCTGCCGAAGGAGCTGGCCGAGGGGGCGGAACGAGCCCACGCCGTGGAGCACGAGTGCGTCGACCTCGTGGCGGCGGCGCTGCTCAGCGACAGGGGCGGGGAGATCTTCGACGGGTACGTGATCGATGTGCGGGAGCATGATCCGTCCGTCGGCACGATCCATCTGGAGGACCCTGCCGTGATCGCCCCCATCGCGGGCGGCGGGACGCCACTCCCGCTGGGGGAGCGGCTGCGGGTACGGCTCACACGGTCGGATCCGGGATCGGGACCGGCGAAGGTGCTGTTCGCGCCCGCGTGAGCGCCTGGGCGAGCGCCTTGACCAACTCGGCGGGACCGTCCGCGTGAAACCGGACCACCCGGGCCCGCTCGCGCCGGCCGAGGGGCCGTACGAACATGACGGGCTCGGTCAGCTCGACCCGTACGGTCGTCTGGCCGCCCACCGCGAGATCGAGGACCCCGCCGTCCGCCGGGTCGAAGGTGATCAGCCCACCGCTCCGCGGGTAGCGCCGGTCGACATGTACGGAGGCGATCCGTGCCTCCTCGACGGAGAAGTCGAGGAGCGAGCCGTACCGGATCCTCAACGACCCGTCCGCGCCCACCACATGGGGCCGTGTCACACAGCCCGCGTGCAACGCGAGCACCGTCAGCAACGTATAGACGTCCACCACCAGCATGATCAGATGCACCACCGGCCAGGGGATCAGCACGGCCAGCGCCACCGTCTCGACGACGGCGACGAAGAGCAGGCCGTAGATCATCGCCGTCTGCGGGCCGGTGTACGACGCGGCGTGATCACCCTCCCGTACCCCGTGCGTACGGCGCGCGACCCACCGCCCGAGGCTGCTCAGGCCCCGTATCTCATGGGTCAGCAACCGCCGTACGGGCTCGGGCACGACGGTACGGACCGCCGAGGCGACCGCGTCCCGGCGGCCGGCCCCGGTCCGCCTGGCCCGCGCGTAGTGCCGGTGCAGGACCGCGGCCTCCAGCGCGAGGAGCGCGAGGACGACGGCCTCGGCGCCGAGGAGCACGGGGGCGGGGATCGCCACGCCCGCCGGCAGACAGCTGACGAGCGCGACCTCACCCGCGATGACGAGCCGTACGACCCACTTCACGCCGATCCTCCTTCTCTTTGCGCCACTTTCGCGGCCAGCGCCGCCATGACCAGACGGGCGACCTCGGCCTGGGCAGGGGCGAGGTCGTCGAGCAGGGCTTCCCCGAACCCGGCGGCGAGCGGCTGCCCCGGTGCCTTCGAGATCAGCGCCGACAGCTCGTCCGGGACGGAGGCGACGAGCGCGTCGGCGAGAGGCGCGATCCGACGATCGCCGGGCGCCGCGTCGGCGAGTTCGTCCATCCGCCGATAGAGATCAAGGAGATCCGGGCTCTCCGCGAGCGGTCGCAACGCCTCGTAGAACTCCTCGCGGCCCGCCGCGGTGTCGAACAGGATCAGCAGTTCACGGTCCATGGCGCCGACGGGCGAGTCGATCACCGGGGCCGTGCCCAGCAGCCGCGCCAGCGCGGGGGACACCGGCCCTTCGGTGGGCGGTGGATTCTCCATCAGCTCGGCGAGCCTGCCGCGGCGGGCCCGGATCTCGGCCTCCTGCCGCGCCAGATCGGCGTCCAACTCGCCCAGCACCTCGGTGAGTTCGCGTCCGGCGTCATCGGCGATCACATCCCGCACCTCGTCCAGGGCGAGCCCCAGCTCGGTCAGCCGCCTGATCCGGGCCAGGAGGACGGCGTCCCGTACCGAGTAGTCGCGGTAGCCATTGGCCCGCCGGGCGGGTTCGGGCAGCAGGCCCAGGTGGTGATAGTGGCGTACCGCCCGTGTGGTGACCCCGACGAGGGCGGCGATCTCTGCGATCCGCATGGACCCAGTGGAAACCCTGACGTAGCGACAAGGTCAAGCCCACCCACCGCCCCGCCCCCCACCGGCGCCGATGCGTTCCGCCCCGCTCCCGCCGGGTACCATGGTCGACACGGCAGACGAGCCGGGCGGACGGCCGCGTCAAGATCTTCGATCTTGCCGAGGAACGTCCGGACTCCACACGGCAGGGTGGTGGCTAACGGCCACCCGGGGTGACCCGCGGGACAGTGCCACAGAAAACAAACCGCCGGGGACCGTATCCGTACGGGCCTCGGTAAGGGTGAAACGGTGGTGTAAGAGACCACCAGTGCCCAGGGTGACCTGGGCAGCTAGGTAAACCCCACCCGGAGCAAGGTCAAGAGGGAGCACCCAGGTGCTCCTGCGCGGACGATCGAGGGCTGCCCGCCCGAGTCCGCGGGTAGACCGCACGAGACCGGCGGCAACGCCGGTCCTAGATGGATGGCCGTCTCCCGGACGGCCGCGAGGCCGCCCGGTGACAAAATCCGGCGTACAGCCCGACTCGTCTGCCCCTTAGACCTCTGACCAGTTGAAACACAGGTCAGAGGTCTTTTCCGTGGAGCGGGCGTCTCGTTTCCGCGAGATCCGCCACTTATCGTCCATTCCTCGCAGGGCAGTGATTCAGGAGAGCTGGTGTTCCCAGCGCAGCGCGGGGTTCCGGTCGATCCAGTACAGATGAGATGTGGTCGTCACGTGGAGCCGAACGGCGTCGATGTCCGGCGCCCCGGCGTCCTGCCAGGCGACAAGGGAGCGTTCGATGTCGTCCCAAAGAGCCAAGGGGCCGCCCTGGCGGACGGTCCAGTTCTCGCCGTCGGCGATGAACTCGGCGAACGACTCCCGCTCCGGATCGAACAGGTACCGCACGGGCGAGCCGTCGCTGCGGGTGGCGCGGACGAACTGCGCACCGGGCGCCGTGAGTTGCGCGACAAAGGCGGGCATCCACTCTTCCAGGGTGAGAGGGGACACCAGCGCGGCCCGCTCACTGTCTGCATAGGCGGTCCGGGCGGAGAGGTCACCTGCCACCGGGGTCACCGCCTGGGCCCGCGCCTGCATGAAGGAGGAGCGTCCGGTGATCGCGCCCTCGGCGGTGCCGTTATCGCCAACGGTGACCTTTGCGAGACCGGTTCCCCAGGGCCAGGAGCCGACCGTGCTGAGGACGATGCCACCGGGCTTCGTCTGCCGGACCCATGTGTACGGGATGCGACGCACCGCGCAGGTGGCGATGACCCGGTCGTACGGTGCCCGGTGCGGATGGCCGAGAAGCCCGTCGCCCGTCACCGTCCACGTCGAGGGCGACAGCGCACTGTCCACCCGCCACTGGGTCGCCGCCGTCCAGGCCCAGGTGTGCGCGGCCATGGGCGACATCGACGGCTGCGCCCGGGCCCTCGACGAAGCGGAGAAGGTGCACTCCCTCGACGGCCACTCCCACAACGGCGGCTGGCTCCGCTTCGACGGTTCCCGCCTCCCCGAGGAGCGAGGGGCCTGCTACCTCCAGCTCGGCCGTCCCGACTTCGCGGAAGATGCCCTCACCGCAGCCCTCGCCCAACCACTGTCCCTGCGCCGTCGGGCCGCCGTACTGAGCGACCTTGCCGTCCTCGGGGCCCACCGGGGTGACGTCGATCAGGTCGTGCAGTACGCGGAGGCAGTGCTTGGCCTGGCCGACCGGTCGAACTCGGGATTCATCGGCAAGAAGCTGGACGGACTTCGAGGGCGTCTTGCCCCGCTCATGTCCGATGGTCGAGTCTCGAATCTGGATCACCGAATCGCGGCGCTTTCGCGCACCGCATGACGAGAGGGACACGTGCATGAGTGACGGTCGGATCTTCCGCGAGGCGTGGATTGCCGGTGTGAACAAGCACTACCCCGGTGAGCCGAAGCCCGGCTACGTCACTCCGTGGGACGAGACGCCCGAGTGGGAGCGCGAGGCTGCCGCGGCTGTGTACGGACAGGTGCGCGACTTCATCAGGATCAGCGAAGGGCACACCACACGGCTCACCCGCGGGCAGAAGGGCCGCTTTGTCGCGATCTGCTGGACCGCCCAGATGTTCAAGCATTTCGAGGACCCGAAGCCCGGATACGTCGCCGACTGGGCCGACCTGCCGACCTGGCAGCAGGAGACGGACTCGGACATCTTCGAGTGCATCGAGCAGACCGTCTGAACCCTGAGAACGACGAAGCCCCCGTCCGGGCCGCTCCGGGGCGGGGGCGTCTCCTCGCGTAGCCATCAAGGTAGCCACAGAAGTGCCCTCCCTGCGCGTTTGCTCTGGTCATAGCCTTGCGGTAGCTCTTTCCGGCGTACAGCCCGACTCGTCTGCCGTCATCGCTTTGGCCCCGGTCGGGCCTTGGCGTCACCCGCGCCCGCGATCGGCGCGGATGGGTGGGCCGTTGGCCCGTGCCGCCGGGGCCGTTGCACGGTGGCGGGGCCTCGTTGGGGCCGTCCCCCGGATGGTCCCCGGGCCGGTCCCCAGGAGCAGCTATGTCCTCTCCGGCAGGAACTGCTTCACGACTTTCACGAAGGTCTCCCGCAGCTCGGTGGGTACCCCCATTCTCCGTGCCGCTTCCTCGGGTGTGAGGCGTTGTGGTCCGCTCTCCTCCTCCCGGCGGCGGTGGCCGGTCACCGGGAGGTCGTCCTCGGACAGCCTGCCCGACCTGATCAGCATGTCCCGCAGGGGGACGGACAGTACGGCGGCCAGCCTGCGCATGGTCTCCAGATCGGGCATGCTCTGCCGCTGGAGCAGCCTGCTGACGGCCGCGCGGTGCACTCCGGCGTCATCGGCGAGCTTCGACTTGCCGCCGCCGCGCGGATTGTCGATGTCGTACCCCCGCCCGCGCATCAGATCCTCGATCCACGCCGCGAACTCCTCGTACCCCTCAGTGCGACCACGCGGCTGCTCCCCGCGAAATCCCTGGTCGTTGTGGGCACTGGCCCACGATCTGGAACCCATGTTCTCGCTCTCTCCTCGTCGCGGGGACAGGGTACCGAGCGCGTGCGCACCCAAAGGAGTGCGCACGCGCGCGTATCCAGGGTCGGTCTCAGGGGGCGTAGGTGAACGGCCCCAGGTGAGGGGCGTGTTGACGACCTTGCGTGTTCCTCGCCTCCGGAACGTAGTCACTTGCGCACGCGCTCGCACCATGTAAGTCTGATGTCGCGTTCGCAACTGTCGAACACAAGTTCGCACACCCAGGGAGGGGTTGCCGTGCGTACCCGATCCAGATCCTTTGAATCTCCCCTAACCAGGCAATTTGAAGCCGATCCCGAGGGGCTCGACTGGCGCAGGGCCGCCGCCTGCGCCGAGCTTCCCCAGCGTTCCGTCTTCACTCGTAACCCGGCTGAAGCGGCGCCAGCATTGCGAGCCTGCAATTACTGCCCCATCAGGCAGCAGTGCAAAACCATCGTGGACCCCGAGCGCACCTGGTTCGACGGGGTGAGCGGCGGACGTCTGTGGCGCAACGGCCGAGTCGTCGCGACCGCCCCCGAGGAGGCCGCCGTATGAACACCGCACTCTGGCTCGACGCCCTCGCCCGCCGTTTCCCCGAACTCCTCGACGAACTCGCCCCCAGCCCCGGCCGCGCCCCCGCGGGCCCGCGCGGCCCCCGCCCCACCGGCGGCTCCACGCCCGTCAGGCTGTTCGTCTCCGACACCCTGCGCGACATCACCGACGGGGTGATGGAGCTGGAGGAAGCGGTGCGCGAGCGCCTCGCCCTGCGCCCCGTGCGGCCCGCGTCCGTTCCCGTACGGCTGCGCCGGATCGCCGGAGTGCTGGACCGGATCGCCGCCGACACCGATCTCGCCACCCATGTCGAGGACGAGGCCCGGCGGATGGCCAGGCGCTGCGCCCGCGCCCTCGGTGACCCCGAGCAGTTGATCCGGCTGCCCGGCCGCTGCTCGGCCTGCTCCTCGGTCTCGTTGCGGGCCTTCCCGGAACGGGACGAGGTGCGCTGTGTGAACCCGGCGTGCGACCGCCCGGCCGTCCAGGACACCCGCCCGGCCGTCCAGGAGGTCGCGTGATGGCCACCACCGCCCTCGGCGCCCCGCTGATCACCGGAGACCTCGCCGCCTCCGAGGCCGGGGTGTCCCCCGCGACCATCCGCAAGTGGGTGCAGCGCGGCCATCTGGCCACAGCGGGCCGGCAGGGCAGGCGCAGCCTGTACCGGCTGGAGGATGTCTTCGCGGCGGAACGCAACGCCCAGGACATCGCCCAGGACATCGCCCCGGCTTCACCGCCCGGCTGACCGACCGTATGTGTGTGAAGGGCCCAGCCGGATGCTCCGGCTGGGCCCTTCCAGCATTCTGACGCACCGTCAGTTGCGGGATCGGGCACCCCGGGTCACACTTGATGCAGCGGCAGAGCTGCGCCCGAAGGCCACCAGGCAAGGGCGGCGGACCTGCCGTTTCGCGTTACCCCTCGCGTTACCCCTCGCGCCGTCCGAACTGGTGGGTCCGACCCGCTGGGCCGGTCCCGTCAGCCGCCCCCGCTGCCTTCCGAGCAGCCCGAGAAGGGAGCGTCCATGTGGCAGTACTGACCTTCCCCGACGCCGAACGACTCGTCGTCGACTTCCTGAAGAACCGCCCCGAACTGACCGGCGCGGTGGTCGACAACCGCCCGCCGGCCGTGTTCGACGGCACCCAGAAGGCCGTCCTCGTCTCCCGCGTCGGTGGCGCCTGGGTCGACGACCTGAACCTCGACCGGCCGCTGCTGGACCTTGAGGTCTACGGGCCCGACAAGACCGCGGCCCACACCCTCGCGCTGGCCGCCCGGGCCTGCGTACTGGAGCTGACCGGTACCTCGTACGGCACCGCGTTCGTCAGCGATGTCGCCGAGGAGGACGGGCCGCGCTGGCTGCCCGACTACAACCGGCCCGCCGGAAACCGCTACCTCTCCACGGTCCGGCTCTCCGTACGCCCCGCGTAGCCGCACCACCCCCACATACGGGCCTCGCCTTTCCCGGCGGGGCCTTTGCCATATCCGCGTCACACCGCACCACAACACACCGCATCTCACCGTCACAACGCATCACCCACCCCACTGATCAACCCAACTGATCAGAATGAACTGAGGAGTTCGCATGGCTGGAAGCAACAACGGCAAGGAAATCCGCGTCGCCGGATCGGGCAAGGTCCTCTTCGCCGCCGCCGGTACCGCCGCCCCCGCCGATGCCACCATCGCCTGGGACGCGGCGAAGTGGACCGAGCTGGGTTACACCACCACCGACGGCATCAAGTTCAACAAGAAGGACAAGATCGACCCGGTCGACACCTGGCAGTCGGTGAGCCCGGCGCGGTTCATCTACTCCGACCGCGATCTGACCGTGAAGTTCCAGCTGCTCCAGCTGAACAAGCACACCCTGCCCTTCTTCCTGGGCGGTGGCGCGGTCGTGGCCGGCGGGGTCGCCGGTGAGTTCATGTACGACCTCGCCAACACCCCGGGTCCGGACGAGCGGGCGATCGGCGTCGAGTTCGTGGACGGCGCCGCGAAGTACCGCTTCGTGGTCCCGCGGGGCCAGGTCACCGAGACCGAGGAGATCTCCCTGACCCGTACGGGCGCCGTCCGGCTCGGCATCACCTTCACGGCCCTGGCCGTGGACGACACCGCGCCGCTGGCGAGCTTCCGGATCAAGGACGAGACCACCTCCTACGCCTGACCGGTCGCCCGGTCGGTCGCTGACCGGGCGCCCATCCGACGGTGACCTGACGGGCATCGTTCGCCGATCCCGGCCCGGTCACTCCACCGGTCGCATCGGATCGCTCACCGATCGACCCTCGGGGCGGCCCCGGACACCCTCCCTCTTCCCTTGTCCGGGGCCGCCCCGGCCCTTTCCTCGCCCTTCTTCCTGCCGATCCCTTCCGAACCTTTCCGATCCCTTTCGAACGGAGACACCCATGGCCGGATTCAACGTCAACGCCGCCCGTGCCCAGCGCCTCGAAGCGCTCGGCCGCGCCTGGACCTTCGAGCTCGACGACGACAGCTTCGAGCTGCCGACCGAGCTGAACCGCACCACCGCGCGCAAGCTGCGTGACCTCGACGACAACGACGTCGACGGACTGCTGCGACTCCTCCTCGGCGACCGGCAGTTCACCCGCTTCGAGCGCCATGACGTCACCATGCAGGACATCGCCGCCATCCTGGAGGCATACGGCAAGGAGACCGGGCTCGGCCTGGGGGAAGGCTGAGCCTCGGCGTGTTCGTGGACGAACACGCCGAGGCCCTTGAGGCTGATCTGCTCCGCCACTACGGCCTCGACCTGCTGGACTGGCACCGGGGCCGGCTCTCCTCCCGCCGGCTCGCGGTGCTGCTCCAGCACCTTCCGCGCGACAGCGCGGTCGCGCGCGAGTTGCACGGCGAGGCCGCCGAGTGGACACCGACCGACTATCTGCTGGCCCAGGTGATCGACCAACTCGCCGAGTCCAACTGGATGTTCGCGACGGTCAACCGCGACGAGGACAGCGATCCGCTGGACTTCCCGAAGCCGGTGCCCAGGCCGGGACAGGGCTCCTCACCGTCGTCGGCACAGGATCCTTCACCGGACTCCACACCGGACTCCACGCCGGACTCCACACCGGACGCCCCGCCGGATTCTTCCCACGGCGCGGGCGGGCCCGGCGGCGACGGCCGTACCGAGCCCGGCGCCGGGGCGGCCGTACCGAGCCCGGCCCAGCTCGCCGCCTTCTTCTCGTAGCGCGCTTCTTCTCGTAGCCCGCTCTATCCCGGGCCCGCGCGAGCCTTCCAGCTCACGTGGACCACCCACGCCACCCCCGGGCAGCGCCAGAAAAGGACATACGCACATGACCATGTGGATCGGACGCCCGGGGAACCTCCGGGCGTTCAAGGAAGCCGCCACCACCTTCGAACGTTCCCCCGAGTCCGGCACCACCGAATTCCGCTCCCTGGCCGGGGGCATCACCACCTGGACCCCCCAGATCCGCCCCCGCCGTCTGAAGCTCGCCTGGCAGAACATGCTCCCCGACGACCTCGCCCAC
Source organism: Streptomyces sp. NPDC051662 (assembly GCF_040681655.1). Taxonomy (NCBI): domain Bacteria; kingdom Bacillati; phylum Actinomycetota; class Actinomycetes; order Kitasatosporales; family Streptomycetaceae; genus Streptomyces; species Streptomyces sp. NPDC051662. The sequence goes on from NZ_JBFAZD010000006.1 coordinate 373,805, forward strand.
CTCGACCGGCTGGCCCGCCGGGTGGACGGGCCGGGCCCGGTCGCGGTGGTCGACCCGGCCTCGGCGAACTGGCTGCTGCCGAGCCAGGCGCTGGGTGTCATGGGGACCCATGGGGCGAGCGCCTGGTCCGGGAATATGGTCTCCACCGGAGGCGCCCAGAACCCGAACGCCGCGGTATCCCCGTACACCCAGCTGTCCGTGGTACTCAACGCCCCCTCGACCACGTCGGATCTGACCTACAACGCGCCCGGTGCCACCGGTTACCCCGTCATGGCCGGCATGACCGTGAGCTGGTGGGCCCCTTCTCTGGCCGCGATCGCCTCGGAGCTGCGGCTCGCCTGGTACCGGACCGACGGGTCCGCCGTGCCCGGCACCTCCTACACCGTTCATGTCGACCGGCCGATCCAGCGGGCCGTACCCGCGGAGGCCGCCTACGTCCGGCCGGTGGTGAGGCTCAAGCAGAGCATCACCACCACGATGCCGATCGGCCCGGCCGTTCTCAGACTCGCCGCCCCGCGCGACTCCGAGCTGCGGATCGGCTCCCGCCAGACGCTCAGCGTCACGGCGCAGCAGGGCAGAGCGCCGCTGAACCAGTACAGGCCCATTTCGGGAACCACCGTCACCGACATCGGCGGGGTCGCCCACATCACGGTCCCGGGCACGGGCACGGGCACGGCCGGCGGACTCGAATGGAAGCCCGGCGACGGCAGCAGCGGGTTCCCGGTGGTCCCCGGGCAGCTGGTCTGCTTCACCAACTCCCTGCCCGGGGCGGAATTCGTGGGATTCGCCTTCTACGACGCGGCGGGTGACTACAGGGGCACTGTCCTGGAGACCAACACCGCGATCGTGCCGGCCGACGCCGTCTACGTCGTCCCCTTCGCGTACTGCGGCCCGATCCCCACCCCGACACCGATCGGCGCGTCCTCGCTCATGGCCTGGGACCCGGCCCCCGCCATCCCGGCCGGTGAGGGCGGCGCGTTCTACAGCGTCACGAACTATGGCCAGACCGTCCGCCCCGGACAGCTCCACTCCCGGGACGCGTCGCTGGAGCTGGTGGAGGTGACTCATGCAAACGGCTGACCCCTATCTCGTCAGAGCCCTTCAGAACGGCGAACGCTCCGCCGACCAGCGGATCCGGCTGGGCGGCAGGGACCTGGACGAACAGATCAGCTCCTGGTCCCTGGACCAGAGCTATGCCACCGATCTCCCCGACGCCATGCGCGCCTTCGCCGGCTCCGCCAGCGCGCAGCTGGAGGTCACCCTCGGAGGCGCGGGCGGGGCGTCCGCGCCCGCTCTCTACGGACCGTGGGCGCCGCGCGCCACCGGCGATGTGGTCCGGCCTCGCCAGTCCGTCACCATGAACTGGGGGCTGGCCGGCTCCACCCTTCCGCAGTTCCGCGGCACGGTACGGTCCCGCTCCGCCCAGCTGGGCGGCGATACGGTCACCCTCTCCGCACTCGACGGCGCGGAACGGCTACGGATGCCCGCCCGGCTGCCCCGGCCGTCGGGCGGCATCGACGCGGACGCGCCGTACGGCCCGAGCCTGGCGAACAACTGGACGGCCAGCCCGACGTGGTGCGTGGACCACCTGCTGCGCAACGCGGGCATCCACACCTGCCCGCCGCCCCGCCCCACCAGCATCCTCTACGCCTCCCTGCACGGCGGGGCCGCCGCCGACATCGGCTATCTGACCGCGCTGTCCGGCGACTGGACCAAGTGGACCAAGACCAACGCGCCCTGGGAGTCGGCCGTTCAGGGCCCCGCGACGGGCCTCGCCTCCGCCGAGTACGCCCCCGCCGTACGGACCGTGAACCACCGCGGTGACGGGCTGTGGGCCGAGGCGTGGTTCGACAACACCGGCTCCACCAGCGGCACCCGCCAGCTCGATCTGACCCTGTCCTGGCTGGCGTCGAACCACACGTCGTACTACACCACCGTCCGCGTCGACTTCGCCGAGGGCGAGCTCCAGACGTTCAGCGGCAGGGACAAGGTGCCCACCGGCAACGCGAGCATCTACTGGACGATCCCGGCCCTGACCAACCAGTCCGGCCGGTGGCACATCGGCTTCTGGCTGAAGTTCTCCGGCGGTGGAGTGCCCACCTTCGAGGCCCGGGTGAGCTATCCGGACGGCGGTGCGATGCACTGCACCCCGGGCACGGTGCCCGCCGGGGTGGTACCGGCCGCGCATCTGGGCGAAGTCATCCTGCGGCTCGGCAATCTGCGGGTGGAGGGCCTCCAGGTGTCGCCGCTGGCCTCCGTACCGACGACTCCGGCCGACATCCTCCAGGAGGGACGCTGGACGAAAACGGCGGCCCTCGACGCGCCGGACACCGGGCTGCGGGTCATCCCAGCTGTCACCGGCACGGCGTGGGAAGCCATTACCGCCATCGCCCGCGCCACGCTGTCCACCGCGGACTTCGACGGCAACGGCATCTTCCGCTGGCGCAACCGCAGCCGTTGGGCCACCGCGCCCACGACCTCGCAGCTCACCGTGACCTCGGACCGCGAACTCGCCTCGCTCACCGTCACCGAGGAGATCGATGCCTGTCGCAACCACTGCGCGGTGAAGTGGGACAACTGGACCAAGGTCAAGGTCAACAAATCGACCTACAAGTCCAGCAGGTCGAAGGTGAGCATCGCGGCGGGCGCCACCGCCACCCTCACCTTCAGCATGGGCGACGACGAGTACGACTGCCCCCCGCCCCATACCTACGCCGACGGCCTGCCCGGCTGCATCCGCTTCACCAACGGCGACAGCGACACGGCGGCCACCGTCCACGGGGTGGTCGAAGTCGGTACGGTCCGCTCGGACGGCATCGTGACGGTGACCATGCGGAACCGCGGCACGACGCCGGTCTGGCTGCGTTCCGCCGGCGGCACCACGCTCTCCATCGACATGCTCGTCCCCTCCGTGGAGAACTCCGAACCCACCAACCACTGGTACGCCGCCTGGAACACCGTCAGCCAGGGCTACTACGGCGTCCAGCTCTATGAACACGACCCGGAGGGCTGGGTCCAGGACAGCACGGCCGCGTCCGGCATCGCCATCGCGCTGCGCACCGCCGGGGTGTACCCGGTGCCACTGCTCCAGGACGTGGAGATCCTGGCCGACCCCCGGATCCAGCTCGGCGACGTCGTCCGGGTCAGGGACAACACCGGCGCGGTCCTCGACTCCCTCGCCTGGGTCGTCGGCATCAAGACCGAGGCCGAGGGCCAGGCCATCAAGCAGACCCTGACCCTGCGCGGCGCCGCCTACAACGGCGTACCGGCCGACACCGGCCTCAACCCGGACCCGCCCGTGTCCGGTTCCGTCACCTGAACCCACCCTTCACCAGGAGCATCAGCATGACCGACGAAGAGATCGAGACCCTGGCCCGCCGCCTGGCCGAGCTGCTGCCCGGCTACCTCCTGCTGCGTGACCCGCCTCAGGTGCCGGTCGGGGCGCCGGAAGGGACGATCGGGGACGGGGAGACGCCGTACGAGCGGGTGGAGCCCATGAGTTGAGCCGGCGGGGAATCGCGGGCCGGCCGCGGGGAGCGGTGAGATCCTCTGGCGAGACTCCGGGGCTTTCCCGGCTTGCGAGAGGAGCACCATGACAGACACCGGACCGGGCGTTTGGTCGGGCTGGAGGAGCAAGGAGATCAGGATTACCGGTGCGGGGGAACGGAAGCCGGTGCCGCTGGAGATACGCGGCGGATTCACCTCGACGTTCCTGGTCCAGCCCGTCAGATCGGGGACGGAAGGACGGGACACCGGCTTGTTCATCCTGACGACCAGCGGTGGCGGTCCTCATCGTGTGGTCCTTCCCCCACAGTTCGACTCCCTGCTGATCAGCCGCCAACGTGTTGGTTCGGAGGGCGCGAGCGGCTTCCATCGCTGGAAGGTACGAGTCGTCTCCGGGGCCGCCCTTCCGACGCTGTCGTCGGAGACCGTCGAGGGACAGAGAACGGAGTCCTTCACATACAGTCCGCCCACTGGCCGGACGGGACCTGCCCTGCTGCACTACGAATTCCAGGGGCGCGGGGAAATCATCTACTGCCCTGGTACCGGTGAACCGCCCAAGACTGTTCGCACCAGTACGTACGAGGAGAGGGCAGGGACACTGCCACTGCCTCACCAGGGCTATGTGACCGTCCTCACTTCCGAGAAGTGGAAGGTCTCGATCACACCCTGAAACATCGCACATCCACACAGGGGCGCCTCGGCGGAGACGCCCCATTGCCATGCGGAACGGCAGGCGAGAACCATGCCGTAAGGCGCCGACGGTTTCGAAATGGATGTCCTTGAGAAGAGCCATTGTCGGGCTGAAGGCCGACGCCGGGGTCAGCCCGACGGGGTCCAGCGGAGCGTCCAGGGTGTCATCGGACCCCAGTCGCCGCTCTTGACCTGCACCGTGAGGAAACTGCTGGCGGGTACCGCCACCGTGTGTGTCAACGGGCCGTAGTGTCCGGCCAGTTGCTCGCTACCCCTCCATGGTTTCTTGATTCGATGCAGTTCGCCTCCGGCCTGGCTGAACTTGACGCTGACCGAGCCGGGCCGGTCCGGGGTCCGCAGGATCCGGCTTCCCCAGCCGTTGCATTCGGCCGTTACCAACTCGGCGTCCTCGACGTTGCTGAGCGTCAGTTTCCGACGGCCGACCCAACTGCCCTGAGTGGCCACCGTACGGATCTTCCCGACCGTCGACAGGTCGAGCAGAGCCTGCGTCCGACTCTTCCGCACGGGCACGCCACCGAGCATGGCGAGCTTCTCCTCTCGGACCCCTTGATCCGATGCGATCTCCGCGGCGAGCCAGAAGTGTGGGTTGATCAGCCCTCCCGTGGCTTCGATCACACAGACACGGTCCAGCCACTCCGGGGGAATTCGCACCTGTTGTGCGCCTCGTACGGTTATTTCCATCAATACCTCCTATAGCCGCCCGGAGTCTTTCATGCCGGGATCACCCGCCGCAAGAAGCAGAGGTGAGCGTCCATGTCGGAATTCAGTAAAGAGATACGTGATTACACTGGCTCCCGGGAATTCATCGATAAGCTCAGGGCAGACCTCGTCCTGAACTCGGAGGCCGGAAAAAACCAGGAGAACCAGGATTTCATCGGCTCCCTCAGGGCCAGTATGGGAATCGAGTGGCTGACCTCCAAGGTAGCCACCCTGGAGAAGGCGGCGAACAAGCCGGAGGATAAATTTCCTGTCGAGGAATTCGATAGGAAGGCAGAATATGGTGAGGGAAAGTACGAAGCCGTCGGGAACGTCGGTGCCGCCTATGGCGCCACGGGGACGGCGAACGGTGTCACCGCAGAACTGACCGGAGCCTCCGCCTCCGTGAAGTTGTGGAGCTACGACAAGAGCATCATCAACGACCTCGTGGACGAGGCGAAACTCCAGACCCCCGAGCACCTCCGCAAGGGCCTCGACATCGTGGAACGGGACCTCGGTGTCGCGCGCCGGGATATCACCCGTGGCCGTGAGGTGACCGATCGGGCTCATGTCCGCATCACCGACCTGGTCAGGGACATGAACAGGAAACTCGGTCTCAAGGCCGACAAGACCGCGATGCGGAACACCGATGCCCAGCGGACGCCTCAGATCCAGAACGCCCGAAGGACCGCGGACGAGGCTTCAGCTTCGATCGACCTCCTCACACGCCGACTCCGTGATTTGGGGATCGCCATCTGAAGCGGACCACACCACCCCCTATTTCCAGGAGTGATCCATGGCTCTCAACCAGAAACTCGGCTCGCTGGTCTCCCATCTCGGCCGCCTCCGCACCAACGCCTCCCAGGCCGGGTCCGGCCTCGGCAACCTCCAGCGCAACGCCGGCTCCGCCGCCGGTGCCGTCGGCAGGGTCCAGAGTTCCGCCAATCAGGCCAACACCTCCATCGGCCGCCTCCGTACCTCCGCCTCCCAGGCCGGGACCGGTCTCGGCAGCCTCCAGCGCAACTCCGGGACCGCGTCCGGCGCCGTCAACCGGGTCAGGACATCCGCCAATCAGGCCAACACCTCCATCGGCCGCCTCCGTACCTCCGCCAACAACGCCGGTACCTCCATCGGCAGGATCCGCTCGGCATCGACCAACACCGCCGGCGCCGTCGGCCGGCTCAACACCGGTGTACGCGGCGCCAATACATCCCTGGGCCAGGCCCGGACCGGATCCGACCGGTTCCGTTCCTCGCTGGACCGGCTGCGCGGTTCCGCCAACCGGGCGAGGACCGCCCTGCAAGGGGTCAAGACCCAGGCCGACGCGGTCGAGAGGTCCGTCGGCAACGCGGGCAGGAACGCCGACCGCGGCGACAAGGCGATGGGCAACTTCAGCAGGGGCGCACGGGGCGCCGCCGTCGCTCAGCGTGGCCTCAACCTCGTCATGGCGGCCAATCCCATCGGTCTGATCATGGCCCTGCTGGCTCCGCTGATCCTCAAGTTCGTCGATCTGGATAAGATCGGCAAGGTCGTGATGCGCGGCCTCAGATCCGCCTTCAGCGGCATCAGGGACGCCGCCTCCGCGGCCGGCAGGTTCCTTGGCCCGCTGCTCAAGGACATCGGCAACATGATGCTCTTCCCCACCCGGATGGTGGTGACGGGCCTCAATGTCCTCATCGGCGCGATGAACAAGATCAAGTTCTCCGTCCCCGACTGGGTTCCGGTCATCGGCGGTAAGCGGTTCGGCTTCAACATCCCGCAGATCCCCGTCCCCAGGCTCGCCGAGGGCGGTATCGTCCAGCCCCGCTCCGGCGGGACCCTCGCCCTGGTCGCCGAGGCGGGCGAGCCCGAGGCCGTCATTCCGCTGAGCAAGCTCGGCGGAATGGTGGGCTCCGGGCCCGAGTTGCGCAGGCTCGCCGCGGCCGTGGAGAAGCTCGCGGACCGACCCGTGCTGGTCAAGGTGGACAGCCAGACCATCGCCCGCGCGGTCTTCATGGGCCAGCGGCAGCTCGCCCGTCGCTAGGTCCTGACAGGACCCGCCGCCACGCACTGACAGGACCCGCCGCCAGGCACTGACAGGACCCAGCCACCCGAGCCACACCACACACCCCCCCCGAGAGCCGGCCGCATGCCCCGCGGCCGGCTCTCGCCATGAGCTGACGAAGACATGAAACGAGGTGAGACCCATGGGCAACCTCTGGATCGGTACGCCCGGCGCCCTGCACGAGATCGACCGGGCGGCCAAGACCTTCGACCGCTCCGCCGAACTGGGCGTCAACGAGTTCAGATCGCTGAGCGGCCGGGTCACCCTGACCCGTAACCCCTCGCCCGTACGGAGGATCAAACTCGGCTGGGAGCTACTGGCACCCCGCCACGCCCGGCTGCTGGACCGGCTGGCCCGGCGGCTCGACGGGCCGGGACCGCTGGTGCTGGTGGACCCCGCGTCGGGAAACGCGCTGGACCCGCGCCAGGCGGCCGGGAAGGGCGACCCCGGCCAGGCCGGGCTGAACCAGTGGTTCAAGGTGTCGGTCAACGGCACCGTGGTGGAGTCGGCGACCGCGCCCGGCACCTTCTCCTTCGCCGCCGTCGACGCCACCAGCAAGCTCGCCTGGCGGGCCCGTACGTGGTCGAACTTCCCTGTGGCGCCCGGTATGCGGGTGTCCTTCCACGCTCCGGCGGCCTTCGCGACACTGCCCACGGTCGCGGTCCAGGTCGACTTCAAGAAGGCGGACGGCAGCTATCTGTCGACCGTCGCCGTCAACGGGCCGCTGGTCATGGCCACCGTCCCGGCCGAGGCCGCGCTCGTCACCCCCTGCGCGGCCCCCGGCGCGGCCGGCACGTACTCGCTCGCCGGAGCCTGTCTGACCTACGGCGGCCCGGCCGAGCAGGACGTGCCGGGCGACGGGATGCCGCCGATGGCCGTCACCGGCTACAGCGACACCCCGGCCCGCCCGCAGCCCTACCGTTCCATCGGTCTCGATCTGGTGGAGGTGTCCAGTGCAGCCGGCTGACGACACCACCAAGGCCGCGCTCGCCGCCGGGGAACGCACGGTCACCCACACCACCCGGCTCGGCGGCCGGGATGTCTCCGCGCAGGTGCAGTCCTGGCAGCTGGATCGCTCCTACGCGACCGATCTGCCGGAGGCGATGCGTGCCTTCGCGGGCAGCTCCGCCGCCCAGTTCCAGCTTCAGCTGTCGGGTACGGGCGGCAAGCCCTCGCCCGAGCTGTACTCGCCCTGGGCGCCGCGCCCCAGCGGCGATGTGGCGCGACCCGGCCAGTCGGTGGTCCATGAGGCCGGGGTCGGCAGCGGCGGCGCGCTGCCGTCCTTCCGCGGCACGCTGCGCAGCAGGTCGGCGGCGTCCGGCTCCGACACCGTGGAGCTGACCGCGCTGGACGGCGCGGAACGGCTGCGCGGGCCGGCGCAGCTTCCCCGCCCGTACACCGGGCTGAACTGGCGGCGGCCGGTGGCCACCGCCACCTGGTGCGTGGACGAGCTGCTGCGCCAGGCGGGCCTCCACAGCTCGCCGCCGCCGCGCGCCCCGGAGTTCGAGCCGAACCAGCCGCTGTCGCTGGTCCACGCCACCCTGCACGGCGGCTTCGCCACCCCGTACGGGATGCCGGAGGAGCTGCCCGATCCGCGTCACTACACCTGGACCAGGACCGGGGCGCCGCATGAGATGGCACTGCTGCCCAGGGGTACGCCGCCGGGCGGCAAGGGCGTGTCGATGTCGTGGTTCCCGCGCAGCAGGGTGACCTGTCCCGGCAGCTCGCTGTTCGCCGAGGTGTGGGTGAACACCGCGCTCGGGACGGGGGACACGGCACGGATAGAGCTGGCGCTGAACCGTTCCGGGACCGCCACCGGCACGCTGTTCGTCGAGGTGGACTTCGCCAGGGGAACGATCGCCATGGGCTCCGAGAACTCCAGCACCCAGGGGCAGACCTGGATATGGGGCAACTGGGACGCCACGATGAAGGCCCAGCGGGGTGTGTGGCATATCGGCGCCTACGTCGATCTGACCGGCACGGGCAGCACCGTGCAGCCGGTGGTCCAGCCCCGGCTGACCGCCCCCGACGGTTCCCATTTCGTGGGCGCGGCAACCCCGATGAGCCCCGGTGTCGGCCAGCAGATCTCGTCCGAGCTGCGGCTGGTCCGGCTGGTGACCACCATGGCGGCCGAGGGCCTCCAGGTCACCGCGGGGCTGCCCGCCATCCCCACCGCGGCGGAGTTCGCGCACACCGGCGCCTGGACCAAGACGGCCGAGCTCGACGAGGCGATCCTGCCGCTGATCACGATTCCCAAGGTGTCGGGTTCCCAGTGGGAGGCGATCACCCAGATCGCCAAGGCCAGTCTGTCGACGGCCGAGCTCGATGAGCGCGGCATGTTCCGCTGGCGCAACTTCACCCGCTTCGCCACCACGCCGACCTCGGCGGACCTGACGCTGACGACCGTACGGGACATCGCCGCGCTGACCCTCACCGAGGAGATCGACGCCTGCCGCAACTACTGTGTGCAGCCCGCCAAGGACTGGTCGGCCGCTGGTCTCGTCACCGGTTCCGTGGTCAATGACACCGAGATCCGCGAGATCCCGGCGTACGGCTCGCTCACCGTCTCGTACACCTTCGACGAGGAGGAGCTGGACATCGGGCCGCCGGACACGGACGACGACTCGGTCGACACCTCCGGGTCGTGTTTCCGGGTCGCGGCCCGGCTCGCGTCGGGGGCACCGGCCGTCAAGGGAGCCGTGGACGCGCTGATCCGCCGTGAGGAGGGGTACATCGTCCTGCGGCTCACCAACCGCACCTCGCAGCGGCTCTACACCGTTACCAAGGACGGCAAGCCGTCGGTCCGTATCGTCACCCTCAAGCCGGGCCGCGAGCCGGTGGAGAGGCAGTTGGTCTCCTATCGGCCGGGCGGCGCCAGTGAACGCTTCTACGGACGGCAGGAGTTCTACGCCGAGGCCGACGACTGGGTGCAGGACTCCCGCGCCGCGCAGCAGCTCGCCGACGCGATGCGCGTGGCCGGCGAGTATCCGGTGCCGGTGCTCGGCGATGTCCAGGTGCTCTACGACCCCCGGGTGCAACTCGGCGATGTGGTGCGGGTCCAGGACTCCAGCGGGGCGGTCCTCGACACCCTCGCCTGGGTCGTCGGCATCACCACGGCGGCGGGTGCCGACGGCGGTATACAGCAGACCCTCAGCCTGCGCGGCACCCGTTCCAACGGAGTGCCCGCCGACACCGGTCTGACCCCGGACGCGCCGGTGGTCCCGCCCCCGCCGGACCTCTTCGCGACCTACGCGTCGGTGGGGACGGCGTATCCGACGCTGGCGGCGCTGCGGGCGGCCAGGGGGACTTGGCGCGAGGTGAAGGAGAACACCGGTGTCTGAGCATGAGGAGCGTGGGGAGCACGGGGAGACGGGAGTGATGGCGGACGGGGCGGCCGAGCCGGTTCATCCGCGGACGCCCGCCCCGGACGGGGAGCAAGCTCCCGCCCCGGCGCGCAGGCCGTTCGCCTTCGGCTTCGGGGTCGCGACCGCGGCTTCCACGGGAGCCGGTCCCGATACCGATCCTGAGCCAGGCCAGGGCCAGGGCCAGGACCAGGGCCGGATCCATGGCCGCTCGGCCCCGGCGTACGGGGACGAGCCCGGCGCCCCCGGACCGCGGACGCTGTCCGAACAGCCGGCCCCGTCCGATCACTCCAGCCACTCCACACCGATGACGGCGGTGGTGGATCCGGGAACCCCGCCCCCGCCCCTGCCACCCGCCCCGCCCCAGCCCGACGCCGTCGCACCCACCGCGTCGACGGTCACCCCGCCGAACGGCACCGCGATTCCCGAGGAGGACGAACCCGTATGACCATCCAGTACACGCCCCTGAGCGCGCTGCCCTACCCCCAGCCCACGGACCCCGCCGATCTGCCCGCCCACCTCAAGGGCCTCGCGGAGGCCGCCGACGGCCGGACCGTGCTCCGGTTCGCCGACGCCGCCGCGCGTGACGCCAAGGTGACCGCCCCGGTCGCCGGGATGATCGCCTGGATCGGCACCCCGGGCCGGATGATGTACTACACCGGATCGGCGTGGGTGCCGGTCGCGCCCGTGCCGGTCTTCAAGGTGAACCTGGACGGCGGCGAGACCAATTCCACCGCCTGGTCGGAGACGCTGACCAACGCCGTCGGCGATCCCATGGTCGCCAGTTTCACCGCTCCCGCGTCCGGCCAGGTCATCGTGTCGGTCGGCGGGTACATCTTCTCCTCGGCCACCTACGGCTCCTATATGTCGGCGGTCGTCCGCACCGCCACCGGAGCGGTCCATCTCGCCGCGAGCGATGACCGCGCGGCGCTCGTCAACACCCCCAGCCGGGCATCGGTTTCCACCCAGTTCCTGGTGACCGGTCTGGCGCCGGGCACCGTCTGCTCGGCCACTCCGGTCTACCGCTCGGCCATCGCCACCAATACCGCCACCTTCGACACCCGCTACATCCGGGTCGACCCCATCCCGTAGATCCAGCCGTCCCGACCCGACCCGCACCACTACCCAGGAGGCCGCCGCCCATGGCCGTACCCCTGACCGCCGACGCCTTCGTCCGCGCCCTGCGCGCCGAAGGCGTCCGCGTTCGTGAACACCCCGACTGGAAGACCCGCAACCGCAACCACAAGGGCCGCTGGGGCCCGGTGCACGGTGTGATGCTGCATCACACCGCGGGCCGTGACAGCCTCGCCCTGTGCCGCGACGGCACCCAGAGCCTCCCCGGGCCGCTGTGCATCGGCCTGATCGGCAAGGACGGCACGGTCCAGCTGCTCGGACACGGGCGCACCAACCACGCGGGTAACGGCTCCGCCGCCCTGCTCGCCGCCGTCCGCGCCGACGCGGACGTGCCCACCGGGCCGGGGCCCGACGCCGTCGACGGCAACGCCCACTTCTACGGCTTCGAGATCGAGAACCTGGGCGACGGCCGCGACCCCTACCCCGCCGCCCAACTCGACGCCGCCGAACGGGTCTCGGCCGCCGTCTGCCGGGCGCACGGCTGGCCCGCCGGCAGCGTCGTCGCCCACAAGGAGTGGACCAGACGCAAGATCGACCCGTCCTTCTCGATGGCGGAGATGCGGGGCCGGGTCGCCACCCGGCTGCGCACCGCCCCGACGACCCCGACGCGTCCCCCGCAGAAACCGCCCCAGGAACCGGTGTACGAGCCGTTCCCCGGCGCCGCGTTCTTCGCCCCGGGCCGCCACAGCCCGCTGATCACCCAGGTCGGCCGGCGACTGGTGGCCGAGGGCTGCGGCCGGTACACGATCGGTCCCGGCCCCCGCTGGACCGACGCCGACCGGGCCTCGTACGCCGCCTGGCAGCGCAAGCTCGGCTACTCCGGCTCCGATGCCGACGGGGTGCCCGGCCGCGCCAGCTGGGACCGGCTGCGGATCCCCCGTACGTCCTGAGCCCCGTACGTCCTGAACCCCGTACCGGAAGGACGAGGACGCCCATGAATCACAGTGACGCCGAGGGCGTCGCCATTGAACTCGAACGGCTGCGCCGTGCCGTGGACGTCGGCTTCGCCACCACCCGTGGCGATCTGGCGCTGCTCCTCCAGCGTGCCGACCAGACCGACAAGACCCTCGGTGACCACGAGGACCGGCTCGACGCACTGGAGCGGTCCCGCTGGCCGCTGCCGTCACTGGCCGCGCTCACCTCGTGCGCGGCCCTGACCGTCACGCTCTGGCAGTCCGGCGGGCGCTGACCGGCCGGCCCGTCCGCCGGTGCCCCGGGAGAAGGGCACCGGCGGACGGCACCCGGGCCGACCGCGGCGGAGGCTTCGGCCCCGGGCGGACCGGACCTCGGACCTACTCGTCCGGGGTGGGGGCCGGGGTTGATACCGGCGTGCACTCTCCCGAGTTCCGCAGTTCGGAGCAGAGGCCATGGCCGTAGTCGCGCAGGATGTCCCTGCCGCTCTGCTGGGTGAGGAAGGTCAGGAAGGCCGCGGCGACCGAGCCCGGGGGTGCCTCGCCGTACGTGTAGGCGAACTCGGTCTGCCAGTACGGGTAGTCGGCCGTCCCGACGCTCTCCGCCGTCGGCCTCTTGCCGTCGATCTTCAGCTTGACGAGGCTGTCGCCGGTTTCGTGTTCGTCCACTCTGCTCGCCTCGCTGTAGCCGAGGCCACCGGTCGTCTTGGCAGTCCTGTCCAGCAGCGTGCCGGTGCTGTCGACCTCGCAGCGGCCGTACTCGTCGTCCTTCAGGGCCGCGCAGTCGGTGACCGTGAACTGCGGATGCTGACGGCCGTCCAGAACGCGCTCGACACCCGCCGGAGGTACGGAGAGCCGCCTCACGTCGCGTTCAGCGCCACCGTCGGGTGGAGGCGGGAGGCGCGGATCGCCGGATAGAGGCCCGCGACCACGCCGATCAGCAAGGTGGCGGCCAGGCCGCCCGCCAGGGACCAGGGCGGGACCACCGCCGTCCACCCCTGGACCCGCGCGAAGCCGTACGTCGCCGCCGCGCCGAGCAGCGCGCCCGTCACCCCGCCCAGCGCCGACAGCAGCAGCGACTCGGTCAGGAACTGGAGGCGGATCGCGTTGCGGGTCGCGCCCAGCGAGCGGCGCAGACCGATCTCCTGGCGGCGCTCCAGAACGGAGATGACCATGGTGTTGGCGACGCCCACACCGCCGACCAGGAGGGCCACCGCGCCCAGACCGAGCATCAGGGTCGTCAGGCCCTTGTCGGTGGCGGCCTTGGCGGCCAGCGCGTCCGAGGGGCGCGAGACCTTGATGCCCCCCTCGTCGCCGGGGCTGATGCTGCGGGCCAGGACCGCCCGTACGTCCTCCACCGAGGCGTCCGTGGAGCGCTCGAAGATGGTGGAGGGGTGGCCGTCGAAGCCGAAGTAGCGTTCGGCGGCCGGGAATCCGACCATGGCCGTCCGGTCCAGGGTGGGGACGAGTTCGATCGGTTCGAGGATGCCGACGACGACCACGCGCGTGTCGTTCATCATGATCGTCTCGCCGGTGCGGGTGATACCGAGACGCTCCGCCGCCACCGCGCCGAGGACCGTCGTCGGAAGACGCTCGCCGACCGGATTCAGCCAGGTGCCCTGGTCGACCTCGCCCCCGAGCGTGGACAGCAGGTCGATACGGGCTGCCTGGGTGGTGACACCGGCGGTGCGCTCCTCGGGGACCACGTCGCTGCGGCGGATACGGGCGTCGACGTCGGCGGTGGCCGTGGCGTGCCGCACCGGGCCGATGCGCTCGACCATCGCGACCGCGTTCTTGGGGAGCGTGATCGGCTCCCCGAGGGGATCCTCGCCCGCCTCGGCCGTGAGGAGATTGGTGCCGAGACGGTCGAGCTGGGCCATCAGGTCCGCGCGGCTCGACTCGGACAGGCCGACGACCGCGACCATCGTCGCGATACCGATGGCGATACCGAGCGCCGAGAGCACCACGCGCGCGCGTCGGGCGCGGAGGCCGACCGCGCCGACGCGGAGGATGTCGCGGGGGGAGAGGCGGGAGGGTTTGAGATCGTTCCTCGGGCCGTTCCCCCCGTCGTTCCCCGGGCCGTTCCCCGGTTCGTTCCTCATGAGCCCGCCTCTTCCACGCGGGAGGCGGCGCGGCGCGTATCCGACCGCGAGTCCGAGACGATCTCGCCGTCCTTGAAGCGCACCCGGCGCGGCAGCGAGTCCGCGATCCCGCTGTCGTGCGTGATGACGCAGATGGTGGTGCCCGACGCGTTCAGCTCGTGCAGCAACTCCATGACGATCTCGCCGGACGCGGTGTCCAGCGCCCCGGTCGGTTCGTCCGCCAGCAGCAGCCGGGGGTTCCCCACCAGGGCGCGGGCGATGGCCACGCGCTGCTTCTCGCCGCCGGACAGCTCGTTGGGCGTGTGCGAGTGGCGGTGGTCCAGTCGTACCTTGGCGAGCGCTTCCCGCGCACGCGCACGCCGAACCCTCAGTGGTACGCCCGCGTACAGCAGCCCGTCGGCGACGTTGTCCACCGCGTCGCGCCCCGCCGCCAGATGGAAGTGCTGGAACACGAAGCCGATGTGGCGGGCGCGCAGTGCGGAGAGCCGGGAGTCGGAGAGCTTCGACACGTCGTACCCGGCGATCCGGACGGTGCCCGTGGTGGGCCTGTCGAGGGTGCCCATGACATTGAGCATCGTGGACTTGCCGGAGCCGGACGGGCCGACGACGGCGACCAGTTCGCCCTCCTCGACGGTGAGGTCCACTCCGCGCAGGGCGTGCACACCGCCCGGGTACGACTTGCCGGCGTTCCGCAGTTCGATCACGGGAGCCGGTTCGATCACCGGTGGCGGTCCGATCACCGGAGGCGGTCCGAACATCGAAGAGCGCGTCATGACTTCGCCATTCCGACCGTCAGGCCCTCGCGCACTTCCGGGCCGCTGACCTCGATCTGCCCGTCGGCCGTCATGCCCGCCTCCACCCGCACCATCCTTGAGGTGGTGCCCCGGACGATCTGGAGGCCGTAGCCGCCGTTCTCGCCGCGCAGGGCGACGATCGCCTCGACGGGCACCGCGAGGACGCCCCTGCGCGCCTCGCTGACGAACTTCACGCTCGCCGTCGCCCTGGCGTCCTCGGCGGACGCGGCGCCCACCCCGCCGTCCAGCACGACCTCGACGGTGATGCCGTCCTGGGAGGCCGCGTCGCCTCCGGGGGCCGCCTCCTCGGGGCGCACCGTCCCCTCGACCTTTCCGGCCACGGTCCTCCCGCTCGCCAGGGTGACCTCGACCTTGGTGTTCCTGGAGACGAGCGCGCCGTCGGTCTGGTCCAGTTCCGCCCGTACGACCGGCTTGGTGGAGGCGATCGTCAGGACCGGGGTGTCCGGCCCGACCTGGTCGGCGAGGGCCGCGTCCGCGGTGACCACCTTGACCCGGCCGGGCTGGAAGACGACATCGCCCCTGCCGACCGCGCCGGTGGGGGTGCGGTTCAGATACCTCTGCCACCGTTTGACGGCGGCTTCGGTGTTCTCGTCGTACCGGATGTCGACATAGAGATTCGATCCGTACCCCAGGTCGCGCAGATTGCGCTCCAGTTGGAGTACATCGCTTCCGCGGTCGCCCTTCTTCATCTCGCGGAACATCGGGACGGGCCCGTAGAGGAGCGTGACGGGTTTGTCGTTCAGCTCGTACAGCGCCTGTCCCATGCTCACCGTCTTCCCTTCGGGAGCGGCCACGGTGATGGTGCCGTCCACCGCGGACTTGACGGGGCGGCGCTGGGCGAAGTCGAGCTTGCCGTCGACCGTCTTGGACTGTACGAGGTCGGTGCGTACGACGGTCGCGGTGGCGGGCGGCGGATCGTCGCCCCGCCCCGAGCCGTCCGTGCCGCCGCCGTCACCGAGGAACAGGGCGCCCCCGGTGACACCGACGGCGGCGATGACGGTCACCGCGCCGAGTGTGCGGAAGCCGGTGCGTCGCTTCACTGCATGCCGTCCAGACCGTCGAGCAGCTTCGTCCCGCATGCCTCGCGGGCCTGCTTGTACGCCGGTGACTCCGTGTCGAGTGCGGGCGACGCCGGGCTCGGGTCGCCGCCCGGCACGGCGACACCGCCGCTCATGGTCGGGTTGGTGAACCGGGAGACGCCGTTGTCCCGCATGCACGTGGCGTGCGCGAGCATCGACTCGTAGGCCTTCTGCTGGTCACGCTTGGGCTCGGCGCTCATGGCCTGCTCCATCTCGGGGAAGCAGACGCCGTTCTTGCCCCCCTTGGACGCCTCCATCTGACCGGGCCTGGACGAGATCTCGCCGACCTTCCCCCAGTCGAGATAGCCGCTGAGCTTCGGGTCGGGGAAGTCCTTGTAGCCGCCCTTGACCCGCATGCACTGGACGTACTTCAGCTGGGCGTCGTAGAAGGCGCTCTTGCCCTCGGCCCGGGTGCTCGGGCCGCTGTCGCTCTTCGCGGGACGCGAGGCCGACGGGGTGTCAGGCACCGAGGCGATCGCGTCGTTCCGCTTCGCGCCGTCGGTGCCGTCGGCGCTGTCGTCACCGCCGCCGCAGGCCGCCGAGAAGGCGAGGACGGGGACCATGACAAGCGCGCGGAGGCGCCGCCGGGCGGTGACACGTGAGGTGGTCTTCAGGCTCATGCACGCCACCCTCGCCATGCCACATGATGGCCGCTCCATGGCCACATGATGAGCCTGTAACAGCATCCCCGACCTGCGCATCGCCTCCCCACCGGGGCAGCGGACCGGCGCTCGTGACGCCCATAATCGACCCCATGCCGCATGTACTGCTCATCGAGGACGACGCGTCCGTACGGGACGGAATGGAGCTGGTGCTCCGCCGGCACGGCTACGACATCGACACGGCGGCCACCGGCGAGGAAGCCCTCGCCCTGCTGGACGGCCCGGACGGCGGGAAGATCGAGCTCGCCGTGCTCGATCTGATGCTGCCGGGGCTGGACGGCTTCGAGGTGTGCCGCCGTATCCGCGCACGGACCACCACCATGCCGGTCATCATGCTGACCGCGCGCGGCGACGACCAGGACATCGTGACGGGACTGGAGGCGGGCGCCGACGACTACGTGGTCAAGCCGGTCACCGCGCCCGTACTGGAGGCCCGTATCCGGGCCGCGCTGCGGCGCGCGGAACCGTCCGCGCAGGCGCGGAAGGCGGACGGCGACTTCGCCGGGCTGGTGATCGACCGCGCCGGGCTGACCGTCACCAAACGCGGCGTCCCGATCGCGCTGCCGCCCAGCGAGCTGCGGCTGCTGCTGGAGCTGTCGGCCTCTCCCGGCCGGGTCTTCAGCCGTGAGCAGCTTCTCGAATCCATCTGGGACCACACCTTCCTGGGCGACTCCCGGCTGGTGGACGCGGCGGTCGGACGGCTGCGGGCCAAGCTGGAGGACGTACCGGCCAAGCCGCGCTACGTCCAGACGGTGCGAGGCTTCGGCTACCGCTTCGGGCCGCTGTGAACCGTACGGGCGGAGCAGCCGGAACGGCCGGAACAGCCGGAACGGGCGGATCCGGGCGCGGCGCCGCGCCGAGGCGACGCCCCCGGCGGCTCATCGGCGGGCTGCGCGGCCGGCTCGTCGCCGCCTTCGTCGTCGTCGCCCTCATCAGCGCGGTGACCGCGACCGCCCTCGCCTACCGGGACGCCCGCACCGCCGTCCTCCAGCGCACCCAGAACACCGCCGTGGACGATCTCCGGGAGCGGGTCACCGCGGTCGCCGCCGATGTTCAGATACCGCCCGACCAGCGGTCGCTGTCCCAGTTCGCGGCGAAGGTCGCGGACGGCGTCGGCATCGGTGACCGCACGGTGGTCGCCCGCTACCAGGACCTCGTCGCGGTCTCCGACTCGTACGCCGACACGGAGGACCGGATCACCACCGAGCTGCGCGCCGCCGTGCGCGCCGGGGACGGGGCCCGGTTCCAGCGGGTGATGTGGCGCGGCGAGCCCTATCTGGTCGTGGGTATGCCCGTGATGTACGCCGACGGGGACCGTCGCGCCTCCGGTCTGGAGATCTTCGCGATCACCCCGCTACGGGCGGAGCGCGACGACACCGCCGCCCTGCTTGACTCCGTACGGACGGGCACGGTGCCGGTGGTGGTGCTGGCCGTCGTCCTGGCGCTGCTGGCGGCGGGGACCGTCCTTCGTCCGGTACGGAAGCTGGGCCGGGCCACCCGCGAGCTGGCGGCCGGCGACCTCGGCAGCCGGGTCGCCGTCTCCGGCCGCGACGAACTCGCCGAGCTGGCACGGACGTTCAATGAGACCGCCGACGCGCTCCAGGCCTCCGACGCGGAGCTGCGCGAGCAGGAGGCGAAGGCGCGCCGCTTCGTGGCGGACGTGTCCCACGAACTGCGCACACCCCTCGCGGCCATGACGATGGTGGCGACGGTCCTGGAGGAGGACGCCGACCAACTGCCGCCGGACACGGCACGGGCGGCCCGTACCGTCGGCGCGGAGACGGCCCGACTGGCCCGGCTGGTCGAGGACTTGATGGAGATCTCCCGCTTCGACGCCAAGGCGGTACGGCTGAACGCGGCCGAGACGGACCTCGCCGGGACCGTACGGGCGTCGCTGGCGCTGCGCGGCTGGACGGACCGGGTGCGGACACATCTCGACGAGGACGTACGGGCGGTGGTCGACCGGCGCCGTGTCGATGTGATCGTCGCGAACCTCGTGGGCAACGCGCTGCGGCACGGGGCCCCGCCGGTCACCGTGACCCTGGGGACGACCGCCGGAGGGGCCCTCGCGGCGGACGGGGCGTGGGTGACGCTTGAGGTCGCCGACCACGGTCCCGGGCTGCCGCCGGGGGCCCGGGAACGGGTCTTCGACCGGTTCTACAAGGCGGATACGGCCCGTACGCGCGGCACGGCCGACGACAGCGGACAGGGAAGCGGCCTCGGCATGGCGATCGCGCTGGAGAACGCGCGGCTGCACGGCGGCACGATCGAGGTGGCCGGCGTGACCGACCTGCCCGGCATGACGGGCGTGGCCCATGGACCACGGCGCGGCGCGGTGTTCACGCTGCGGCTGCCCCTGCGGCGCACGGGAGAGGACACGGAGTGAAGGTCAGGCGGACGGGCGCGGTCGCCGCGCTGGGAATCGTGGGAATCGCGCTGATGGGCTGCGGCGTCCAGCCGACCGGGGTGATAGGCGCGGGCGAGCCCGCGTCCGGGCTGACGCGCGGGGTGCGGTTGTACTTCGCGTCCGACAGCGGGCTGCGCGGGGTGTCCCGGCCCGATACGGAGATCAAGAACCTCGGCGCGGTGGTGAAAATGCTCGCCGCGGGGCCCGGGCCCGCCGAGCTGCGCGACGGGCTCACCTCTCTCCTCCAGCAGCTGGGCGGCTACACGGTGACGGGGACGGGCACGCAGGTCACGGTGCAGCTCGACGGCCCGTACCCGGAGTCGGGGCGCGACCAGGGCACGGGGCAGCTGGTGTGCACGCTGGCGCGCGCGCAGTCCGTACTCGACCCGGAGGTCAGGACCGACGACGTCGAGGTCACGCTGCGGCCGTCCGACGGAGCCGCGCTTGGCCCCTACCGGTGTGCGGAGTTCCTCAACGGGTGAGACGGGCGAAGCGTGGCACCCACGGAAACGGCCCGCCGGTATGTCCGGCGGGCCGTCCACGGTGGGCGTGAGCCTACGGTGCGAGAGTTTCGATCAGGACCTCGGAGGCGCCGGCGTCGAGCAGGGACCGCCGGACCCGCTCCAGGTCCGCCGTCGCCTCCACGCCCGAGTCGTCGTCCCCGACGCTGTCACACAGCAGCACCCAGGACGAGGCGATCTCGCCGTCGGGACCCGACTCCACGTCGTCCTCCACCTCGTCGGGGAGGACGACCTCGATCTCCCATCGCTCGTTGCTGAGGAACTGCGGGGTCGAGTTGAAGATTCCCAACGCGTCCGCGGTCCGCTGGGCGACGACGTCTCCGCTCATCCGCCCCAGCACTCTCACAGTGAACTGCACGACTGCCTCACTCTCGGTCCGCCGAAACCGACGGTCTCATTGTTGTCACTGCCGGGTTGTCACCGCCGGGTTGTCACCGCCGGCCCGGCTGTCAGCTTCGCGAATGCTGGTTCATCGCGTTGCGCTGGATGTTGGAGCAGGCTTTGCAGTGTGGCAGCAGGAGCTGGCGCGCCTTGCCGAGCAGCTGCAGCTTCTTGAGCACGGCGTTGGCCGGCCAGTGGTCGGGGATCCAGTTGCCGAGCGTCCGGTTCTTGAACATCCGCTGGGCGTTGGTGACGCTGGTTCCGGGGTCCTTCACACCGCAGCGGTGGCAGCCGAACCGGTCGCCGATGGCGTTGACGGCCTTTCGGACAGCCTTGCCGAAGCGCTGAGAGGTGCTGGGGGCCAGGACCGCCTTGCGGGCGAAGGGTCCCGGGCTGAAGATGCCGTCCCCGCCGCGGAGACTCTTGGGGATCTTGATCTCGGGGAGATCATCGCCGCAGCCGTTGTGGACGAGGAGCTGGCCGTCACCGGCGAGGACGTAGTAGTCGTGGACGCCTTCGACGGTGAGGTTGTGCACCCGCTCCTTACGGGTGGTGCGGTCGACCGCGGTGACCTGGATCCAGGTGCCGGAGGAGGCGCGCAGCCACATGCCCGGCTCAAGAGTCGTGGCCTGTACCCACCGTCCGGCGTCCGGCAGCCAGTACTCGTGGCCCGCCGTCGAGGTGATGGTGCCGCTCTTCGCCCCGTCCCGGCCGTCGGTGTCGACCGTGAGCGTCACGAGGTCCTTGCGGCCCTCGTGGCTCCGGGTGTCGGTCACCGCGCGGGCGCGGGTGTCACCGCCCTCCACGTCCGTGGCGAGGACGAGGTCACCCACCTTCAGCCGGTCGATGGCCCGGGTGGAACCGTCGGCCATGAGCACCGCGGTCCCGGGGACAAAGCTGTTGATCCTGCAGGCGGGAGCCGCCGGCGCGTCCGGCGCGTCCTGCTTGGGTGCCGGAGCGGGGGAGGGGTCCTTGGGCGTGGGAGCGGCCTTCGCCGCGTCGCCGACATTGTCGGCCGCGCGCACGGTGTCGCTCGCGGTGTCGAGAGCGTCCAGGCCCTTGTCGACGTAGCGGCCGGCCTTCACGGCCGTTGCCCCGTAACCGGCGAACGGAATCGCCGAGGCCATGGAGAGCGCGGCGTCGGTGTAGTTGCCTTCGGCCGCGTACCAGACGCCGTTGGCGACGTCCGCGACCTCACCGACGACCGGTACCAGGCCGACGACGTCCAGCGTCGCGTGGCCGATGTCGGACAGGGAGAGCCCGAAGAGATGTCCGTCGATTTCGACGAAGCTGATCGGATTGCCGCCGGCGAAGGCGTAGCGGTTGCCGGTGAACGGGTCCGCCGCCAGCCGCATGTCGGCGAGCGCGCCGCCGTACATGTCGCGCGTCAGGAAGCGGTTGAGGCCCGGGTCATAGCTCCGGAAGCCCATGTCGTACGTCCCCGAACCACCGTCCCAGCGCGCCGCGTTGTAGCGGAACGCGTTGTACGGCTCCTCGCCCTCGGGGGCGGTGGCGTCGGGCTTGTCCGCGCCGGTGAACTGCGCGTCGTCGTTCGAGCCGTAGGCGGTGTAGCCGTAGGTGGCCCGGGTGGTGCCGTTGTCCTTGGTGATCGCCTCCACGTCACCGCGCGGGCTGTAGGTGAACTGCGAGTACTCCTTGGAGCCGGTGTCCAGGTGCTTGATCTGGGTGAGTTTCTGCCCCCAGGGCGACAGCTGGTAGGACTTGTCCGCCTTTCCGCTCAGCTCCTCGCGCAGGACCTGGTCCTCCATGCCCAGGTAGGTGAACGTTCTGGTTTTGCTCTCGGCCCCTGAGGTGGTCTCGCTCACCGTGCGGTCGAAGGGGTCGTAGACGTAGTCGGTGGTCACGGCGGACGCACCGGCTCCCGACCGGCTCCGCTTCGTCCGGTCGAAGCCGTCGTAGGTGTTCTTCTGGATGGTCTGGCCGCCGGCGGAGATGGTGTCCAGGCGCCCCAGCGGGTCGTAGTTGAAGGTGGAGCTGATACCTCCGGCGGAGGAGGACAGCAGCCGGTTGCGGTCGTAGCGGTGGGTCGTGTCGACCCCGCCGGCCGACTGCTCGATGACGTTGCTGTTCGCGTCGTAGGTGTAGGTCTCGGTCGCCGAGGAGTCACCGCTCTTGGTGACCTTCGCGACGCGGTCCTGCGGGTCGTAGTCGAAGAGGTACGTGTTGTCGATGGACGCCGCCGGGTCATCGGCGTTCATCAGCTTCAGGGTGTCCTTGGAGCGGTGGCCGTTGGCCGAGTACTCCAGGTCGTGCTGGGCCACCACCGCGCCCGCGGCTGTCTTCTCCTGGGACCGTTTGACCGAACCGTCGAGGTAGTAGCTCAGGTCGAGCGTGTTGCCGTTCGGCTTGGTCTGTCGCAGCGACTGGCCCAGGGGGGTGTAGGTGAACGTGGAGATCTGCTGGTCGCCGGCCGTCGCCGAGTCCGCGTTGGTGACCTTGGTGACCAGGTCACGCGCGTCGTACTCGGTCTTCGACCAGGTGACGTCGTGCGTCGAGGTGACGGGGTTGCCGTTGGCGTTGTACGTGAGCGCGGTGGTGTTCTTCACCGTGCTCCCGGCGAACTCCTCGACCTTGGAGATGCGGTTGAGTCCGTCGTAGCCGACGCGGTACGTGTCGATGGCGGCGCCCGGCGAGTTGTCCTTGACCTCGACGAGGTTGCCGTTGACGTCGTAGCGGTAGCCGAAGTCCTTCTTCTCGGTGTCGCTCTCGCCGCCGTTGTCGCGGACCAGCTTCACCGCGTCGGCGAGAACCGTGCCGTTCGCCTTGTCCGAGACGCTGATCTTCTGCGGGCCGTCCTCGACGAAGGCGTAGCTGCCCAGGGAGATCCACTCGCCGGCGCGGGTGCTCTGGTCGACACTCCTCGTGGCGCTGCCGCCGTCGTGGTCGATGGTGAACGTGGCGTCGGTGGCGGCGCCGGTGACCTGGGGGTGGCGGACGAAGACCTCGTAGCCGCCCTTCTGCGGGATGTTCAGCTGCCACACGAACTGCCCCGTGCCGGTTCCGGCCGGGTGCGAGTAGGTGTCGTAGCCGTAGTTCCCCGGCGCGGTGGTCCGGTTCCAGGTCCCCTGCGAGGTGGTGTTGTGGAAGTCGGAGCTGTCCACGAGGGTGACGGCCCGGCCCACCGGGACTCCGTCGTCGGAGCGGCCCCTCTCATTGCCGGACGGGTAGAAGTCCCAGGTCATGGTGCGGGACTGGGAGCCGCCCGCGGCGGTCAGGGTGTTCTTGGTCTGCTGGCCGAGCTCGTTGTAGTCGTAGGAGGTGGTGATGTCCCACGGATCCTTGGAGCTCTTCGTCCAGCCGTTGTCGTAGTAGGCGTACTCGGTGACGTTCCGGACGGACTGGCCCTCGGACGGCGGGGTGGAGACCTGGAAGAGGTTGCCGACCTCGTCGTAGTTGTAGAAGGTCGTGTCCGGGGTCCGGTAACGCGCGTCGTCCTTGTCGAAGGGCGAGCGCTCCTCCTTGACGCGGTTCAGCTGGTCGTAGACCGTCTCGGCGACGAAGTCCGTCGTGTCGTCGGTGGTTTCGACACCGCGCGGGGTGACCGTCCTGGTGGGGTTGCCGACCTGGTCGTACTCGTACTGGGTGGTGCGGTGGAGCGGGTTGCCCGAAGAGTCCTTGTTCCAGGGCTGCTTGGCCTCGATCAGGGCGTTGCGGGCGTCGTAGGCGGCGAGCGCCTCGTTGCCCTCGGCGTCGGTCGTGCCGATGGTGTTGCCGTCGAGGTCGAAGCGGTCGGTGGTGGTGGCTCCGATGGCGTCGGTCGTGGTGACGACCCGGTGGTTGAGGTCGTAGGTGAACTTCGTGGTGAAGGCGTCCGGGTCGGTGCCGGCGTTCTTCAGCGGGTCGACGACCTTGAGCACGTTGCCGGCGTTGTCGTACGTGGCGGTGGCCTTCTCGCCCCGCGAGTTCACCGTCTCGACGGCCTGGTAGATCTCGTCGTACCGGTTCGTCGTGGTGAAGTCACCGGCCTCCGCCGTGACGTTGCCCTGCGGCTCGGTCTCGGTGAGGACATTGCCGGCCTTGTCGTAGGTGAAGGTCGACCTGCGCTCCGGGTCGCCGGCCTCGTCCCGCGGGAGTACCCGCTCGATGAGCTGGTCGCCCTTGTCGTACGCGGAGGTGGAGACGGCCCCGTTCGGCGCGGTCACCCGCGTGATGTTGTCGTTCGCGTCGTAGACGGGGGCGGGCGTGGTGATGAAGAGGTTCGCGCCCTGGTCCTTGGGTTCCTTCTTGACCAGCGGGCGACCGAAGTCGTCGTAGGTCTGCGTGACCTTGGCGCCCTTGGCGTTGACGGCCTCCAGCACATTGCCGCGTACGTCGTAGACGAAGGTGGCGGACTCGCCCAGCGGGTCGGTGATCGTCGCCGGGTAACCGGTCGGACCGAAACCGCTGTTGGTGGTGGAGTTGCCGTTGGCGTCCGTCTCCTTGGTCAGCTGCCCCATGGCGTCGTACTCGTAGCGGGTGGTGTAGTCACCCACCGTCGCGGAGGCGACTCCCTTGGGGTCGGTGACCGCGGTCAGGTTGCCCGAGCCGTCGTAGCCGAACTCCCAGGTGCGGCCCTCCGGTGAGGTCTTGCGCCACAGGTCGGCGATATGGCCGTTCAGACCGGTCTGGTACTGGAAGGTCTGGGCCGGGGTGCCGTTCTTGTTGGCCTCGGGGTCCTTCTGCTCCAGTGGGTATCCGGTCTTCGGGTCGTACACCCAGGTGGTGAAAGCGCCGTTGGGCTCCTCCAGCCTGGTCACGTTGTTGTCCGCGTCCCAGGACACGTCGGTGACCTGGGACTTGGCGTTGGTGATCCGGGTCGGGCGGCCGAAGCCGTCATGGACGTAGTCGGTGTGGTGTCCCTCGGCGTCGGTGACCTGTGTGCTGATCACCGAGCCGGCGCTGCCGTCCGGGTCGGTGTAGACGAATTCGGTGGTGCCGCCGAGCCGGTCGGTGATGCTCTGCGAGGCCCAGTGGAACTTCGGGTCGTCGCCCTCGTTCGGGGAGTAGTAGTCGAAGGAGGTCGCGTTGCCGCGCGGGTCGGTGACCTTGACCAGTTTGACGTTCTTGTTGCCCTGCGTGGCGTCGTAGACGAACCGGAACACCTTCGGCTGGGCGGAGCCCGCGCCGTCGGTCAGCTCACCGAGCAGCCCCTTGTCGCTGTAGACGAAGGTGAGCTCGCGGTCGTCGACGTCCCTGATCGACTTCACATGGTCCACGATCTTCGGGTTGGTGAGGTTGTCGCCCGTCACCTTGGCGCCCGCGTCGTCGAGGTAGCTGTACGCCTCGCCCTTGGCGTAGTAGTCGACGGTCAGCGTCTGCCGGCCCGCCGGGTCGGTGATGTACCGGAGGAACTTGACGGGCTTGTTGTTGGACTTGCGCTCCTCGTAGGTGAACGACTGCGTGTTGCCGTTCTTGTCCACCGTCGAGGTGATGAAGCCGTCGCAGTCGAAGAAGAACACCGTCCGGTCGGGCCGCGTCAGCGACCAGGCCTCCGGGTCGCCGTCCGAGGACGGCTTGCAGTCGACGCCCGGCTTCTCCTTCAGCAGATAGTGGACGCCCGCCGGAGCCTTCCATGTGCCGTCGTCCTGCTTGCGGAAGATATGCGCGGTGCCGTCGCCGTCGGGCAGTGTCACCTCACGCGGGGTGGGGTTGGGGTGGAAGTCCAGCCCCATGCCCAGCCGCAGAGGCGAGGCCAGCTGGGCGGACCAGCCGTGGCCGAGGACGGTGTCGGAGGTGTCGAGGGAGTTGTAGGTGAAGCGGGCGAAGGTGGAGATCCCGCGGCCGGGGTTGGTGAAGGCGTTGTACGACCAGACGTTGTTGCCCGCGAACAGGTTGTTCATCACGGACGCGCCGGCGCCGGTGTTCTTCCCGGTGTACGAGTAGAACTTCTCCATACCGAGCTGGTTCGACGTCGGGTCCTCGACGGCGACGTTCTGGCGCAGCCCGGCGATGCTGTCGGTGGCCGACATCCAGGTGCCGGCCGTCTTGTTCCGGACGTCCCAGGTGAGCACGTGGTCCGTGCGCTTGTTGCCGGAGCCGGAGTTGACCGGCGCCTTGACCTGGGCCTGCACCGTGACGGTGTCGCCGGGCAGCAGATCGCGCGGCAGCGCTGTCCCGACCTGGTTTCCGCCGGTGGTCGCGTCGGTGCCGTCCGGCAGCGACCAGGTGTAGGTCAGCTCCTCGTTCGCGGCGCTCAGCACACGGCCGGTGGTGTTGGTGAGGGTGACCTCGACGGTGTGCGTGTCACCGGGGATCATCCGGGCCGGGGTCTGCGCCGCGTAGTACGTCGACGCGGTGGTGGAGTCGATGTACGTGACGACGAGCTGCGGGCGCAGCTCCTGCTCCGGCGCCTCGGACGACAGGAAGAGGGTCCGCTCCTGCGGGCCGGCCTCGTCCGCCAGCTTGACCATCAGGCCCTTGGCCGAGGCCGGGTCCCTCACCCATCCCTGGGTGAGGGAGGTGGCGTCCCAGTTGTGCCGGGCCGGGTCGTTGGTCAGCTGGGAGACGGTGTCGGAGACCGCGGCCGCGTGGTCGCCGCCCGGCGTCGTCCAGGCGGTGGCGGCGTCGGCCTTGTTCCAGGTCGCGGTCGCCTCGTCGAACGACCGGGTGAGGGGCCGCAGTTCATACACCGCGCCGCTGCCGCCGGTGTTGGTGAGCGAGCCCCACAGGACCAGCTCGGACTGCATCACGCGGGCACTCGCCGGGATGTTCAGCGAGGGGAAGCCGAGGACGGCGCGGGTCTTGCCGAAGGTCGCCGAGTTGTTGCCGACCGAGAGCCAGTTCTGCTGGACGCCGGTGTCGCTGATGGTGTCGTGCGGTGTCGTGGGTTCGTTCGAGGAGAGCGTGGTGTCCGACTGGCCGCTCTGGAAGATCTTGGTGGTGCGTCCGGCCTTCGGGAGCCGTACGAGCTGGGTGGTGGCGGGGACGATCTGGCCGTCCGCGGTCTTCACCGCGACCATGTAGTAGTACGCGCGGCCGAACGGCTCCGGGTCCGTGGCCGCCGTCGGAGCGGCGGTGGTGTCGGTGAAGGCCCGGGCGTCCTTGCCGACGGGGGCGATCAACGTCGAGGCCGAGGGGGTGAACCGCTGGAAGACGCTGCGGTGGACCTGGTACTCGACGATGTCGTCGGCCGTGCCGGTGGACGGGTCCTGGTAGGCGCCCCAGGCCAGTTCGGCGCCGGTGTCGTGGATCGTCGTCGGGGCCTTGAGGTCCGCGCCGGGGCGGCCGTAGGTGAGGGTGAGCTTGGGGTACGTCGCCGTCTCGCCGCCGTAGCCGTACCGGGAGGCGTGGTAGCGGGGGCCTCCGACGGCGGCGGTGGCCTCGTTCTCCGCCTTGACGACGAAGCCGTGGTTCGTCTGTGTGCCGTCGAGCCAGGACTGCACGGTGTCGCGGACGGAGAAGCTGTGCCACTTGTTGTACGTGTTGGGCAGCATCACGTCGGTGGCGGGCTTGACGAACCGTGCCGCGTCCGCGACGACCGCGGTCGACGTGGAGGCCGGGCCGTCACCGAGGACGAGCTTGCCCGTGGTGCCGGCCGCGAAGTCCTTGGTGCCCAGTGCCTTCCAGACGCCGCCGGTGCCGGCGGACTGGTCGACGGTGTACGCCGTGGTGCCGCCGTTGTGCGTCAGGGTGTACGGCGCGTTGGTGGCACGGTCCGTGGCCGGGACGGAGTGCACATCGACCCGGTACGCACCCGACTCGGCGAGCTGCGGCTGCCAGGTGTAGGTGTCACCGGTGACCGCGTCCTTGTTGTAGAGGTAGTCCCGGTTGATCGCGTACTGGGTGAACGCCGTGTTGGTCGAGGACGGCCAGGCGCCCTTGGCCGCGGTCGTCCCAGCGTCCCCGTCATCGACGGTGACGGAGTAGGCCGACTGCTCGCCGACGAGGTCCTTGGTGCTGTTCCAGGTGGCCGTCGTCTCGTCCCACGGGCCGGTCGCCCGGTAGGCGCCGAGCGTGACGGGGAGATTGTTGGCGCTGTGGTTCTGGTCGTAGTAGAGCTGCATCCGCGCCGAGTCGATACGCGTGCGGGCGGGGATGCCGGACAGGTCGTACTTGATCAGGGAGCGTGTGTTCCCCACGGTGGTGCGGCCCGCGGAGAGCCGCCAGGAGTCCTTGAAATTGGCGCCGGGGTCGTCGGACGTGACCATCACGTCCTGCGACTGGGTCGGGGTCGGGGCGATCGTGATCGTCGGGTCGATGACGACGGGGTACTGCCGCTCGGGTGCGTTCAGCCACGCCGCGGACGGTTCGACGGTCAGCTCCCAGCCGCCGCCCTTCTTCGCCAGTCGCGTCGTGACGTCGGTGCTGTAGGCGGTTCCGTACGGGGAGTCCGCGTCCTGCTTGGCGTCCGTCATGTACGGCGCGGGGATCACCAGCACCGGGTCGGCGGCGGACTCCTTGTGGAAGGCCACCGAGCCGCCGGGGCGCAGCTTCGGCGTGAGCCCGTCCGTATCGAGGGTGAAGGTGTACGCGGGCGCCTTCGCCGGCCGCTCCCTGAGCGTAAGGGTCTCCTTCACCTCGCCAGGACCGACCCGGTAGGCGAGATCGGCGCCGTCGACGGCGCCCGGGTAGCTGACGTCGGAGCCCTTGGCGCGGGGCGTGAGCCGGCCCGCGCCCTTGAGCCCGAAGGTGACGCCCTGACCGCTCGTGGTCTCGACGCGCAGGAGGGAGGCGGCGTCCGAACCGAACCAGCTCCGCGCCGTGTTGGCGGTGTTGGCGTAGGTGAATCCCTTGCGGTCGGCGGCGGTGACGCTCGTGTCGATCGTCTTCCAGCCCGCGCCCGACCTGAAGGCGGTCGGCACCGCGGATATCTCCGCCTGGGTGTTGCCGTCCGACATCTGCCAGTAGCGGGCGGTCGGCGTCCGGCGCTCCGTGAACTCCTTCACGCGCTCGGGCTTCCGCGCCTTGCCGCCCTTGGGCACGCGCTCGTTGAGGGGCACGGATTCCGAGGGCAGAACGGGCGGATCACCCTCGCCCTTCTCCCAGTTGCTCAGGTTTTCGCGCCACTCCCTCTCGTTGAAAGGGGCGGCCGCCTCCGCGGGGCCGGAAAAGGCCACGGGTTGCAGCAATGTACTGATGACGGCGAATGCCGCGAGGCCGGCCCATGAGCCGGGTCTCGGAATTCTCACTTTCGACTTCCCCTCAGCGTTGGAAAGCGGATCAGAAAGGCGCTGACACGGGGGATGTCTAGAGATTGACGGAGCGTCATGTCAAGCGAGAAGAAACTTCGCCGCAAAGGGAATTATCCTTGCAGATTTCTGTATTGCGGAAACTCGCCCCGATCCATCCGGTCGCTCGCCATGGCGGCCGGGAATCGTGTATAACGGCCGGTTCCGCATGGGCCGTCGAGCGACGGCCGACGCGTACGGCACGGTGCGCGACGAAGCACCTGGGGGGAGATGCGGACCGCGTGGCCCTGGGCCGTTCTTCCGCCCCTTCGGATACCGGCCAACCTGTCGATCGGCCTGCTGCGCCGATAGACGGCGTCAATGGGGCTGTTGAAGATCCGTGTCGTTGTCGTCGAGCAGGTCTTGGATACGACGGCGCAGCGCGTCGCGGACGTCGTCGGGGGACAGGACCTAAGGCAGCTCGGGGATCCGGGCGCCCGCGCCGCCCACCCGGACGCGCGGGTCGTCCGGCCGCAGCTCCACCGTCAGCACTCCCGGGCGGCCCATGTCCGCGCCCTGGTGCAGGGTGAGCACCGACTCGTGCGGTACGACGCCGAGTTCACGCGCGTACGCGCCGAACGCCGCCGCCGCGGCCCCCGTCGCCGGATCCTCGACGACACCGCCCACCGGGAACGGGTCGCGGACATGGAAGACGGTCGCCGACTCCCGCCAGACAAGCTGAACGGTCGTCAGATCCAGCCGTGTCATCAGCCTTTCGAGGCGGTCGAAGTCGTACGAGAGATCCGCCAGCCGGGCCCGCGTCGCGGCGGCCAGCACGAGGTGGCGGGCTCCGGCGAAGGCGATACGGGACGGCAGCGCCGGGTCGAGCTCGGTCGCCGGCCAGCGCAGCGCGGCCAGCGCCTCCCGTACGTCCTGGGTGCCCACCTCCGTGACGTAGGGCTCGACGCTGGTGAGCGTGGCCCGCAGCGCGCCGTCCCGCTCGGTGACCGTCACCGGGACGGTCCCGGCGCGGGTCGCGAAGACGAGATCGCCGGGCCCTGTCCGCTCGGCGAGCGCGACGGCGGTGGCGACCGTGGCGTGCCCGCAGAAGGGGACCTCGGCCTTCGGGCTGAAGTACCGGATGGTGAACGCCCGGCCCGGCTCGCCGAGGTCCCGCGGCGGCGCGGTGAGAAAGGCGGTCTCGCTGTAGCCGAGCTCCGCCGCGATCGCGAGCATCGCGTCGTCACCGAGCCCGGCCGCGTCCAGGACGACACCGGCCGGGTTGCCGCCCGCCGGGTCGGTCGAGAACGCGGTGTACCGAAGGACCTCGCCGGGGGTCGCGGGGGAGGCGGACGCGGATGCGGAGTGCGGGCTCATGTTCCGGCCAACAGCGACGGCGGTCCGGCGCATTCCCGCACACCACACGGCGCCCTCGCCCCCCTCTCGCACCCCCGTCGCGCTCCAACCCCCCGCGCCCCCCGCGCTCCCTCAGCCCCGGCCCACGAACGGCATCCCCGTCGCCAGCACCGTCGCGAACTGCACATTCGCCTCCAGCGGCAGCTCCGCCATGTGCAGCACCGTCGTGGCCACATCCGCCACATCCATCACCGGCTCCACCGCCAGCTCACCGTTCGCCTGCATCACCCCCCGCCGCATCCGCTCGGTCATGTCCGTGGCCGCGTTCCCGATGTCGATCTGCCCGCAGGCGATCCGGTACGGACGCCCGTCCAGCGACAGGGACTTGGTGAGTCCGGTCATACCGTGTTTGGTGGCGGTGTAGGCGATCGAGTCCGGGCGGGGCGCGTGGGCGGAGACCGAGCCGTTGTTGATGATCCGGCCGCCCCGCGGGTCCTGCGATTTCATCAGCCGGAAGGCCGCCTGCGCGCACAGGAACGTACCGGTCAGATTCGTGTCCACCACCTTCCGCCAGGCCGAGTACGGCAGATCCTCCAGGGGCACACCGCCGGGGCCGAACGTGCCCGCGTTGTTGAACAGCAGATCGAGACGGCCGTACCGCTCGTCCACCGCCGCGAACAGCGCGTCCACGTCCTCGGGTTTCGACACATCGGTCCGTACCGGCAGCGCGTCGCCCTCCATGGCGTCGGCCGTCTCCGTCAGCTTCTCGGGGTGACGGCCCGCCAGTACCACCGACCAGCCCGCGCCGCTCAGCGCTTTGGCGACCGCGCGTCCGATGCCGGAGCCGGCACCCGTCACCACGGCGATTCGCCCCTTGGTGTTGATGTTCCGCATGGCGTTCATGGTCAGGCAGAGTACGTGCGTTACGTGGGGTAGAACTTGGCCCAGCACGCGGTCCTCATCCAGTCGACATGCGCGAGTTGTGCGCACGACAACGGGGCGTCTTCGCCCTCGACTGCAATGCGAGTGACAGCCGCCGTCAGGGGAGGGGCACATGACACCTGTACTTCGCCACGCACCGGCCGGCCGCACACTCAGCGGCTCCGCACCGGCCGGCACCCACTCTCCCGAACTCAGAGCAGCCGCCGCGCACCTCGGCCGCCGCCGCCTCCTCACCGGCACCGCTGCCGCCGCCGCGCTCGCCTTCGCCGTCAACCTGCCGAGCCCGGGGGTCGCGAGCGCCGCCGAGCTGGACGCCAGGAAGATCACCGAGGATCCGTTCACCCTCGGCGTCGCCTCCGGAGACCCGAGCCCCGGCAGTGTGCTGCTCTGGACCCGCCTCGCGCCGCGCCCGTACGAGCCCGACGGCGGCCTGCCCGCCAACCGGGTCTCCGTACGCTGGGAGCTCGCCCACGACGCGGCCTTCCGCCGGATCGCCAAGCGCGGCGAGACCGACGCGCACCCGGAGTTCCACCACAGCGTGCATGTCGAGGTATCCGGGCTTGAGTCCGGCCGGGTCTACTACTTCCGCTTCCGCACCGGCGGTTGGATCAGCCAGGTCGGCCGCACCCGTACCGCGCCCGCCGCGAACGCCAGGACGAGCACGCTGTCCTTCGCCGCCGTCTCCTGCCAGGCCTACCACGACGGCTACTTCACCGCGTACAAGCACCTCGCGGCCGAGGACCTCGATGTGGTCTTCCATCTCGGCGACTACCTCTACGAGTACGCCGTCAACTCCGTCGGCGGCGCCCGTAACTACCAGGACCGCGAACTGCCCGCGCACTTCAACCGCGAGACGGTCACGCTGGACGACTACCGGATGCGCTACGGCCTCTACAAGTCCGACCCGGATCTGCGGGCCGCGCACGCCGAGCACCCCTTCGTCGTCACCTGGGACGACCACGAGACCGAGAACAACTACGCGGGCGACGTCCCCGAGAACGACGTGCCGCCCGAGGAGTTCCTGCTGCGCCGGGCCTCCGCCTACCGCGCGTACTGGGAGAACCAGCCGCTGCGCGCCCCGCAGCGGCCCGACGGCCCCGATATGCGGCTCTACCGCCGGCTGCGCTTCGGACGGCTGGCGCAGTTCGACATCCTCGACACCCGCCAGTACCGCGACGACCAGGCGTACGGCGACGGCTGGCAGCTGCCGGGCCCGGAGTCCGAGGACCCGGGGCGCACGATGACGGGACCGAACCAGGAGCGGTGGCTGCTGGACGGCTGGAAGAAGTCCACGGCGACCTGGAACGTCGTACCCCAGCAGGTGACCTTCGCCCGCCGCCGCAATCTGCCGACGGCCGACTACAAGCTGTCGATGGACTCTTGGGACGGCTACCCCGGCTCCCGGCAGCGGCTGCTGAACGGCGTCGAGGCAGCCGGAATCAAGAACTTCATGGTGCTGACCGGCGACGTGCACACCGGCTACGCGTACGACCTGAAGAAGGACTGGGACAACCCGGGGTCGCGCACGCTCGGCACCGAGATCGTGGCGACCTCCATCTCCAGCGGCAGGGACGGTACGGACCGGCCCTCCAACTGGGCCACGTTCATGGAGGCCAATCCGCACATGAAGTTCTACAACGGGCGGCGCGGCTATGTGACCGTGACGCTCGGCGAACGGCGGGCGCGGGCGGACTTCAAGACGGTCAAGGTCATCACGACGCCCGGCGCCCCGGTCACGACGGCGGCGTCCTTCGTGACCGAGGTGGGCGACCCGGGGCTGAAGCCGGTCTGACGCGGCGCTCAGGCCACTGCGTCGTCGGCGGGGAAGCGGACGCCGATTCGGTCACGTACCGCGTCGAGCGTCCGCATCACCGCGAGCGTGCCGTCCAGCGGCACCAGCGGGGATTCGGTCACGCCGGCCCGCAGACAGCGCATCACCTCGGCCGCCTCGTACTGGAGGCCGTGCAGCGCGCCGTCGCCGGTGAACTCCTCGGGCTCCGCGCCGTCCCGGTGCAGTACGAACCGCTCCGTCGCGAAGAAACCGGACGGCACCTCGATCCGGCCCGCCGTGCCCGTCACCGTCGCCGTCACCGGAGTCCCGGCCGTCACCGAGCAGGTGAGCAGCGCCGTCGCCCCGGAGTCCCAGCCCAGCAGCATGCCGGTGTTGAGATCGACGCCCTCGGGCGAGAGCAGCGCGTCGGCCTGGACGCGGTCGGGCTCGCCCAGCAGCAGCTGCGCGAAGGAGACGGGATAGACGCCGAGATCGAGCACCGCTCCGCCGCCGAGCGCCGGGTCGCGCAGCCGGTGGGTGGCGTCGAACGGGCCCTGGAGGCCGAAGTCGGCCTGGACGGTACGGATCTCCCCGATCGCGCCGTCCCTGACCAGTTCCGCCAGCCGCAGGATGACGGGGTTGCAGTACATCCACATGGCTTCCATCAGGAAGAGACCGCGCTCCCGGGCGAGCGAGACCAGTTCCCCGGCCTCGCGCGCGTTGAGCGTGAACGCCTTCTCGCACAGCACCGGCTTTCCGGCGGCCAGGGCCAGTCCGGCGGCGGCCCGGTGGGCGGAGTGCGGGGTCGCCACGTAGACGATGTCCACCTCCTCGTCGGCGAGGAGCCCGGCCCAGTCGCCGTACGCCCGGGGGATCCCGAAGCGGCCCGCGAACTCCCGCGCGGACGCTTCGCCGCGCGAGGCCACCGCCACCACCTCGGCGTCCGGCAGCTCCTGTACGTCCGTGGTGAACCGCGCGGCGATCCCGCCCGTCGCCAGCACACCCCACCGGACGGCGCTCCCGGGCGACGTCCCTCGCGACACCTGTTGTGACATCTGTTGTGACACCTGTTGTGACATCTGTCCCGTTGTCATGGCTGCCCCAGATAAAGGTCTCGACGGCCCCCGCTGAGCTGAGAGCATAGGTACGGATTCAACGACATGGAGACAGGAATGCCGGACGGCGGCCGAACCACCGAAGGACGTAACGGACATATAGCACCCGAGCAGCGTCGCTCGGCACCGATTCCGGAACAGCGGCAGGCACCTCCGCACGCCTCGCAGGCGGCGGCGCGGGCCCCGCAGACCCCGCAGACCCCGCAAGCTCCGCAGACCCCGCAAGCGGCCCCGGACGCGCCCCCGCGGGAGCGCGCCGTCGCCGCGCGCCGCGCCGGGCTGCTGGTCACCCTCGTACTCGGCGGGCTCACCGCGCTGCCCCCGCTGTCCATGGACATGTACCTGCCGGCCCTGCCGGAGGTCACCCGCTCGCTGAACTCACCGGCGGCGACGGTTCAGATCACCCTCACCGCCTGTCTGGCGGGCATGGCGCTCGGCCAGATCGTGGTCGGCCCGATGAGCGACAAGTGGGGGCGGCGCCGGCCACTGCTGCTCGGCATGATCGTCTACGTATTCGCCACCGCCCTCTGCGCCCTCGCGCCCACCACCGAACTCCTCATCGGCTTCCGCCTCTTGCAGGGCCTCGCGGGCGCGGCGGGCATCGTGATCGCCCGCGCGGTGGTGCGTGATCTCTACGACGGTGTGGAGATGGCGCGCTTCTTCTCCACCCTGATGCTGATCTCCGGCGTCGCGCCGGTCATCGCCCCGGTCATCGGCGGACAGGTGCTGCGCCTCACCGACTGGCGCGGCATCTTCGCCGTCCTCACGGTGGTCGGTGTCGTCCTCACACTGGTCGTCTGGAAGTGGCTGCACGAGACGCTGCCGCCGGAGAAGCGGCACAGCGGCGGCACCGTCGCGGCGCTGCGTACGATGCGCGGGCTGATCGCGGACCGGGTCTTCACCGGCTACATGCTGGCGGGCGGTCTGGCCTTCGCGGCGCTGTTCGCGTATGTCGCGGCCTCGCCGTTCGTGGTGCAGGAGATCTACGGCGCCTCGCCGCAGACCTTCAGCCTGCTCTTCGGCGTCAACTCCATCGGTCTGATCGCCGTCGGCCAGATCAACGGCAAGGTGCTCGTCGGGCGGGTCAGCATGGACCGCGTGCTGGGCTTCGGGCTGGTGGTCATCACCCTCGCCGCGCTGGCCCTGCTGCTGATGACCTCAGGGGTGTTCGGTTCCGTGGGACTTCTCCCGGTCGCGGTGGCGCTGTTCGTGCTGATGTCCGCGATGGGGCTCGCGATGCCCAACACCAACGCCTCGGCGCTGATGCGGACCCCGCACGCCGCCGGCTCGGCGTCCGCGCTGATCGGTACGTCGTCGTTCCTGATCGGCGCCATCGCCTCGCCGCTGGTGGGGATCGCGGGTGAGGACACGGCCGTTCCGATGGCGGTCGTGCAGCTGGTGTGCGCCGTCGGCTCGCTGGGCTGCTTCCTGGGCTTCGTACGGCCGTGGCGGCACCAGCAGCCGAGGGAGCGCCCGGCCGCCGGCGCCTGATCAGCGCTTCTGATCACCGGTCCTGATCACCGGTCCTGATCACCGGTCCTGCTCGCTGGTCCCGCTCACTGGTCCTGCTCACTGGTTCACGTGCTGTCCGCGCCGGGGCTCTCTCTCAGCCCCGGCGCGGATAGCCGACCAGATGCGGGTGGTTCTTCGAGTCCGTCCAGCGGAAGAGCCCCACTCCCGACGTCTCCGCGCTCGGCAGCCGGACATTGGTCGCCAGGGCCTCGGGCGTGGCGGTCGTCAGATTCACCTTGACCGGGTTCCCGCCGCCCGCCAGCGCGTCCGATGTGTTGCGGGCGCTCACCGCGCCGTACGCCGTGCCGTCGTCCGACACCGTGGTCAGGGTCAGCGGCTGGGTGCCGTCCGTCTCCTCGAAGCAGTACGCCTTCTTCGCGTCCAGGTCGAAGGCGAGCCGCCCCGCGATCAGGAAACGGCCGTCGGGTGAGGCGATGAGACGCGGGTCCTCGGCCGGGGTGATGGCCGGCTTACGGCACCGCACCTGTGCCACGGCCTTGCCCGTCGCCGCGTCGTGCACCGCCCAGACCTCGTGCGTACGGGCGTCCGAGGCGCCCTTCTT
Source organism: Streptomyces sp. NPDC051662 (assembly GCF_040681655.1). NCBI lineage: Bacteria > Bacillati > Actinomycetota > Actinomycetes > Kitasatosporales > Streptomycetaceae > Streptomyces > Streptomyces sp. NPDC051662. The sequence goes on from NZ_JBFAZD010000006.1 coordinate 410,499, forward strand.
CTTCTGCCACTTGGCGAGGATGAAGCCACTCGCCATCGAGGCGGGCACACCCGAGGCGCTGTCGGTGTCCTTCGGCGCGCCCTGCCGGCTGTACCAGCCACCACGTACCCAGAACTCCTTGGCCCCGCTGACCAGCAGCCCCTTCTCGGTGACCCCGCGCACCTCGGTCAGCTTGCGGCACTCCTTGCAGCCCTTGGGGTAGCCGAGCGAGCCCGGCGGGACCTTGACCACCTCGGCGGTCGCCGGATCGATCACCGCGCTGGTGGCCTTGCCGTCGCTGATCAGGATGGCGGGCCCGGCGGCGCTCACCTGCGGCGCGTCAGCCCAGGGAGTCTCGACCCGCCGGCGGCTGCCGTCCGAGGCGTTGTAGATGTCCAGGGAGACGATGGAGTCGGCGGGGCGCAGCGCGTCCGCGCTGAGCCTCCCGTACGACCAGGTGACGAAGTACTCCTGGGCGTCCTTGGTGACGGACAGCAGCCTGGGGAACCGGTCGGGGGCGAACAGCGGTCGCCAGGGCTCCCCGTCCCAGCCGCGCTGCCCGGTCTCGGGGTCGATCGTCCGCAGCCGGAACCTGTCCCCGCCGACCCGCTCCAGATAGGCGAGACGGTTCTCGTCATGGGCGACGGCGACATCGGGGGAGCCGCCGATGATCTCCCAGCCGCGCCCGGTGTCGTACGCGTCGGGAACGCTGAGCCGCGGTGCCCGGTCCAGGACGTTCGTCACGGGCTTCCTTGCCGCGCCGTCGTCCTTCGTCGTGGCGGGCTTGTTCCCGCCGCCACAGGTGGCGAGCAGGAGCAGCAGTGCCAGCACGATGACCCCGCCGACGAGGATCATGCGTACGACCCGCTGCCGTACGGTCCCCTCACCGCCCCCGCGCGAGAAACCGCTCCCGCGCGAGAATCCGCCCCCACGGGAGAAGCGGCCTACGCGGGAGAAACGGCCTCCGCCGGGTACGCCGCCCCGTCGGGGCCCACGCACGAGCCTCAGTTTCATGGTTCCCCTGCTGTCTCACGGCTGTCTTACGAGCCGACTCAAGTTTTCCCCCGTGAGAGCGGCTGCCGGACAAGAAGCGCCAGCGTAGCAACTGAGCCTGTGCCCGCCGCAGTTTGTGTCACCGTTGTGACGGGCCCGCTTCGGCGGGCACGCCCGGGATCGGGCCGCATGTCAGAATTCCACGGTGAACCGCGCCGAGTCTGCCCTCCCCACCGCCGAAGCGCTGCGCGCCGCGCTCGCCGGAGTGCTCGACGGGCTGCCGCCCAAGCAGGCCGCGCAGGCCGTCGAACGGCTGATCACCAACTACCGGGGCACCACTCCGACCGACGCGCCCGTACTCCGTGACCGGTCCGACGTCGCCGCGTACGCCGCGTACCGGATGCCGGCCACCTTCGAGGCGGTACGGGCCGCGCTGGAGGCCCTCGCCGACGCGGCGCCCGGGTGGGCGCCCGGCAGCCACGTCGACGTGGGCGGCGGTACGGGAGCGGCGGTCTGGGCGGCGGACGCGACGTGGGCGGAGCCCCGTACCACCACGGTCCTCGACTGGGCGGAGCCGGCGCTCGCCCTCGGACGCGAACTGGCCGCCGCCTCGGGAGCGCCCGCGCTCCGTGCGGCGGACTGGCGACAGACCAGGATCGACGCGGCGCTGAAGCTCCCGGAGAACGATCTCGTGACGGTCTCGTACGTACTGAAGGAACTCACCGGACGCGATCGCACCGCACTCGTCGCCGAGGCCGCGCGGACCGGGCAGGCCGTGGTGATCGTGGAGCCCGGAACGCCCGATGGCTATCTGCGGATCATCGAGGCCCGCGACCGGCTCATCGCGGCGGGCTACCGTATCGCCGCCCCCTGCCCGCACGACGGCGCGTGCCCGATCGAACGGGGCACGGACTGGTGCCACTTCGCGGCGCGGGTCAGCCGCTCCTCACTGCACCGCCAGGTCAAGGGCGGCTCGCTGCCGTACGAGGACGAGAAGTTCAGCTATGTGGCGGCGGTCCGCTTCGACGCGCACCCGGCGGGAGCCCGGGTGACGCGGAAGCCGCAGATCCGCAAGGGCCAGGTGCTTCTGGACCTGTGCACGAGGGACGACGGCCTGCGCCGCGAGACGGTCACCAAGCGCCACGGCCCGCTCTACCGGGCGGCCAGGGACACGGCCTGGGGCGACACCTGGCCGCCGCAGGAAGGCTAATTGTCGTTGGCCGCGAAGGCGACGAAGTCGTTCCAGGCGGTGGGGGTGAGCAGGAGCACCGGGCCGGTGGGAGTTTTGCTGTCGCGTACGGGGACGATGCCGGAGGGGGCGAAGGTGCGGGTGAACTCGACGCAGTTGCCACCCTGTTGATCGCTGTAGCTGGACTTCTCCCAGTGTGCGCAGGAGAGATCGAATCTGCTCATCGGGTCCAGTCCTCCGTTACCTTGCGCAACCTGACGACGCCGTGTCACTCGTGGGGGAGGCACCGTCCCCTCACGGGTGCGCCGGTTACTGGGTGGGGCGTGCGGCGAAGACGACGAAGTCGTTCCAGGCGGTGGGGGTGAGCAGGAGGACGGGCCCGGTGGGGGACTTGCTGTCGCGTACGGGGACGATGCCGGAGAGGGCGAAGGTGCGGGTGAACTCGACGCACTGGCCCTCATTGTCCGCGCTGTAGCTGGACTTCTCCCATCGCGCACCGGACAGATCGAGTGTCCTCATCGGTTCCATGCCTCCATCACCTTGCGCAACATGTCGACCGACGCTTCTGGAGCGAGTGCGTCGGCACGTAGCCGATCGTAGAGCAGGCTCGCATCCGCCACGAGCTTTCGGGAGTCGGTCACATGACCGAAGCCCGGACTCTCTTGGTAGAGCATGTCCGGCTCGTCGTCCTCGAACTTCAGCAGCGTGAAAGCCAGAGGCCAGGCGGGAGCCCCGGAGCTGAACGGGAGCACCTGAATGGTGAAGCGGGGGGACTCGGCTTCCTTGATCAGATAGGCCATTTGCTCAGCCATGACAGCCGGACTGCCGATCACGCGTCGCAGACAGGACTCGTCCAGGACAACCCACACGAGTGGCGGGTTCTCGCGCACCAGAACCTCACGCCGCTTCAACCGGCGTGCGACCTTCTCCGCAGTCACGTCCAGAGGATCGTGCGGACGGCCCTTCCGGAAGATCGCCTGGGCATAGGCGTTGGTTTGCAAGAGCCCCATGATCAGGCCTGAGCTGAAGTCCAGGACCGAGGATGCATTCTGCTCAAGCAGAAGGTACGGCTCGAACCAGTCCGGATAGCCGCCCTTCTCGGCGCAACGGTCCCGTAGCCGGGCGAACGTACGCGGCGTACCGAAGACTTGATCGCATCCTGCGGCGAACTCCGGGCTTGCCATCCGGTCCCCGGCTTCCACCTTCGCCACGTACTGCTGCCCGTATCGGGCCGGTGCGCCCACCTCGCGCTGGCTCAGCCCCCTGGCCAGCCGCCACTCCCGTACCTCGTTGCCGAAGTAGGCAGCTCCGCTGACCGGTCCCACCGGCCCTTTCAGTTCGTCGGCCATACCTCTTCCTCCTTCACCCCAGGCCCGTTGACGTGCGTTCAACCCTGTTCGGCGAAGGCACGCATGCCGAATCTTGAACACACACAGTAATGCCACGACGACGGAGGGGCGCGCCAATGGCGGAGAGGGAAGCACCGGCCTCGGCCACCGAGGACTACGAGGTGGTCGTGCTGATCCCCGGAGGGGTGCCATGGGAATTCGCCGAGCCGACGGCGGAGTTGGCACGGCGCGTGGAGCGCGGACTGCGGAGGCTGGCCGATGAAGCGAAGTGAGGCGCGCAGGCGTCTGTCGCTGATGATCGCCGCGTACGGGGTGGACGGTTCGCTCGTCGTACCGAATTCCGTGTACGACCCCGGCGCCGAGGGCGCGGACCTCGCTCCCGGGGACGTGCTCAAGTGGCCGCCGTGCGTCTGCGGTCACCCGTCGTGCCCCGACTCGGCACCCCGCCCCGGCGAGGACGAGCGATGACCGTATCCCTACCCGCGCGTGAGCCGGTTCCCGCGACCGGGTGCGACGTGTGCGCGGCGCTCTGCCGACAGCGCGAGGACGCGCGGGCGGTCGGCAACGGTCGCATGGTGCGGGACTGGAACGACGAACTCCGCAATCACCCGCACCGCCGCTCGGGGGACTGGAAATGAGCCCTCGCGCGCGCCCGCGCCCGGGACCGCTTCCTGTGTCACGGCCGGGGCCGGGTGAACTCCGTGTCGGCATGGCCGTGTTCGACCGCCACTACGACATGCCGGCGGAGATCACCGGCTTCGCCGGCCCGATGGTCCTCCTGACACGTCCCACCGGCCTCCGCTGGCGGGTTCACCACATCTCGCTCCGCCCCGCCACGCCGTACGAGGAACGCCAACTCCTCGCGCTCGCGGCCCTCCACAGAACACGCCTGAGAGGCCGCTGAAGCCGTTCTATGCGACTTCGTGAATCCCGAGCCGCCCCCGCCTTGTGGCGCGGGTGACACCGTCCGTCGCTTGGTGACTGTCGAACTGTTCTCCGGTGAAGTAGTGCTGCGCGATCCGAGGCCCTCGGCGTCCGGTGCACCGTCGGACGCCGCGAGCCTTGCCCGGCAACCCTCTCCGGTCAGCGCACCAGCGGCACGGCTAGGCCGGGAGGGAGAAGCCCTCAGGCGGTGCGCCCTCGACGAACAGCATGCCCACCCGGACTTTTTCCTCTCGTATCTCCCGGGCCCGCCGGTACTCGGGGGAGTCGTACCACTCCCGGATCCGGTCCATGTCGGGAAACTCGATGACCACGAACCGGGA